>JBHJGR010000226.1:0-27247 GCA_050331615.1 Elainellaceae cyanobacterium
CGGAACGAATTTGGAGGGGCAATGGTGAGCCCCCGCCGAACCGGCTTCAGGGGGCGATCGCTCACTAAAGACAGCCGCCAGCGCGATAGGGTGGTCGCCAGCACCAGCTTCATCTCCTGCATGGCCATTGCGGCTCCGATGCAGTAGCGGTGACCGCCGCCAAAGGGGAGGTATTCATGAGGCGCAAACGACCGATCGAGAAAGCGCTCGGGCCGGAACTGCTTTGAGTCGGGGTAGAGATCTGCGCGGTGATGCACCAGGTAGGTGCAGGGGAACAGCACCGTCCCCGCATCTAGGTCATAGCCCGCCAGGGTCATCGGCTGCTGGAGCACCCGCACGCCCGTCGTCAGGGTAACGGGGTAAAGGCGCAGAGACTCCTGACAAACCGCTGTCAGGTAGGGCAGGCGCACGACGTCGCTGGGGTCGGGGCGATCGCCCAAGGTTGCCAGTTCTGCCCGCAGCTTGGCCTCGACCTCCGGCACCGCATGAATCCAGTACAGCGCCCAGGACAGCCCCGATGCCGTCGTTTCATGGCCCGCCAGCAGCAGGGTCATCAGCTCGTCCCGGAGTTCCGTCTCCCCCATGGGCTGGCCGGCCTCGTCGCGGGCCGACATCAGCAGGGACAAAATGTCGTCTCGCACAGCACCCTGGCCCGCCTGCTGTGCCGCCATCCGGTCGCGTATTTCGGCGTAGACGAGCTCGTCCACCCGCTGCTTATACCGGACAAACCGCCCCCACGGACTCCACGGTCCCCAGTCCTGCTGGAGGGCGCGAAAGAAAATCAGGCTGGCGCTGAGGGGCGAGCCAATGGAATCGAGCAGAGCGCTGGTGAGGGTGCGCAACTGGTGGTAGCGATCGCCCTCCGTTAGCCCGAACACCGCCTTGAGAATGACGCGCAGGGTGATTTCCTGCAGGGGCAGCCGCACCCGAAACGGCTGCTGGGGCAACCACTCGTCAGTGACCGCTTGGGTGGCACTGACCATGATTTGGCTATAGGTCCGCAGGCGATCGCCGTGGAATGGGGGCATCAGCAGCTTGCGCTGGCGCTGGTGGCGATCGCCGTCCACCATGAGCACGGATTGATCTCCCAACAGCATCCGCAGGACGGTTCCACCCCCTTGCCCCGTCTTAAACAAACCGGGTGGGGCCGAAAAAATTTCCTGAATAGCCTGGGGATGGCTGACGTAAATCAGGAAGGGGGGCTGGTTGCCCACTTTAAACAGGTCGCCATACCGCTGCCGATATTGTTCGAGGTAGCCGAGGGGGTCAACGATAAACTTATACAGCCGCAGCGGACGGGGCGTTTGTGGGCCATCGGGCAGCGCCATTGAAAATTACTCCTAAGGAGGTTAACACCGTAAGCTTCTTTGTAAAGAATTGTTGCTAGTGTCGAATAAGTGATAGATAAATGCTTGAACTAATGAAAATTATGGAGCGTTGAACCATTTTTCGAGCATGTAGCCGACCGAGCCACTATGACTGAAACCCATGACCCGGAGACCCAGCCACCTATTGACCCCGACCAGCCTAAACGGTTTCTTCCCTGCTGCTACGTCAATCAGTCAGATGCGGTTCAGCTAATCAAAATCAAAAACGGCACCGACTTAGTGCTGGAGCGGGTCGTCGCCCCCGGTGGGCAAGTTCTATTCTATTCTGTCCTTGATGGCTTCGTGGAAGTCTACGACAATGACGCTAGCACCGATGCATCTATGCAGGTTGTGCCCTGCTCGATGCTGACGATTGTGACCTAGCGCTTCTGCAGGGGCAAACTGTGGTTTCAGCAGCGCGCGTCCATTCCCTTTCCGAGTTTGGCTGTCCTAATCACGTCGCCACCCAGCACACTCCCACCGACTGGTATGAGGGCTGGTATCCGGATGGTCAAACCCTTCACCGACTACCTCGGACCCTGGGAGCTGAGGCGATCGCCCGCGGCCTAATGCGACAGCTAGCCCAGGATCAGCCCTGCCCCCCAGAAGGCAAGATGTACGGAGTTTTGCTGGTCCGACATGGCTCCACCACCGCTGGGAGTTTGGGCGTCCTTGTGGGATTTTCCGGTTTGCTGAACGGTCAAGCCGACGTGGCTGGATGGGTGCCCCCCATTCCGGGGCGGGAGCAGGTGGCGCTGGCGGAAAGCCAAACTTTGGCGCTGCTAGAGCAGATGAAGCAGGACCTGATCGCCCTCCACCATTTGCCCGAACGCCAGCGCTATGAGGAACTGGCCCAGCTCTACCGCACCGCTCGGCGGGATCTGGCTCAACATCATGGCGATCGCCAGCGCCAGCGCCAGCAGCAGCGCCAGGAGCTGACTGCCACCCTGCAAGGGGATGCCCTCGCCATCGCTTTAGAGGCCCTCAATGAAGCTAGCCGCCAGGACGGCATTGCCCGTCGCCGTCTCAAGCAGGAGCAGGATGCCGCCCTAGCCCCCCTCAAGACCACAATCGATCGCGCCGATGTAACTATCCGCCAGCTCAAGCAGCAGCGCCGAGAGCTCTCACGTCAGCTCCAGGCTCAGATGCATCGTGCCTATTGGCTGACAAACTTCGCAGGGGAGACGCAATTTTTGCATCAGCTCATGCCGACCGACGCCATCCCCACCGGCACGGGCGACTGCTGTGCGCCCAAACTGCTGCACTATGCCGCTACCCATCGCCTCACGCCCCTGGGGATGGCAGAGTTTTGGTGGGGGCCTGCTCCACCTTCAGGAGATCGGCGCGCGGGAGAGTTCTACGGGGCCTGCCGGGAGCGCTGCCAGCCAATTATGGGGTTTCTGCTGGCGGGAAGTTTGTCCCCCGTCGCCATGCCGCCTGTTCGGTTTGAAGACGATTGGCTGCTTTTTGAGGACGACTGGATCATTGCGGTGAATAAGCCTGCCGGGCTGCTCTCGGTGCCGGGGCGATCGCGCCACACCCAGGACAGCATCGTGAGTCGGCTCCGCTGCCAGCGCCCTGACCTGGAGACCTTGATGGCCATCCACCGGCTGGACCAGGACACCTCCGGCGTTCTGCTGCTGGCTCGCAGTAAAGATGCCCTAAGCCACCTCCAGCGGCAGTTCCACCAGCGCCGCCCGATTAAAACCTACGAAGCTGTTCTCGCTGGTGAAGTCGAGCAGGAGCAGGGAGTCATTGACCTGCCGCTCTGGGGTAATCCGGGCGATCGCCCCCGCCAGCAAGTGGATCAGCAGCGGGGCAAACCCAGCCAAACCGCTTTTCAAGTTTTGGCACGAGCCGGGGGGCGGAGTCGCGTCATGTTTAAGCCGCTGACGGGACGGACCCACCAAATTCGCGTCCATGCTGCCGATGGGCAGGGGTTGGGGATACCGATTTTGGGCGATCGCCTCTATGGCCCTCCCCATCCCCAAACGCGCCTCCACCTCCACGCCAGCAGGCTCCTGGTCGATCATCCCCACCTGCACCATCCCATTGAATTTAAGGCTCCACTTCCCTTCTAAGTGCTCAAGCACAGTTCATGATGGCGTTACGCTTTCGCGTCAGGACGCTCAGGAGGTGTGGGACTCCCGCGGCGCGGGAATTCTACACTCAAGCCTTAGCCCGTAGAGCTATACAGCAGGGGGACGCGGCAGTACCGCGTCCCCCAAAGGCTATTCACGAACCTGTAGAGTTCGCAGACGGTTCAACAGACTACTTAACGCCAGCCGGGAACTTCACTTCGTCAGCCGAGCGCTCGCCACTGGGGCTAACGCTTTCGCCTTCGATGAAGGAGCGCAGCATCCAGGCATTCTCTTCATGCTCTTCAGCAATCTGGCTGAGGAAGTCAGCGGTGACGCGATCGCCGTGCTTCTCTTCACACTGCTCAATATGATCCCGCAGGTTGCGTACAATCTGTTCGTTGCTGTCAGCCAGACGGTCCATCATTTCAGTAGCAGTCGGCAGGTCGCCCGTGTGCTCCTGGATCGAGCCCAGCTTGATGAAGGCATCTGCGGTACCAACCGGGTAGCCACCCAGAGCCCGAATCCGCTCAGCAATCGAGTCAATGTTTTCAGAAAGCTGCTCGTACTGCTCTTGCAGCATCTCGTGAATGGATCGGAACTGAGGACCGACTACATCCCAGTGGTACTTCTTCGTCTTGATAATCAACAGGTATGCGTCAGCAAGGTCATGATTGAGAAGTTCAATGACGCCTTGACGCTGCTCGTCGGTTAGTCCAATGTTAATCTTACGCATATTGCTCTCACTCGCTGCATGTCTTAACCCAAGTACAACAAATCTCCCAGCCCCAAACATCGACTAAATGGCAGAGTCTATGAGCGCTGGCTAGGTCTACCCAGCGGGAGAGGGCAGGCTGGTTTGACTGGCTCAGCCCAATGGATGAGATTTATAGCCCTACGGGCTAAGGCTTGAGTGTGGAACCCCCGCGGCACAGGGGTTCCACACCTCTTGAATGTCCTAACATGAAAGCGTAGCGCTATACAAATGCGCTTGAAAATATCCGGATGGCATGCGTTTCCTTATGGAAGGCTCTGCATAGAGAAATGCTGGATGGACGCAGGAATAGATAAGATAAGCTTTGGGCGATCGCCTCTGTCAGTCCAAACCGTGGGGCCACGGCTCATCGGTTCGCCATATCAAAATCGCTTCATAAAGTTGCCGTGGATTCTACAAGTTTTTTTACGCTGGAACTTAGCTCGCTTAGAATAATTCAGATGGATGGAAGGTGTTTGAACGTTTCTTTATCTACGTGCTTGAGCACACTTGTGGGGGAGTGCGCCCCCATGAAAGCAATTTTGTTTAACTCCTTACTTTTGACTAGGCTAGACCGTATGACTCAGCATTTATCTCACCTGACCCGCTCAACCACACGTTTTCTCTGGCTTGGCCTGCTGGCTGTTGGCTTTTCCGTAACCGCAGGGTTCGCAGAGCCGTCCAAATCAGCTCCTGACCACCTTTTACCCGTAACCCTGGGCAGTGCCGTTCAAGCCCAGGACGTTCCTGCCGTCACGAATAACGAGGTGGAGAACTATGCCCAGTCGATTCTAGATGTAGAGATTCTCCGCCTCAACGCCTATGACCGCATTAAAACCCTGATGGGTACCAGTGACGTTCCCCCCATTGCCTGCCACATTGAGAACAGCCTGAGTGGCCTGAGGCGAGATGTGCGTGACATTGTGGTTGAGTTTTGCACTCAGTCTATCGAAGTCGTGCTCAACAACAGCCTCACCATCGCCCGGTTCAACACCATCACCTCGCTGCAGCAAAACGATACGGAGCTGGCTAGCCGCATTCAGGAAGAGCTGCTGCGGCTGCAAACCGATGGCATCCCCGATGAGGAAATCTCCAATGTCCAGTAGCCCGTAGCGGCTGGCGCAATTTATCCGTTGTCCCAGTCGCGCTGCCAATTGTAGAAGGTCTCCCAGAGGTTGAGCCGCCCTGAACGCTGGCGCGATCGCTCCCGCTCCCAGGCGATCGCCATCTCGCCCAACACTTCAGTGAAGCTGGGGTGAGCATAGGTGATGCGGCTAAAGGCAGTGATCTTGGCTGATTGCTGCAGGGCCAGGGCGATCGCGCCAATCAGCTCTCCTGCCTGAGAACTGACGATATGACCGCCCAAAAGGGTGCCATCGCGCCGGGTGAGCAGCTTACACCAGCCCGTGGTTTCGCGACTGATTTGGGCCTGGTCTAACGGCTGGAAGGACTGCTGCACCGCAATCACGTCTGCTCCGTATTGCTGTCGTGCTGCCGCCTCGGTCAGGCCGACCCGTGCCAGGGGTGGATCGGTGCCAATCAGCCAGGGAACGGTGCGATAGCTAACCCGCTGCCGCAGTGGACCGATGGGGCTGAGGGCATTGTGGACGGCGATCGCCGCTTCGTAGCGAGCCACATTGGCAAACGGGTAGGCATCGATGGCGGCTCCACAGGCGAAGATGCGGGGATGGGAGGTGCGCAGCAGGCGATCAACTCGCAGCCCCGCCCGGTCTTTCGCCAGTCCCAGAGATTCCAGCGCCAGACCCTCAAGGTTGGCCTGCGGGTCGGTTGCCATCAGCAGCTGATCTGCCGCGATCGCCCGATTGCCCACCTGCATCCAAACTTTGCCGTCGAGCGATCGCACCTGGGTAATGGCGGCGTGGGGCATGATCTGCACCCCCTCGGCTTCTAGGTGAAACCGCACTCGCGCCGCTGCGTCTGCATCCTCGGTAGGCAGGAGCTGGGGGCTGCTCACCACCAGGGTGACCTGCATCCCTAACCGGCGACAAAGCTGGGCCAGCTCCACCGCCTGAATCGCATCTCCCACTACAAATAAGTGCTCTGGCCAGGAAACCAGACCGTCGGGCTGTTGAAACTGTTCAACCGTCAGGTAGTCGGCCCGATCCAAGCCAGGGATTGCTGGCGGTGCTGGGTGAGAACCAGGAGCCAGTAGGTAGGCCGTTGATCGCAGTACTCGCCCATTCACAACGACGCCTAGGTAGGGCTGGGCCTGAAATATGCCTTGGCCCACCACCACGTCTACGCCTATAGATGTCAGTGTGGTCAGCGATCGCCACTCGGTCTGCTGATGGGCCAAAGTCTCTGCCCAGCGCCAACCCATCGCTGGCTTCAGTTCTGGTTGAGCGGAGGCGTCGCCCCAGTGCAGCCCAGCGGCTCGGGCCTGCTGTCCCTGGCGGCAAACTCCCATAAGATTCTGCAGCGTGTGGATGCGCATGGCATCACCCCACAGCCCGTGGGTCACGCCTGCCGCTGGCTCCACCAGGGCTACCCTGACATGACGGCGAGCCGCGACTTCTGCCGCATAGCGAGCTTCAGGACTGCCCCCTAAGATGACAAGGTTGTAATCAACGGCCATAGCTTTCTAGCATCGGGGCGAGTCCTGTGAGCAACTGCTGATGATCGGCGGCGGTGCGAACGGCGACGCGAAAAAAGCGATCGCCCAATTCTGGAAAACTAACACAGTCTCGAATAAGGATGCGATGCTGTTTTAGCAAATTATGCTGGAGATCAACGGCGGAGGGCTGGCAGGCTACCAACATATAGTTGGCTGCGCTAAGCAGCGGTTGGATGCCGGGTAGGGTCTGCAGACCGGCAAATAGCTGCGATCGCGCCGGCGGCAGCCACTCATAGGTTGCTTGCTGAAAGGCCGTATCCTGAAGCACGGCGATCGCCGCTGCCGCCGCCAGGGTGTTCACCGACCAGGGATCGCGCCACTGCTGCCAGCGCTGAATGCGGTCGGGATGGGCAATGCCATAGCCAATGCGCAAGCCGGGCAGGCTGTAAAACTTAGTGAGCGATCGCAAGATCACCAGGTTGGGGTAGGTCCGCACATAGGAAATTAGGCTTTGCTGCTGGTGGGGGGGCAGAAAGTCCATAAAGGCTTCATCCACCACCACCAGGTCGCATTGCTCCAGATAGGGGAGAATGCTTGCTGCTGCAAACAGGCAACCCGTAGGGTTGTGGGGATTATTCAGCAGCAGCCCCCAGGTTTGAGCAGTGGTTTCGCTGGGCTGCTCAGGCAGCGGGTCGCAAGGCTGAAACAGGTCAGGCAAAGCCCTTGCCCCCGATGGAGAACCATCTGCATGTTGCCGACTGAAGTCGGGCTGGTAGGCGCAGACTTCTGGGAGGGGACGGGGGGCGATCGCAGCTCCAAAGGCTCGGAGCGATCGCCGGTAGTCACCAAAGGCTGGGGTAACTAAAAGGGTCTGGTCGAGCTGGGCGAGTTCTCGACTGGCCCAAGTCAATAGCTCTGCTGACCCATTGCCGGGGCAGATCCAGGCGGGGTCAACATCGTGGTACTGGGCCAGGGCCTGCCGCAGATCGCCATAGTTGGGGTCGGGATAGGCCCGTAGATCGGCTAGGTGAGCCTGAATTGCGGCGATCGCCGTTTCAGGAATGCCCAGCGGACTGATGCTGGCAGAGAAATCAAGAATGTCTTGGGGGGAACAGCCTGCCATCTGGGCTGCCCAGGCCAGGTTTCCCCCGTGAGCAGGTTGTTTCAAGGGAGTCTGGAGGAGCGAACTACTTGGGGGCCACCTTCTCCTTAAAGAGCTTACCGGCTGAGAAGGCCGGCACCACGGTAGCAGGAATGGTCATCGCCTCGCCAGTTTTGGGGTTGCGACCTTCACGGGCTTTGCGCTCGCGCGGCTCAAATGAACCAAACCCGACTAGGGTAACCTTATCACTCGAAGAAACAGCATCCATGATCGTTTCCAAAGCAGCCGTTAAAACGGCATCAGCTTCCTTCTTAGTGACGCTTGCTCGCTCAGCGATCTTGTCAACGAGTTCACCTTTGTTCATATTAGTCTCCTTGGATTTTTAACCACTGTTTGGGATACAGAATTAACACTCTCAGCCCGCTTGTAGACTGGAGTTCGGAAGTGCTACACTGGCAAATTTCGATGCAAAAATCTAAAAATGTCCAGAACTCCCTCTGAATCTTGGTTTCAATGCCTTATTCTAAAGCGTCCTTCACTGATATGGAATCCCAAAACCTTTAATTTAGATGGATTTGGCGACTTTTTTCGAAATTTTTTGGATTTCTCGATCGTCTAGGCGAGTTTTTTGCCAAAAATTGCCCCGGCTGTCCCCATAAAAATCAAAAAAAGGGCAACCCTTCGTAAAGGTTTGCCCTACTGTAAATGCCTCAGATGTAACGCAATTTAAAGGCGGCACGAGATAGATGTCCTAACGCGAAAGCGTAGGGTAAGCAATGACCACCAATCAAAAATTTGACGCGATCGCCAAATGCATTATCCTGGTTGACTGACAAAACTTACGAACCGCTGCCCGGAAGCCCTCACCCTAGTCCTCTCCCTGCGGGAGAGGGAACAGGAGCATTGGTTCGGCTCCCCTCGTCCTCCGGGAGAGGGGTTGGGGGTGAGGGCCACAAACTTGGGCTATACAGCACCTACGGGCGGTGTGGTCTTTCCTAAAAATCGCCTTAGCGCTGCAGCAGCTCCCGCGCCTCGGGGGAGGTGGGGGTGTAGCTATAGCCAAAAGTCGACACGTCCGAATCATCTAGGATGTTGAGGGTCATCACGATGATGACCTCCCGCCGCTCGTTATCCCGCTCGGTGCGCCGGAAGAGGGTACCGATAATGGGTAAGTCTCCCAGGATAGGCACCTTGGTCACCGTTGTCGAATCGCTGTCTTGAATGATGCCAGAGAGAATCAGCGTCTGCCCGTCACGGAGGCGTAACTGCCCTGAGGTCAGGCGGCGCTCAGACAACAGGGTGAGCGTGAAGGATGCCCCTTCCACCGTCACTTCCTCGGTTGCCCCTGGGGAAGATACGGTCGGAGCCACCGACAAGCTTACGAAGCCGTTGTCATCGATGCTGTCTACCTGAACCCGAAGAATGACCCCCGCCGGCTCTGTTTCCACAGTTACAGTTTGGGTCTGGTCATCCCCTGTTCCCTCGGTTTCTACCTCAATGTTGGTAATGACCTCGTCAGCCAGCACCACTTCTGCGGCCTGGCCTTCCTGCACTACCAGGGTGGGATCGGTCAGAACTTTGGCGTTGCCACTGGTGACAGCAAACTGGAGCTGCGCCAAGAATCGCTCGGTGAAGTCAAACTCCAGGGTTGGCGGAGCGACCCCAACGGCAACATCGCCAATGCTGCCGAAGGGAATCGTACCCGCTGGGTTCTCGTCACCGAAGTTGATGACGCCAACGCCGCCTTCACTGATCACGCTGGTGTCACCCACTCCAAACGAAAAGCTGGTGGATGCTGCATCGACAGCGTTGAGGTCAACGTCAATTACCCGCACGTTGACCGCGACCTGGCGGCGGCGAATGTCTAAAGGAATCAGTTGAGCGACGGCAATCTCAATCTGTCGCGGCGTGCCGACTAGGGTAACGGAGTTGGTGCGCTCATCCCCAATCACCTGTAGCCCCCGCAGCAGCGGCTCCGAATCTTCATACTCCACCCGCTGGGTTTCTAGCTCCTCAACCTCGAAGGTTTCGGTCTGGGTGACGGGAGCACCTGCACCTTCCCCCACCTCCACGGCGGCAACGGCGGTCACGAGACGCTGCCGGCTGACGGCTGTTTCAGCTCCTAACCCCACCAGAAAGTTGAGGGCGCTGGGTACGTCAATTTGGTTTAGCCGCAGGTTGCGCACCACAAGCTGGCGGGCCTCGTTGGGCAAGCGGGGGCCAGCAAAAATCGTGCGACCAAAGCGGCTAGCCTCCAAGCCCGAGAGCCGGATAACGTAGTTAAAGACATCCTGGATAGGTTCGTTTTCAATATCTAGAGAGATAGTGATCTCATCCAGCTGTTCCCCTTCGACCTCTCCGACGTAGGCTAGGTTGAGGCCAGCGGCGCGGGCCAGCAGCGAGAGCACTTCCCGTACCGGGGCTTCTCGCAGAACGAGGCGCGGCACCACGTCGGCGGTGCCGAGGTCCAGGCTAGATGGGGATGGGTCGATGCTGGTAATCGCAATATCACCAACGGGAGGCGCGATCGCCCTGGGAATTAGCGGCGGCACTGTCGATTCAATCTCGCTGGGCTGCACCTCTACGCCATCGATGCGCACTTGGGGGTTAGGCACCAGAACCTCCCCGTTATCGACCGCTGGCTCATCGGGGGGGGCGACTGTGGGCTGGTCCTCAGGCGGTAGCTGGGAGACATCTGGTTCAGGAATGGGCTCGGGTTCAGGAGTGGGCAGCTCAACGGTCTCTTCCTCGACTCCGCTGTTGTCAGCGATCTCGGAGGTGCTGAAGTTGAAGACGATGGTGCCATTTTCCTGGCTGACCTGGCCGTTGGGGGCATCAGTTTCGCCGCTGACGGTGATGCGAACGCTGTTGGCGTCGAGCTGGATGACGGCAATTGAGGAAATTCCCGGTGCCGGATCGTTCTCCACAAACCCGTTGCCCTCGGGCAGACTGAGCTGCGTGTTGATAATGTCAGCCACCAGCGTATTGCCGCGGCTGACGGTAAAAATTTGGGGGCGATCGCCGTCAGAGGTTTCTAAGACGACTTCGACCCCCATATCCGTTGAAATGAGATTTACATCCGTCACTTCGGTGACCTGTGCCCACGCCACCTCAGCGGCCAAGACACTGATGGCACACCCACCGATAAAACTCCCGAACCCTAGATGCCGTTTCACAGTTCACTCCTTCATTAATCTGGTTTAGTGCCTATCCGCAAACCCGCCAAAGCCCTTGAAACTCAAAACCCCCAACAGGGCTTACGGATAGTTTTAGTGTGAGTTTATATCAAGTCGCTGCTTCCCCCTCCGCAGGTGCGGCCTCACCTTCTGGGGTTTGCTCCGCCGCTGGCTCAGGGGGAGGCGGTTCAGCGGGCAGCAGGGCATCAATCTGGAAAGTCGTGTTCAGCCTTGTCTGGGGCGGAACGTCGGAGGGCACCAGATTTCCCTGCGAATCAATTTCGATTGTTTGGTCAGCGGTTTCTAAATTAGCGTCAAAGTTTTTGATCACCAGCAGGGGCTGCAGTCGCTCAATGTTCCGCAAAATTGACTGGACCTGGGCAAAACTGCCCTCCAGGCTAACGTCATACACCCGCCGCTCTAACCGCTGATTCACCGCCTCACCCAAAGAACTATCGGTAATAACGCCAGATGCTCCCTGATTGACCTCAAATCGAGATAGCACTGCTCGCCGCTCTTCGTCTTCGATACCTGCGTTGACCGACTGGACTCGCTGGTTAATGTCATACAGCAGGGTTTCTAGGCTCTCCTCGCTAGCAAAGAGAGCCAGCACATCAGCCTGAAGCTGCTGAGCTTCAGCCTCTCGCGCCTGCGCTTCGGCCAGCCTCTGCCGGATTTCTTCAGGGTCCTGAATCTGACCCTCCAGCTGCTGAACTTCCTGTACGAGGGTATTGCGAGTATCCAGGGCGGGCCGCACCAGTAGGATGAACAGATAGGTTGCGATTCCCACCCCGACAATTGCTGCCAAGACGCCCAAGACGACCGGCGTCAACTGAACCCCAAAAATCGTAGGATAGGCCGGTTCTGCCTCAAATACTTCCTCTTCTGGAACAAAATCGCCGCTAATCGTCATTGCTGAAACGCTCCTCTATCCTGTAGTGCCTGAATTCTTGAGGTTAACCCCACTGCCAGCGTGTTTTCCAACTCGGGGAGGAGTTCGGAGGCAGGCAGATCGGTGAGCTGCGCCACGATGCTGTACTGAACAACTTGGGGAATGCGTACCTCAACGCCGCTGGGGGCATTTTCGGGTAGTTCAAAATCAATGGGATAATTAGTCAGGCTAGCGCTCTGTAGCTCGGTACCCTCAGCACTGATAAAGGGCGATCGCCGCAGCACCAGCAAAAAGTCGTTAACGTCATCGAACGAAACGGCAAATCCCGTAATCGTAACTTGGTTCTCCTGCTCGCCCTCAGCCTGCTCCACCGAGGTCACCTGAATACCGCCCGGAACCGTGTCCCGTACATTTTGCAGCATGGCTGACCAGGGCTTGATCTGGTCGAAAACCGTCACCAACGCTCGGGCATCGGCTTCGGCCTGCTCAGCACGGGCTACTGCCGCCGCCACCTCCTGTTCATTAGCTCCCTGGGCGGCAATCCTGGCCGTCAGGTCGTCCCGCTCTTCTTGGAGCCCAGCATTTAGATTCTGTAGCAGCAGCCATGACCCCAGTACCCCAGCAATGGGAAGTAGGCCAATAATGGCACCAACGATGGCGGGCGTCCAGTTGACCTGCCCGGGGGCGATCGCCCCTCCCACCTTCTCGCCCACATCAGGACGAACGTCGCGGTCGTTTAAGAAATTGATATCAAGGCTATACATCTCACCAGGCCTCCCTTAGACCCAAACCAATGACCACACCCAACCCTGGTCGCAGCACTTCAGGGATGTCTTCATTTACCTCCAGCGACAGTGCTGCAATCGGGTCCACCTGACTGGCCGGCAGGCTCAATCGCTGGGAGAAAAACTCGTCAAGCTGACCGATTGATCCACCCGGTCCAGCCAGCAATAGCTGCGCGACCTCTAGCTCCTCACCCTGATTTAGATAAAAGTCAATCGAACGACGTAACTCATCTGCCAGTTCCCCTAGCACCCTCAGCATCGCCGCCGTACCGGGATTAGTCCCGCCCATCTGGGGGACTCCTACGCTGTCCATCGGAGCCACCGGAATGGTCATGCCCTGGAGCAGGTCTGTGTTGCGTGAGGGCGGCAGGTTCATCGCTCGGCTCAGGGCCGACTGAATCTGATAGGTGCCAATGGGAACGGTTCTAGAAAATTGGGGAACGCCATCGACAACGATAGAAATTTCCGTGCTTTCAAACTCAATATCGACAATCGCCACGGCCTCTTGGGGAGTAAACTGGCGTAGCTGCTCCCGCATGGTGCGGATGAGAGAAAAGCTGGTAATCTCCAGCACGTTGACGTTCATCCCCGCCTGTCGAAAAGTATCGAGGTAGATGTCTGTGACCTCTTTGCGGGTGGCCACCAGCAGCACCTGCACCTTTTCGATGCCGTCTTCATCAACGAAGAACCCCAGCTTTTGATAGTCAACGTCGGCCTCCTCGCGGGGAAACGGCAGATAGAGCCCCGCTTCCTGGTTGAGGACCATCTCCCGCAGTTCGCGATCGTCTAGCTCTGCTGGAACCGGAATAATGCGAGTGACCGTATCGCGCCCGCCGGGGATGGCCGTCGCGGCTGTCTTCGTTTTGATTTTGTGCTCAGTTAGAACTGACTGGAGGATTTCCGCCATCGCAGGCGAGTCAACAATTTGCCCCTCCTGAAAGACTCCCTCTGGAACCTCTGCTGAGGCCAAATTCAGTAGCTGGAATGCCTGACCTTTCCGCTTAAGCTGGGCAACATTAATCCGTTCTGGGGTCAGTTCAATGCCAATCCCCTTCGACTTTTTTGAAAATAAACTGGTAAGGGAGTTAACCACGACCGTATGCCTGCTTTGGGTAGATATGGATGAAAACAGAGTGGTAAATGGCAGGGAGCATCGCCCAATCAAATACTCTGACTTAAAAAGTTTTGCTGAAGATGCTAACTAATTTAGTTCAGAGATGTCACATTTGTCTAAAGGATACAATCCTTAAAACAATAAATGGAGAGAGGTTAGAACGTCTACCTGCCATATTTTAGTCCCACATTTCGACATTGCCTCGCCTAATTTGTCACAGACCTGTTGTTGGCAGGCGGGGCGATCGCCACTCGATGGGCACGC
Source organism: Elainellaceae cyanobacterium (assembly GCA_050331615.1). Lineage (GTDB taxonomy): Bacteria > Cyanobacteriota > Cyanobacteriia > CAKZMO01 > CAKZMO01 > JAYKGU01. The sequence goes on from JBHJGR010000226.1 coordinate 14,108, forward strand.
CATGCCGATAGATAACATCAACAGTTATAGCCCTACGGGCCTAGGGTTGTGAGCGAATTCCCAGCGCCGCGGGGGGTGCGCTCATGATTACCTCCTAACACCGAAGCGTAGCGCCATACTGGGAAAAAGTGTACCCAACTTTGGCTAAACAACGCCGTCTCGTCAATTGATTTCTCGCAAATTATTCCGCCACTCCACGCGATAGCACTATGGCGTTTCCCACGCTGGTAGAGTACGGGGGGCGCGCCGCGCCGCCATCCCTTACCTAATCCGCACCTCACGCGATTGGAATCGCAATAAAAAAGGCGCACCGCAGCGCGCCTTTTGGGTAAATTCAACTGGTCGCAGGCAGGGGTTCTGCCTTAGGTCAGAGCAGACCGCAGGAGTGGGCCTCAGCGAATGTATTCTTTCAAGACGCTGTTGCGGTTGGGATGACGTAGCTTCCGCAGCGCCTTCGCCTCGATTTGACGGATGCGCTCCCGAGTGACGTTAAAAATCTGGCCGATTTCTTCTAGGGTCTTCATGCGACCGTCGTCTAGACCATATCTGAGACGGAGGACATCCCGTTCGCGGGGGCTGAGAGTATCGAGTACGCTCTCTAGGTCTTCCCGCAGCAGGTTTTTGGAAACCTGATCTTCGGGGGTTTCGCCGTCGGACTCGATGAAGTCACCCAGGCGGGAGTCTTCTTCCTTGCCGATGGGAGTTTCTAGGGAGATGGGAAGCTGGGCTGATTTGGCAATGAACCGCAGCTTCTCGATGGTCATCTCCATGCGGGTGGCGATTTCTTCCTCAGTGGGCTTGCGACCCATTTCCTGAGACAGGAGCTTGGTGGTTTTCTTGATCCGTGAGATGGTTTCGTACAGGTGAACCGGGAGGCGGATGGTGCGGGACTGGTCGGCGATCGCCCGAGTAATCGCCTGGCGAATCCACCAGGTGGCGTAGGTGGAGAACTTGTAGCCCTTCTCGTGGTCAAATTTCTCGGCGGCGCGGATTAGGCCCAGGCTGCCCTCCTGAATCAGGTCCTGGAAGGAAAGCCCCCGATTCATGTATTTCTTGGCGATGGAAACCACCAGTCGCAGGTTTGATTGCACCATCTTGTCCTTGGCCCGGCGACCCATGTGGAGGCGGCGGCGGAATTCAAGCAGGGGCATACCCACCTTGTCAGCCCATTCGGCATCAATCGGTTCGCGGCTCAGCTCGTCAGCCAGGCCATCCCGAATGCGTTCGAGTTCTAAAAGGTCGGCAATCTTACGAGCGAGCTCAATTTCTTCGTCAGCCCGCAGAAGCCGAATTCGACCAATTTCCTGAAGGTAGAGGCGAATTGAGTCTTCGGTATAGTGCTTCTTCTTGGCCTGAACTCGGCGGCGAGGCGACCGACCTTTGGCTGCCTTCGCGCCATCGTTGGCCTGAGCATCCAACTCTTCCTCTTGCTCTTCACCACTCACTAGCAAATCTAAGTCGCTCTCAGACTGGTCAATGGTTTCGAGTACATCCTTAGCCTGGGTCATGCCGCGTTCCTCATGCTCCTAAAGTCAAGACAACAAACTCTGATATCAGCACTTGATATCTAGAAATGAACCTTTATGGGGCGATGCAAGTGTTGCAAATCGCTCGTGTCACTCATAGTTATATCTCAGAGATTCGATTCATGTTAGATGCGTCTGCTTGTACTTGCAAGCGCGCACAATTCCCGAACCAGCTTAGTACACATTTGCCGATACCCAACAGCGCTGGCGAAAACCCAAGCACCTAAGCGTAGCACCTTGCTAATTGCAAAAGGTTAACCGTTTGGGCTGCAACTATCCAGCGTTGCTCTGATTGTAGCTTCTCTAACAATGGGTGGCAGGTTTATAGAGAGTTTGTTGATAAATCAGTTTCGGCAGATGCTTTAAGCCCGCAGCAGATGGGGCAAACCGCTGAATCGATTAGCAGAGCTGAGCGATACATTTATTTACATATTCAGCGATATCTACGTCTATACGCTGAGTAACTTTTGGAAAACTAGCCTAAGCTTACTCATCGATATATATAGCCTAACAAAGGGCATCCGGAATACGAGATGCGCTAAATTGCTGATTTATCATTCAGCAGAATCGCGGATACAAATGCGTTTCCCTATAAATTCTCTATGGATGCGATAGGATTAATAGAATTTGACAATGCTATGGCGAAAAAGCAGAAGTTTCCCCATCTCGTGGGGTCAAAATGGACTGCCCGGCAAACCACCTGGGGCTGGCGGCACTTTCAGGTAGTCAACCGCAAGAACCAAGGAGGCTGGGTCTTTGCCGAACTGGTGGCAGCCTGTGATCCGAACGTTCGCTTTTGGCTAAATGCGCGATCGCTCAAAGACCGCACCCTCTGGCAAGCGGGCTGGCAGTCGCTCCAGGAGCAGGAAGCGAAGGGCGCTGATGAGTTGGATGTGAATGGGTGAATGGGTGAATGAGTGGATCGGTGGATGGATGAATGGGTGGGGAATCTGGGATTTTTGTGGTTAGATTTTGATGGATCTGACTGGGAGACGGGATGGAAGCAGCGTGGAACTACAGCTGGCAGCGGCCCATTGGTTTGGGGTGGGAAGCTCCGTATAAAGTGCGGTATGCCAGTAATTTAGACGACGGTCCCTGGCATGGGATGCCCCTGGGCGGATTGGGGGCGGGGTGTGTGGGGCGATCGCCCCGGGGTGACTTCAACCTCTGGCACATCGACGGTGGCGAGCATATCTTCCAGTCCATCCCTGCCTGCCAGTTCAGCGTCTTTGAGCAGTCCCCAGATGGTGCCGCCCGGACCTACGCCCTCTGCACCGAGGCTCCCAAAACCTCCCTATCCGCCTGGAACTGGTATCCCGCCTCGCGGCCTAGGGCTGAAACCGATGCGGCCCTGAGCACTGGCACCTACCGGGCACTGTATCCCCGGAGCTGGTTTGAGTACGCCAACGTCTTCCGCGCCCGACTCACCTGCGAGCAGTTCTCCCCGATCTGGGCTCACAACTACCGGGAAGCGAGCTATCCCGTGGCAGTGTTCGAATGGCGGGTGCAGAATCCCACTAATCAGGCCCTGACGATTAGCATCCTGCTGTCTTGGCAGAACATGGTGGGCTGGTTTACCAATGCGGACAAATCGCCAGAGGTGCGGCTGCGGGATGACGGCAGCCCGGTTTACAACTATCAGCCCCGCCTGCGGCAGAGTACCGGTAATTTTAATCGGTGGTGCCAGGACGACAGGGCCATTGGCTTGGTTCTGGAGGGGGCGCGGTCCTCGGTTCAAGCTCTTCAGGAGGGTGAAGGGCAATGGGCGATCGCCACGACTGCCAACCTCTCTCCTGAAGCTCCTTCAACGGGGAATCACCTCCAGCGGGACTGCTTCCGCTACAGCCGCTGGCATCCTGACGGGGACGGCAGTGAACTGTGGGAGTCCTTCGCCCGTGATGGTTCTCTGCCCAACCTGGAGGACGAATGCCCCGCCGCTGAGGGGGAGCAGATTGCGGGGGCGATCGCCCATCGTCTCACCCTGCCGCCCCAGGGCGAAGCGACCATTCCTTTTGTGATTGCCTGGGATTTGCCGGTTACGGCATTTGCCGCAGGCATCCAGTCTTACCGCCGCTACACGGATTTCTATAGCCGGACGGGGCAGAATGCCTGGGCGATCGCCACCGATGCCCTCACCCACTACCCCGCCTGGCGGCAGCAGATTCAAGCCTGGCAGCAGCCCATTTTGAACCGAGCAGATTTGCCCCCGTGGTTCAAGATGGCCCTGTTCAACGAACTCTATGACCTGGCCAGTGGAGGCAGCCTGTGGAGTGCGGCGAGCGATCGCGACCCGGTGGGCCAATTTGCCGTGCTGGAGTGCTTCGATTACCAGTGGTACGAAAGCCTGGACGTGCGGCTATATGGTTCCTTTGCTCTGCTGATGCTTTTTCCAGAGCTGGACAAGGCCGTTTTGCGGGCGTTTGCGCGGGCCATTCCCGCCGCCGATTCTAGGACTCGCGTGATTGGCTACTACTACACCATCGGGGCCGAAAGTCCCCTGGCGGCTCGGAAAGTCGCCAATGCCACACCCCATGATTTGGGTGCCCCCAACGAGCATCCCTGGGAGAAAACCAACTACACCGCCTACCAGGACTGCAACCTGTGGAAAGATTTGGCTTCTGACTTTGTGCTCCAGGTTTATCGGGATTTTGTCTGGACCGGCAGAACCGATCACGCTTTTCTGGCAGATTGCTGGCATGCGGTGGTGCAAGCACTGGCCTACCTGAAAGAATTCGACCAGGACGGAGACGGCATCCCTGAGAATTCCGGTGCCCCCGACCAGACCTTTGACGACTGGCGACTCCAGGGGATTAGCGCCTACTGTGGTGGGCTGTGGCTGGCGGCGCTGGAAGCGGCGATCGCCATCGGTATCCATTTAATTCAAGCTGCCCATCATCCAAAAGGTGGGGTGGACCCGATGCAGCTCCCCGAGGTTGGTGCAGTGGAAGGGGCGATCGCCACCTATCAATCTTGGCTGGAGATGGCCAAGCCGCGATATCAGGAAGCGCTGTGGAACGGCCAGTACTATCGTCTCGATAGCGACAGCGGCTCAGATGCGGTCATGGCCGATCAGCTTTGCGGCCAGCTCTACGCCCGATTGCTGGGTCTGCCTGACATCGTTCCCGCTGACTGTGCCCGGTCGGCGCTCAAAACGGTCTATGATGCCTGCTTTCTCAAGTTTTATGAAGGAAAGTTTGGAGCTGCCAATGGCGTCCGTCCCGACGGGACGCCGATCAACCCAGACGACACCCATCCCCTAGAAGTGTGGACAGGCATCAACTTTGGTCTAGCAGCCTTTCTTGTGCAAATGGACATGCGAGACGAGGCGCTACAGCTCACGGCGGCAGTGGTGCGACAGATTTACGACAACGGCCTCCAGTTCCGCACGCCCGAAGCGATTACCGCCAACGGTACGTTTCGCGCCTGCCACTATCTGCGAGCAATGGCGATTTGGCTAGTTTTTGGCGTTTGGGCGGGTGGAGAGAACTGAGCTTTCCCGTGCCTCAATTTGACGGACGGCAGTGAGGGCCGAATAGCTGACCCCAGCCGTGCCTTCACCGGGATGGGTGGAGTCGCCGACGAGCCAGAGATTCTTCAGCGGCGTGCGGTTGGCGAAGCCAAAGGGGCCAAAGGTGGAGAGACGCTGCCCGATGCCGCCGACGACGCCGTCTTCGCGGGCAGTGAAACGGGCAAAGGTGCGGGGGGTGGCGGCTTCGCAGTGGACGATGGTGTCGGGCGTCAGGTGAAAGAATTGATTCAGCCGGGCGATCGCCTCCTCCAAATACTGTTGCTTGAGGGCGGCATAGTCGCGGGTCTGCCGCCACTGCCGCGGGTCGGTGAACGACGAAGCAATCACGGTGCGGCATCCCGCTGGGGCGCGGCCATCGCCGGGATGGCTGACCGACACAAACAGGGAGTTATTCTCGCCGATTGGCCCCTCAGCATCGTACAGAAACTGGAGATGGGGCGGGCAATCAGCGGGAACGGCCTCCTCCGTAACGCCTAAGTAGATGACAAAAGCCCCTGATGCGGGCGGCAGCTTATCGACCCGCCGCCGATAGCCTGCGGGGGCCTGCTCTCCCAGAAGCTGCATCAGGTTCTGGACGGTGACATTGGCGACAACGTGATCTGTCGCCACCCGTCGGGTTTCCCCAGTTTTCTGGTCACGCACCCGCACAGCCATAGCGCGATCGCCCCCGACCTCGATTTGCTCAACCGTGTGGCGCAGGTGGAGGGTGCCGCCATCCCGCTCTAGAGACGCAACCAGGCAATCGCTCAAAACCTGCATACTGCCCTGCAAGTGGTATAGCCCCTGGGGAGCCTGGGAAACCCCCAGAGCAGTGGCGGCGTAGAGCACCGCCGTTTCCTCAGCATCTACCTGGGAGTAGAGCTTGAGCTGGAGATCTAGAAAAGTTTTCAGGCGGCGATCGCCCTCCAGTCCGTATAGCCGCAGCACCTGGCCCACCGTCAGCAGGGCATAGGGCAGGGTGAGAAGCGTATTGGGGCGGACGGCCTGCACCAGTTGCCCAAAGTCCCACAAATTGCGGGGCGGCAAAACCGGATTACGCGACTGGAACTGCCAACTGTAGCGAAACAAATCCGCCATTAGCTGCCAGAAGGGTTCGCTACCGGGAAACTGCCGCTGCCGCTCCGCCTGCCACCGCTGCGGATCGCGCCAGACTCGAACGGGCTCCGTTTCTCCGGGGAGATAGACAGCACAGGCCGGATCGCAGGGGACGGCCTCCGGCAGTTCAACTTCTAGCTCTGAGAAAATCTGGTGATGAATGCCGCCCGGCTCCAGTCCGGCCACCTGGGTTGCCCCGACATCAAAGGTGAACCTGCGCCGCCGAAACGTAGATGCACAGCCGCCTGGCACCAGTGCCTGATCGAAAACCTGGACGACATAACCCCGCTGAGCCAGTAGCGCAGCAGCCGTCAGGCCACCGATGCCTGCCCCAATCACCACACATCGCCGTTGCTGGGGGGGCTCTTGATGAGCCGATGCAAGGTCGGGAGACTGGTCCTGGGGATACTCAGTATTGGGGCGCGGCAACAAGTTCAAATCGAACCTCAATTCAGTAAGGCTGAACGGCGATCTTTACAATCCTTTACATCCTTCATCATATTTCACTTGCCTGGAGCCTGCAATCGCTCAACGAGCTGAGCCGGTGAAATTCACCTGCTTTGTAGGAATGGCGCTGAGGGTGGGGCGATCGCCAAGCCCTAGATCTGTAGCTACGCCATTTTGTCAATAGCCGAAAGCTTAGAATTCCAGAAATTTCTAGGCGGCTGATGGATCGTAGCGATTAAGATAGACAAAATGAAGTCATTTCGGGTTCTTTATGACTCTAGGTTTGATCGCGTCCACTTCGCCAGCTCGTCTCAACTTTCCCACCATCCATCGTCTGAGCAACGGCCTGACGATCATTGCTGAACAAATTCCTGTCGACGCGATTAACCTAAGCCTGTGGCTCAACGTCGGCTCTGCCGTAGAAACCAATGAAATTAACGGTATGGCTCACTTTCTGGAGCACATGGTTTTTAAGGGAACGCCCACCCTCGGCAGCGGTGAATTCGAACATCTGGTAGAACAGCGCGGCGCAATCACCAACGCCGCCACCAGCCAGGACTACACCCACTACCACATCACGACTGCCCCTCAAGACTTTGCCGAACTAGCCCCCCTCCAGGTCGATGTGGTGCTCAATGCCCTCGTCCCTGATGAGGCATTCGAGCGGGAGCGGTTTGTAATTCTAGAAGAAATCCGCCGTGCTGACGATAGCCCCAGCCGCCGGACCTTCCAGCGCTCGATGCAGATGGCGTTCGACCAGCTTCCCTACCGCCGCCCGGTGCTAGGGGCTGCTGATGTTATCGCGGGGCTGACCCCCCAGCAAATGCGGGAGTTTCATCGGTCGTGGTACTCTCCCCCTTCCATAACCGCCGTTGCCGTGGGAAATTTGCCCGTTGAGCAGCTCATCGAGACCGTAGCCGAAAGCTTTGCCTCAGCCCAGCCGGAAATTTATGGGAAAGGTGGGGCTGAGGACGGGGATGCCTTCCCTGCACCGACTCATTCGGTTAGTTTTACGCCTCATCTGGCGGAGTTCCCATATTTGAACATAACTCGTCAGGAATATGTCGATGAGAAACTGACCCAAGCACGGCTGGTTATGGTTTGGCGGGTACCGGGCGTGAAGGAGCTCCACCATACCGAAGCGCTAGATGTGCTGTCCTACATTTTGGGATATGGACGAACGGCTCGCCTGGTGCGCGATTTGCGGGAAGACCGACAGCTGGTGAGCAGCATTTCGGCAAGTAACATCACCTACGCTAGGCAGGGGATTTTCTACATCTCAGCTCAAATGCCCGAGGAGAATCTGACCCAGACGGAAGGGGCGATCGCCCACCATGTTCACAATCTCCAAAGCCAACCCGTCTCTCAGGAGGAAATTGAGCGAGTCCGCATTCAAGTGGCAAATCGCTATATTTTCGGCAACGAAACCCCTGGCAATCGGGCCGGGCTGTATGGATACTTCCAGTCCCTTGTAGGAGATTTGGCTCCAGCTATCCATTATCCGAGCCGAATTTCTGCGCTCACAGCAGAACGACTCCAGACCGCCGCTCAGCAGTATCTCACCCCTGATGCTTACGGCGTGATGGTAGTGCGCCCTGGCAATGGGCAGCGGTGATACCAGCGGTTCGCCTCCCCGTAGGCGGAAGCTATCCCTGCGCCTCGGTCTGAATTTCTGAGATAAGCTGCTCCAGCTCTTGACTGCTGGCCTGGTATACTTCGCCGCAAAAGTGGCAAGTAGCTTCCGCCCCGTCGTCTTCTTCGATCATGTCGCGCAGTTCGTCCTGACCCAGGATCTTTAGCGCACCCAATACGCGATCAAACGAGCAGCCGCAGTGAAACCGCACCATCTGCGCTTCTGGGAAAATTGATAGCCCCATATCGCCCAGCAGTTCTTCGAACATTTGCGGTAGGGATTTACCGGCCCGCAGCAGGGGGGTAAAGCCAGATAGTTGAGCGACCCGGGACTCCAGCTTGCTGATGAGAGCATTGTCGGTAGCGGCTTTGGGGAGCACCTGGATGAGCAATCCGCCCGATGCGGTTACCCCTTCGGCTCCAACAAAAACGCCCACAATGAGGGCGGATGGGGTTTGCTCAGAAACGGAGAGGTAATGGGTAATGTCGTCACCGATTTCGCCAGAAACTAGCTCAACCGTACTGGAGTAGGGGTAACCGTAGCCTACATCCCGTACTACATACAGGTAGCCCTCGCTGCCGACCGCACCACCTACATCTAGCTTGCCCAAATCGTTGGGAGGGAGTTCGATATGAGGATTATCTACATAGCCCCGCACCGTTCCGTCTAGCCCAGCGTCAACTAGAATGCCGCCGAGGGGACCATTGCCGCGGATGCGGACGTTAACCCGCGATTCGGGCCGCTTCATGCTAGATGCCAGCAGCAGTCCGGCTGACATGGTGCGTCCTAGTGCTGCCGACGCCACATAAGAGAGGTGGTGCCGCTGTCGCGCTTCTTCGACAAGGCGAGTCGTAATCACGCCAACAATACGAATGCTGTCGTCGGCTGCTGTTCCCCGAATGAGTTGATCTGCCATGAATTTCGAAACACTTCTTAATATCCGCCGCTTCCCTATTGTAAGGGTTCCTCTTACCGATTGACTGCTGCTAGCGCTGTTTAAGGGAAGGTGAATGGATTCTTAGGGATAGGTGCAGTAATGAATGCAGAAGCATTGAGCTACTGTTGGCATAGTTGGTATGTGTTTCAATGCGACAGGTTGCAAGCAACTTTGAGTAAACCTCGATGTGGGAATGGCGGACAGGTCGGCCAGATAAGGTTCATAAATGATCGGGGTAAATATTTGCAAATTTTTCCAAATCTTGCTTGAAGAAGTAGCTGGGAAAGTTTAATAATTTATCTTGAACGGTAAGTTATCGCTTTGAAACTTTGTTTGCAGATGTTGTCTGTCTTTGTGCTAATAATCCAAGCGCTCTAGTGAACATTGGAGGCGGCATTAAATATGCCAAACACTTCAAGAGCTAGGATTTTAACCTAGGTTTGCCAATTCTTTTTTAGATGCATCTACAGATAAAAATCGGGCGACTAAGTCCATTTTCCTGAATCGTTTCCGGCAGCGCCAGAGAAGATATGGCTCAATTTCTCTGGCCCAAGCCCATAGCTTAAATTGCTACTCTTCACCAGCTACTTCTGGCCTTTTTTGCTCTGTTAATAGCCGTTTCCGTCCCTCTTTAGGCAGATGTAGATAGCTGCGTTAAATACGTACCCTTGAATTAGAGATTCAATCTCTCGCAGCTCGTTTCTCTTCGTTTAATAAAAGAACGCTGAAGCTTTTTTAAGGATTAAATTTTGTTATGAATACTTGCCCTTGTTGTTCTGGAAAATTGTTGCGGCATGCACGGCACAGCAGCATCTATTGGTTTTGCCCTCACTGTCACCAAGAGATGCCGAATTTATCCCTAACGATCGCCGCTCGACAGCTTCCCCCACCGCTTCCCCCCTTACCTCAGCTCATCGACTCGCTGGAGCTGGTCCACTCAAATTAGCGACCAAAGGTTGGCAGAAGTTGGCGATCGCCAATCTACATAGGGCCGTCTAGCGCTCCCGCAGGGGCCAGCCAATTTGGGTAGGATGCTCATAAATCCGCTTCAAAGTGTTAACGTCCCTGACAGAAATAGAGGCGGGTGAGCTAACCTGGGCTGCATAGAGCGCATCCGTTTCAAAGGGGCTGTGGCCCCATATCCCCAAAGCATGGCCCATCTCGTGGCGAGCGGCAGCCTGGATGTAGCGCACCGTCTGTCGGGGGCTAAGCCAAATAGTGCAGCGGTGGGCCAGGATGGGCTGCTCTGGGACTGTGGTGTCCACAAACAGCTCGTAGCGCGTTTCCGCTGACCGGGCACGCTCCAAAGGTAGGCCGGGACGGTCTGCAGATGCTGGATATATTGTCGCAAGCCGTAGAGGTGGCGGCGATAGATGGATAGTAATGTCGGCCCGGTCTGGCTCGGTTGTTAGCTCTAGGGGAAGGTACTGGCTCCATTCTGCCACCACCTGATCAACCGCGGCCTGCCAGTCTGTGGATGGCGGATTCGCGACAGAAACCCCATCAGGCAGCGCGAGATAAACGCGAACCGGGAACCGAGACCAAACGAGGTAGCCTGCTTCGGTAGGGGTGACCTGGGAAAAATAATCACCAGACTCGGACGGATCGTGCCAGTCCTGCAAAGGTTGAGGGAGGGGATGGGCGATCGCCGGAGCTAAAAGCGGACGCAGCGAGTCCAGAAAGCCCTGGGCCACAGCCGGCGATCGCCAGACGCCGTATCCCTGAGTCGTGGTAAGGAAAAGGAGGCTAGCTAAACCGGCCGTCAAAAAGAGCGATCGCCCGTGCCCTAGCCTAGCCAGCCCGCGCTTAAGACCAGCGTTAGCCCAATGAAGACGATGGATAAAGTCCAGGTGACTCGGTTGAGGGTAGTTTCGGCGCTCTTGGTGCTCGTGAAGAGCTGGGCCTGCCCCCCGATGCCGCCAAGGCCGTCTCCCTTTGGGCTGTGCAGCAGCACCAGAGTAATCAGCCCCAGTGCCGAAATGGCCCAGATAATTTGCACTAGCGTAACGATCGTCATACCAGCCCCTAAAATAACGTAAATGATGCGTACGGTTCCCAGTCTCACTATTTTATACGTTTCTCGCGCTGGCGGAGTAAGCAGGGTGACGCGGTGGCTAAATCGAAACACGGACGGGGGAGCGGTTGGGGCGAACGTCAAAACCAACCGGCAGCAAAATTGAGCGTCCCGTCATCTCCTCCGGCTGAGGAATTTGGAGAATGTCCAAAATAGTCGGGGCAATGTCAGCCAGGCGACCATCCGAGCGCAGGTTGACCTCGGTGCCGTGTCCTGGAATTTTGCGCCCCTCGCCTTCCACCAGGATGAACGGCACGGGGTTGGTGGTATGAGCCGTCCAGGGATTGCCCTGTTCATCTCGCATATATTCCGCGTTGCCGTGGTCGGCAATGATGATAGTAGTCCCGCCGGCACGGATGATGCTCTCCAGCAGCCGCCCCAGACAGCGATCTACCGTCTCGATCGCCAAAACACTGGCGTCGAGGTTGCCCGTGTGGCCCACCATATCGGGGTTAGCGTAGTTGATGACTACTAGGGAGTAGATGCGCTTTTCAATAGCGGCGATCGCCCCATCGGTCACCTGATCCGCCGACATAGCCGGGGCCTTATCGTAAGTAGCTACCATCGGGCTGGGAATCAGCTCTCGATCCTCTCCCTCAAAGGGATCCTCGATGCCGCCGTTGAAGAAATAGGTGACGTGGGCATACTTCTCGGTTTCTGCTGTGCGGAACTGGCGCAGGCCGTGCTGAGCAATGACTTCACCCAGAATATTATTGAGGTTTTGGGGTTGAAAGGCGACCTCCACTGGGAACATGGGGTCGTACTGGGTAAAGGTAGCGAAAGCCAGCGGCGTGATCTGCTCCCGCTCAAATCCGTCAAAACTGGGGTCAACAAGTGCCTGGGTAAGCTGGCGGGCACGATCGGGACGGAAGTTGAAGAAAATAATGCCATCGCCCGGCTCAACCTGCCCCGGCTCGACTCGGACGGGGGGGACAAATTCGTCGGTCACGTCGTGCTCGTAGGCGTCTTTGAGAATTTGGGAAGCCGAGCGCCCATCCCCTGCGCCATCGGTGGTCATGGCGTCATACATTTTTTGCACGCGGTCCCAGCGGCGATCGCGATCCATAGCGAAGTATCGACCGCTCAGGGTGACAATGCGCCCCAGGCCCAAATGCTTCACGTACTCTTCGATGGCCTGAATGTGATTAATTCCCGACGTGGGGCGGGTATCCCGTCCATCGGTAATGGCGTGGATACAGACATCTTCGATGCCCTGCTGCTTGGCAAACTGAAGCAGCCCAAACAGATGGCCAATATGGGAATGAACGCCACCATCGGAGCATAGTCCCAACAGGTGAAGCTTGCCTCCCCGCTGGTGAGTCGCTTCAGCAACCCGGAGGAGGGCCGGATTTTGATGGATTGACCCATCCTCGACAGCATCCGTGATTCGTACCAGTTCTTGGGGAACAACCCGCCCGGCCCCTATGTTGAGGTGGCCTACCTCAGAGTTGCCCATCTGCCCCTCCGGTAGGCCCACATCCTTGCCGGAAGTGCGAATTAAAGTGCTGGGATACGCTGCCCATAAGCTGTCCATAACGGGCGTATTAGCTTCAGCAATGGCATTTGCCTGGGAATCCTCCCGGTATCCCCATCCATCAAGAATTACCAATACAACTGGAGAGATCGGGTCGTTTGCCATGGGGATCGCCCCTCTTTAAGTAATAAAAACGCCAACAGTTTTCGCAATAATACCACTGTCTATTCCAGGCTACTAAATAGCCCTTCAGACTAGCGTTTGATCTTGCTAAGTCAGAAATCAGGCGGCTCTGCACTACTTATTTTTAAGTACTAAGTAGGTCGGCACAATTAAATTCATGTTAGAAACCCGGGGGAGCGCCCCGGGGGGGCGCTCCCCCGGTTTTCTAACCTTCGTTTTTCAAGGTTACTTACTCAAGCCAT
>JBHJGR010000227.1:0-11160 GCA_050331615.1 Elainellaceae cyanobacterium
GTGCCAGCGTCAGAGAAGAACGACCGGGAAGCATGGATGAACCCTGATAAGAGGCTGGATGATGTAGGTCTATCCGAGAGCCAGTCAGAGTCAGGTGGATTCCATGAACCCCCGCCCTTCTAGGGCTGGGGAGATGTCAGCTTAAAACAGGGTCATGATGTAAAGCAGCGTGAACAAAACAATCCAAATAATGTCCACGAAGTGCCAGTAGATCTCCGCCATCTCTACGCCCGTGTGGTGGGCTTCAGAGTAGTGACCTTCCCGGCGCGATCGCCACAGCACCCCCAGAATCAGCAGCACGCCGATGAAGACGTGTAGCCCGTGGAAGCCGGTCATCAGATAAAAGCAGTTGGAAAACAGGTTGGTTTTCAAACCGTAGCCCAGGTTCAGGTATTCATAAACCTGACCGCCCAGGAAGACCAGGCCCATCAGCGCCGTGACCACGTACCAGAGCCTTAGCCCCTTGACGTCGTTCTTCTTGATGGCGCTGTCCCCCAGGTGAATCACAAAGCTGCTGGACACTAGAATGACGGTGTTAATAGCAGGCAGCAGCAGCTCAACCTCAGTACCCTCTGGGGGCCACTGGGCCGAGACGCCGCGATAAATCAGGTAGGCGGCGAAGAACCCGCCGAACATCAGGGACTCTGACGCCAGGAAGGTGAGCAGACCAAAGACCCGGAAGTCGGGATGCTCGTGGTGGGCGACGGCTTCGCCATCGGCGGTCAGCGGTAGACCATTTTGAGTTGTTGGAGCAGTATCAACCATGTGCCTTACAAAGTGGGGTAAACGTCAACAATCACCAGACCTAATCCCCCAGAGCATTAACGTCTAGGGGATCAGCGGGAAGGTCTATTGGGAGGAGGCTGCTTCCACCGTCTGCGGTTTCTGATCAGACTTGTGCATACCGTACTCGTAAGGGCCGTGGGTGACCACCGGCAGCACTTCCCAGTTTTCGATGATGGGCGGCGAATCCGTCGTCCACTCCAGAGTCATGGCGTTCCAGGGGTTGCCGCTGGCCTTCTCACCCCGGAACCAGCTCCAGATGGCGTTCACGAAGAAGGGAATCACGGAGATCCCCAGCAGGAATGCACCAAAAGTACAGATCTGGTTGATGGTGGTGAACTGCGGGTCGTACATGGCCACCCGGCGGGGCATCCCCTGCAAGCCCAGGCTGTGCATGGGCAGGAAGGTAAGGTTGGTGCCAATGAACGTCAGCACAAAGTGGATGCGGCCCCAGGTTTCGTTCATGTAGCGCCCGGTGATTTTGGGGAACCAGTGGTAGACCCCGGCATAGAGGCCAAAGACCGAACCGCCGAAGAGCACATAGTGGAAGTGGGCCACCACGTAGTAGGTATCGTGGACATGGACGTCGACGGGAGCCGTGCCCAGGGTGACGCCGCTGAGGCCGCCCAGCACGAACATGGCCAGCAGACCCAGGGCAAACAGCATGGCGCTGTTGAGGCGAATCTTGCCGCCCCAGAGGGTGGCCACCCAGCTAAAGATTTTTACTCCAGTGGGCACCGACACGATCAGCGTCGAGATGGTGAAGAACATCCGCATCCAGGGCGGCGTACCGCTGGTGAACATGTGGTGGACCCACACGAACAGACCCACGGCGCAGATGGCGAGGCTGGAATAGGCGATCGCCTTATAGCCAAAAATCGGCTTGCGGGCGTGGACGGGGATCACCTCCGACATAATGCCGAAGATGGGCAAAATCATCAGATACACCGCCGGGTGGGAGTAGAACCAGAAGAGGTGCTGGTAGACCACCACGTTACCGCCCGCATCCGGGCGGAAGAAGGAGGTGCCAAAGTTGATGTCAAACAGCAGCAGCACCAGGCCCGCCGCCAGTACCGGCGTCGAGAACAGCGCCAGGATGGAGGTGGCCAGGATCGCCCAGCAGAAGAGGGGGAGCTGATCCCACTTCATGGAGGGCACCCGCATCTTGAAGATAGTGACGATGAAGTTCACTGCCCCCAGGATAGAGGAAGTCCCCACCAGCACAATGGCCAAAATCCACATGGACTGGGCCACGTTGGCGGTAATCAGGCTCAGGGGCGGGTAGGCCGTCCAGCCGCTCTGGGCACCGCCAAAGAAGAAGCTGCCCAGCAGCAGGGCACCCGCAGGCGGGTTGAGCCAGAAGGCGATCGCGTTCAGATTGGGGAAGGCCATGTCTCGCGCCCCAATCATCAGCGGCACCAGGTAGTTGCCAAATCCCCCAATGGCGGCGGGCACGATCCACAGGAAGATCATGATGGTGCCGTGGTTGGTCAAAAAGGCGTTGTAGAGGCTGGGGTCGAGGACATCGGGATCGGGCGTTGCCAGCTCGGCCCGCATGGCCAGGGCCATGACGCCACCCACCAGATAAAAGATGAAGGCCGTGACCAGATACTGAATGCCGATGACCTTATGGTCGATGTTATAGGTGAAATACTCGTACCACTTCCAGGATGTTTTGTGGCCGGGGCGATCGCCACCCTGGTCAAAGGAGCGATCGACAGGAATTTGTGCTTGAGCCATATCAGATCAGAGTGCGTAGATTATTGCGTCAAGAGATTAGGGAAAATTGCTTCATCAAGTCAGTCGGGTAAATCTGAAGGACATCCCGACTAATTCATGGCGTGGGCATGGAGGTGAGTCAGGGAGGCAGTATCAACGCCCAGATCCTGATCGTAGGGAGCCAGATACTCGGTGTCAGAGAGATTCTGGGTGTTAGTGGCGATCGCCTCCTCTGCCGCCTGGGGATCGGTGGCCACCCGGTTATCCGCCAGCCACTGGGTAAACTCTTCCGGCGTGTGGACAATCACCTGGCTACGCATGCCGCCGTGGTAGGCCCCGCAGAGTTCTGCGCAGATTACGGGGTAGGTGCCCGGTTTAGTAGCCACAAACCGCAGCTGGGTTTCCTGCCCGGGAATGGCGTCCTGCTTCAGCCGGAACTGGGGCACCCAGAAGGAGTGGATCACGTCCTGGGCTGAGAGATTAATCTGCACGTCGGTGTCCACGGGAACATGGAGTTCGCCAGCGATAATCCCCGTGTCGGGATAGTTAAACAGCCAGGCATACTGCATACCCGTGACATTCACCGTCAGGTCGGGAGTGCGATCGCCCATTTCGGGAGACGCGCCAAACCCATACTTCACCCGGTTGAGAGCTGCCGCCTGGGTTTCTTCGCCCGCCTGAGCCAGCAGAGGAGCGGAAACGTCTTCGGCGATCGCCCCGTCACCACTGGGAGCCTGGGCCACCAGCGCCACCTGGGACGCATCGGAGAACTGCATACCGTGCTGATGCGCCGGAGAAATACCGCCCATTTCCTGGAAGACGGCGACGCTATAAATGCCGAGACCAATCACAATCACCGCTGGAATGGCCGTCCAAAACGCTTCGAGGGGCAGGTTACCCTCGATGGGCAGCCCGTCTTCCTCGTCGCCGCGACGCTTGCGGAACTGAATAGCGAAATAGACGATGGTTCCTTCGACGACGATGAACAGAGCCGTGGCGATGGTCACCATCACGTCGAATAAGCTATCCACCAGGGGAGCCTGCGCCGACGCCTGTTCCGGCAACAGACCGTGGTTTTGACCAACCCAAAGGCTGATCAGCGTGATGAGAACGCCGCCGACCAGGGTTAGCAGGGGAGCTGGAATCTGTTTCATTGATATATAGACGTGAGGTAGGGTCAGTTATTGAAAATTCTAAAGGGGACAGCCCGCCAACCCGCGAATTCTTTTCATTTGTTTCATACATGGATAAGATTCCGAGCGGTTTTGTGCAGTCTGCAACAGGGCTTACTCGGAAAGGTTGAATCGGGCTGCTAGGGGCGATACTTTGTAACAAATTGCAACATAGCGGTTGTAAGGTCAGACCTGGGACGTGATGCGCCTGCACCAGGGTCTGCAAGGGTTATATAGCCCTATGGGCTAAGTTTTGAGCGTGGAACCCCCGCATCGCTGGGGTTCCACACCTCTCAAGCGTCCTAACGCGAAAGCGTAGCGCTATATCTGTGGCGCTGGTGATGCTCGTTGAAAAATCAAGTCTTTCAGCATAAACCCCCAGGACGTTTCGCTAAGATCGCCCACACCGTACCACCCCCTACGGTAGCTTTCTGACATTATTTCGTGGCTTGAGAAATCAGATTATGGCGGCCTTTCCCAAACTGACGCTGATTGCCGTGGGCAAAATCAAAAAGTCCTGGATTCAGGACGGTCTTCAGGTCTATCAAAAACGCCTGCCGGAGCTAACGGTGGTGGAGGTGAAAGACTCCGATCCGCCAACGGAAGCTGCCCAGATTTTAGCGAAGGTGAAAGCGGGCGATCGCCTCATTGCCCTCTCTGAAGACGGTGAAACCTACGACTCCCCCGCCTTTGCCCACTGGCTGGGGACCGCTGCCTCGAACAGCCTGGTCTTCGCCATCGGCGGCCCAGACGGCATCGACGCCAGCCTTCGTCAGCAGGCATCTCAGATCCTCAGCCTCTCGCCCCTGACCTTTCCCCATGAGCTGGCCCGCCTGCTGCTGGTAGAGCAGCTCTACCGCGCCAAGACCATCCTCCAGGGCGGACGTTATCATAAATAGGCTTACGAAGTTTTCCATCCCCAGTACGATGCAGCAAGCCATGCCCCCCATTCAAGTAATCGGCGGCGGATTAGCAGGCACCGAGGCCGCCTGGCAGATCGCTCAGGCCGGTCTTCCCGTGATTCTCCATGAGATGCGGCCCCAGCGGCGCAGCCCCGCCCACCACACAGAGCACCTGGCCGAGCTGGTGTGCAGCAATTCCTTTGGGGCACTATCGAGCGATCGCGCCTCGGGTCTGCTCCACGAAGAACTGCGGCGGCTCGGCTCCATCGTCATCCAGAAGGCCGATGAGCATCGGGTTCCGGCAGGCGGTGCCCTGGCGGTGGACCGGGCCGTTTTTAGTCGAGACCTGACGGAAACTTTAGCCCGCCATCCCTTAATCGAACTTCGCCGGGGAGAGGTCAACGCTCTACCTACCAAGGGCATCACCGTCCTCACCACGGGACCGCTCACCAGCGACGCCCTAGCTCAGGACTTGCAGCGCCTCACGG
Source organism: Elainellaceae cyanobacterium (assembly GCA_050331615.1). GTDB lineage: Bacteria > Cyanobacteriota > Cyanobacteriia > CAKZMO01 > CAKZMO01 > JAYKGU01. Next base: position 5,065 of record JBHJGR010000227.1, read on the forward strand.
GGATGGACTATCTGAGCTTTTTTGACGCCGCCAGTCCCATTGTGGTAGGCGAATCTATTAACCGGGATATTGCTTTTCTCGCCTCCCGCTACGACCGGGGCGAGGCCGCTTATCTCAACTGCCCCATGAATCGGGAGCAGTACCTCCAGTTTTGGCAGGCGCTATGCGCAGCGGAACAGGCGAAGCTGAAGGACTTTGAGCAGGAATCCGCCAAGTTCTTTGAGGGCTGTCTCCCCATCGAAGAGATGGCCCGTCGCGGCGAGGATACCATGCGCTACGGTCCCCTCAAGCCTGTGGGCCTATTTGATGCCCGCCTGGGAGACTTCAAAGATCCAGAAAACCGAGGCAAGCGCCCCTACGCTGTCGTCCAGCTCCGCCAGGAAGACAAAGCCGGTCAGCTCTGGAATATGGTGGGCTTCCAGACGAATCTGCGCTGGGGCGAGCAGGCCCGCGTCTTTCGCCTCATCCCTGGGCTGGAGCAGGCGGAATTCGTGCGCATGGGGGTGATGCACCGCAACACCTTCCTCAACGCACCTGAATTACTGGACGCTACCCTCCAGTTCCGCCAGCGTCGGCCCCTATTCGCGGCGGGTCAGCTAATCGGCACTGAAGGCTATACGGCAGCATCGGCAGGGGGCTGGTTGGCAGGCACCAACGCTGCCCGTCTGGCCCTGGGTCAGGATTTAGTCGCGCTGCCGGATACGACGCTAATGGGAGCGCTGTTTGCCTTTATCAGCTCAGCGGAACCCAAGTACTTCCAGCCCATGCCGCCCAACTTTGGGATCTTGCCAGCGCTGCCCCAGCGGATTCGTAACAAGAAGGAGCGGTATGGGAAATATCGCGATCGCGCCCTCTCCGATTTGGAAGTATGGGCACACAAGCACCGTATCCCGCTGGCGGACCAGGGAGGAAATGCCGTCTACACTGCCCAAATGGTGCTGTAGGGTGGGCAGTGCCCACCCTACTTTTTTGATTGATGCTAGTGCAAGGTGGGCGTTGCCCCATTTCTAGTGGGCAACGCCCACCCCACCATAGCCTCGTTTATTTATCGCGACCTGCTTAGAAGGAGCTACGGGTGTAGTTGCGGCGACCGTTGCCGCCACCACCACCGTTGTTGCGGGGTTCGCGGGGACGAGCCTTGTTGACCCGCATGTCGCGACCCATCCACTCGGCTCCGTCGAGATCCTCAATGGCGCTTGCTTCATCAGATTCGGAATCCATATCCACAAAAGCAAAGCCACGGGGACGACCCGTTTCGCGATCGGTGGGAAGGCTGACACGATTCACTTTCCCGTATTCGGAAAACACCTGGGTCAGATCTTCCTGCGTAACATCGTAGGACAAATTACCAACATAGATAGACATAGGACATCTCCCTAGTCAAAAAAACGTCATGTAGCGAGTTAAACGGAGATGTGCCTGAAATCGAAATTGACATTGAAACAAGCTTGCTCTACCGAAAACTAACCGTCCATACTCTAGCATTTACGAAGTGGCGGATGACAAGATCTTGGCTCATCATTTTAACCAATTCTTTAGCAAACTTAACCTTTGCCCTCAACAGTGGCACTACTGAACCGTCTACAGCGTTGCTCACGCTGATGGAGAACAGGGGGTGGCGCGCTGTGCACCGTCCCCCAAATCTATACCTCTAGCGACTGGAAATCGCTATATCTGACAACTCGCCAGTCTCACCAGCACTGCGGAACTATCTACGCAAGTCATACTGGCGTTACGCTTTCACGTTAGGACATTCAAGAGGTGTGGACCCCCCGCGACGCGGGGGCTCCACACTCAAACCTCAGCCCGTAGGGCTATACAGGGACGGCGGAAACGATCGACTGTACTCCGTCCCACTCCTCACCAGTCCACGCCTTACCGTCTAGCGCCATTTGCTCAACCAGACTAGCCAGCCTCAGGGCCTTGAGCGCCTGCTCGCCCCCGACCGATGGCTGCTTTCCACCCCGCACACACTGGACGAAGTGCTCCAACTCAGCATGGAGCGGCTCAATATTGCTGGTGTAGACCTTTTCAATCAGTCCGTCCTGGCGATAGAGCACCTGCCCATAGTCGGTGGAGCAGTTTGCCGTCATTTGCCGGTGTATCTGAATCTCATTGTTGAGGAAATCAGCCTCAGTGAGAGACTGCTTGCAGTGAGCTACGATGCGGCGAATTTTGCGATGCGTGACCTTACTAGCCGTTACGGTCGCGACGATGCCGTTGGCGAATCCCAGGGTGGCAGTGACATAGTCTAAGTAGCCGGAGTCGCTGCCTCGACTGCCGCTAGCGGTAAGCTTAACAACGGGCGATCGCACAATCTCCATGAGCAGGTCAATATCATGGATCATGAGGTCTAAAACCACCGAAACATCGTTGGCTCGGTCGGAGTAGGGGCTCATGCGATGGGCTTCAATAGCCAGCAGTTCCTCGGTTTTGAGGACTTTGCTCAGCTCTTGGAACGCCGGATTAAACCGCTCGATGTGGCCTACCTGAAGAATGCGATGAGATTCAGCGGCAGCGTTAACCAGAGATTCGGCCTCGTTGATATTAGCGGCAATGGGCTTCTCGATGAGAACGTGCCGACCTGCCTTCAGGCAGGTCATCCCTACCTCGTAGTGTAGGCGGGTAGGAACGGCGACGCATACCGCATCCACATGGGGCAGCAGGTCATGGTAATTTTCGAAAAATCGGATTTGGTATTTGCCAGCCGTGTCCAGCCCCCGCTCGACATTGATATCAGAAATGCCAATGAGCTTGACATGCTTCAACATACTAAGGACGCGGGTATGGTGTTGGCCCATGTTTCCAACACCAATGACTCCGACCCGGATGGGTTCTAGCGTGGTGGATTTGGTATTACCTGCGCCCCCGACAAAGCTGTTTCCTTGCACGCCTCTGCCTCCTACACTGCGGCATCGCCTTGAATGCGGTCTTCTGCTTTAAATCACCCAGATAGTACCACGGCTACCCTTTCTATAAAGATTTCTAAATTTTCATTTGAACTGCTAATAAGTAGGTAGCCATAACCAAGCGACGCTATGGTGGGGTGCGCCCCTCACGGGAGGCACATCCCCAGACAATAATTTTGCTTCACTACTTAAATGAGAGCCTAGCCCCGATCTTGAGGACTATTGGGCAGAAAAACAAACGAATATGTGTCAATTTCCCTCCCGTCCAGCCTTATGGCGTTACGCTTTCGCGTTAGGACATTCAAGAGGTGTGGAACCCCAGCGTCGCGGGGTTCCATACTCAAACCCTAGCCCGTGGGGCCATACGGCGCTTCGCGCTTTGATGGGTACAGATTTTTTGCTGGAAGCAAAAAATCTGTACCTCATGCACTTGAAAAGTGCTGTATGAGTGGATAGCCACAGAGAAGCGACGCTATAGTGAGGTCCGCGCCCCGCTTGCTTTATCCTTAAACTAAGATTGGAAACGCCACCGGTCTGCTCAGCCATGTCACTGACTGTTCTTGTCGCCGATGATGATTTGGGAGTTCGGGTCGCCCTGTCAGATTACCTTGAACTGCTGGGTTACATTGTAATTTCTGCCAGAGATGGTAAAGAAGCGCTATCTATGGTCGGCCAGCATCAGCCTCACCTGATTGTGGCCGACATCTCGATGCCGCTGATGGATGGCTATACCCTGGTGCAGCAAGTGCGGCGACAACCCGCCTTTCGCCTAGTGCCCGTGATTTTCCTCACTGAGCGAACGGCTACCCAGGATCGGGTGCGGGGCTATCAATCGGGCTGTGATGTCTATCTGCCCAAGCCCTTTGAGCTGGATGAACTGGGGGCCGTGGTGCGGAATTTGCTGGAGCGATCGCAGCTCATCGAGTCAGAATGGCGGCTACGGATGCAGGTTTCTGACCAGGGAGCGATCGCCCCAGCCGCCCAATCCAACCCGTCCACCTCACCCGCATCGCCTGATGGATTGGCGTTACAGGAGGGAGCGATCGCCCTGGATCTCACGCCCCGAGAACAGGACGTGCTCAACCTGCTGGCCGAGGGCTTATCCAACAATCAAATTGGTCAGCGGCTCCACCTCAGCCCCCGCACCATTGAGAAGTACGTCAGCAATCTGCTGCGGAAAAGCGACACCGCCAATCGGGCCGAGCTGGTGCGCTTTGCCCTGGATCATCATCTGGTTAAGTGAACCGTGGAAATGTGCTCCAGCAGCCCTTCGCAGGCGTCGAGGAGCAGGTCCACCACGTATTGAAACCCCTCGGTTCCGCCATAGTAAGGGTCGGGCACTTCGCGATCGCGGTGGTGACGACAAAAATCACACATCATCCGCACCTTGGCTCCGGCTTCCTTAGAAGGAGCAAGGCGGAGAATATCGGCGTAGTTATCCTGATCCATCGCTAAAATCAGGTCAAACGCCTGAAAATCCTCCGGTTGAAACTGACGAGCGGCCCCAGCGAGATCAATTCCCCGCGTAGCCGCCGCCGCCGCCATGCGGGGGTCGGGGGCGCTGCCAATGTGGTAGCTGGCGGTTCCGGCGGAGTCGCAAATAATTTCCTGCTCAAGCTGGTGCTGGCGGATCAGGTGCCGCATGATCCCCTCAGCGGAGGGCGATCGGCAGATATTGCCTAAGCACACAAACAAAATTCTATAGGGCATGGGGTCGTCGATAAACAGTGGTCTCCTCAGAAATGTTATACTTACCCTTGTCCGTTTGCGAGACTTGTTACGCAGGCTTAACGGTCGCAGGTGCAGCTCGTTTGTCAGACATATCGGACATCGAGGGCATGTAGCTCAGTGGATAGAGCATCAGATTCCGGTTCTGAGGGTCGGGGGTTCGAATCCCTCCATGCTCGTTTGACGCCATAGCGTACAGATTTGGTAGGGGTAAATGGTTTGGTAGGGGAAAATATATTGGCATAGGGCAAATGGCCATTTGCCCCTAAGAGGCGCGGCAGCGATCGCCTTTACTGCAGCAGCCTGTCAATCATGCGGTTGGCCTGGGACTCGTAGCCGCCGCCGAACTGATTAAAGTGGTTGATGATGTGATACAGGTTATAGAGAGTTTTGCGACGGGTGTAGCCCGAAGGGATGGGATAGGCGGCGTCGTAGGCGCGGTAGAAGTCGTTGGGGAAGCTGCCGAACAGCTCGCTCATAGCTAGGTCAACTTCGCGATCGCCATAATAGGTGGCCGGGTCCAAGATCACTGGCTCCCCTGCTTTGGTAACGGCAGCATTACCTGACCATAGATCACCATGCACGAGGGAGGGTTCTGGATGGTGATCTGCCAGCAGTTGGGGAATGGCCTGCATCAGCTCCTCGCCTCTGGGAAAATGTCCGCCCTTCTGCTGGGCAAGCTGGAGCTGGAAACCAATGCGGCGATCGCGAAAGAACGTCACCCAGTCCGCTGTCCAGAGATTTTTCTGGGGAATGAACCCGATGGTGTTGTCCTGGTCCCAGCCAAACCCCTGCTCGCTGGTGACCCGGTGCATAGCGGCCAACTGCCGCCCCATTTCGCTCCAGGCATCGTGGTTGCCGTAGCCAAAGTCCAGCCATTCCAGCACAATGTAGGCCGATCGCCCCGCCGTGCCCCAGCAGATGGGCTTGGGGACACGAATGGTTGCGGTGGCGTACATTTGCTCCAGCCCGATGGCCTCCGCCTCAAACATAGCGAGCTGGTTGGCCTGATTAGTTTTCACAAAATAGGTCTGATGCCCATCGGAAAAGGCGTGGGCCTGATTGACGCTGCCGCCGCCCACCGAACGATGGTGGTTGCCCTTAAATTCCTGACCTGTGACTTGGCTGATGTGTGCCGCAATTTCAGGCCACATAGCGATATGCTCTCCATAGATTCCCTTGCATCTTACTACCATCGCCCCTGGACAACTGCCAAGTTCTAGAGAAAGACCCGTTGACACTCCCCATAGCCAAAAGCTAGGGGATTCTTGGCTCATCCACCATCCTTAAAACTGATCTGAGAGTTTCATCTCAAACTCCGCAACCCCTCACCAAACAGCCGCACCAAAATGGTCAAACTATCTAGATATTGGGCAGTCAGCCCCAGCGGGAAAAGTGTCCCCAAGCGTTTTTTTACCCTGTTCCGGCGTGCCCCGCCGTACAGCATTTCGGATCTGAA
>JBHJGR010000228.1:0-10205 GCA_050331615.1 Elainellaceae cyanobacterium
GGCGATCAATCCTTTTTTATTGTATCACTTGGGGCTTACTGCGGGACTGATTCCAGCGCGCTAACCTTATTAAACCAATTTTCTGAAGCAAGGGTTTTTATCGGGTACCCTAACCATACAATATTCTATAAAATTTTTGTGAAGGCAAGGGAATTCACGGAGCTTAGTGATGAACCGGGAAAAATCTCCTGATTTTCCGAAGGTTCATAAAATCATTCCATTGATTAATAATTTATTGAAGCCGCAATTTCTACGTTGAAGTGGTGGCTCCGAAGCTGCTATTAAGATAGAATCCCCCATTCATTTTCTGTTAGTCTATCTTCATTTCTATTTCGATTTTTCGTGAAATTACTTAGGGAAATTCCCCCTCGGCTCACATCGTCTTGTGAACCGTGTCATTATCAAATTGCTTTTGGGGAATACTGATTTCAGACCTCTAATCAGGGCGTATTCCAGTCAGAAATTGCCCTATACCTGGCTTCATGAAAACGGTCTTTCACTGTTTCTTGGCTTAAGTGTATCCCTCTGATAACTAAGCAGCCATAGATCAGCGACGCAATGATTGGGTGCGTCCCCCACTTGCTCTATTTATGTCTAGATACAGCTCTTTTCAGGTGCATGAGGTACAGATTTTTTGTTGGAAGCCGCGCACTGCGCGGCTTCCAACAAAAAATCTGATTCCATCAAAGCGCGAAGCGCTGTACTTAACGCGGGCATTTCTGAAATTAAGTCTTCAATGATTAGCTCTTGGATAACCAATACCGACTTCGCAACTCATTCGAGCATCCGCCAATGACCTATCTCACTCGCTCCATCCGCCGACTCTCTCAAATCAATGCGGCTCAGACAAACGTTTCTGAACAGGGTCTGACGCTGATTGAATGTATCGTGGCGATCGCCGTCATTGCCGTTACCGGAGCCGTGATCGCCCCACCCCTGCTGCTGGCTACCGCCACCCGCCTGCAAAACCAGCGAGCCGAACAGGCGCTGCAAATCGCCCAGGGCGAGATTGATCGCGTCCAGACCCTCGTGAATCGTAACCGCCAGACAACGGCGAACCTACCAGTAGAAACCTCAGAGGCCAACTTGAGTGACCAAGACGCTCCCGGCAGCAGTTCTGATCTCCTCAAATCCGTCAACGCTACGTCTAGCTGCTCGACCTACGACGAAACCACCGATCAGATTGCCGTTGATGAGGTACTGGAAATCGACATGGACGGCGACTGCGAGACGGATTTCCTCATGCAGTCATTTAGAGGGGACAGTAAAGCGCTAGAAGGGGGCGATCCTAGCGATTTTGAGCTCATGGTCCGGGTGTATGCGGCAGGTGCGGCTGACAACTTCGGCAGCCTAGGAACGGACCCTGCTTCGCTCCGCTTCACTTCCGGTGAGGGCAACCAGCGAGAGCGTCCATTGGCAGTGCTTACAACTCGTATCATCCAAAGCGACCTGGACAATTCGCTCTCTTGCTACCACCACAACACTGCTGACTGCTTGCCACCTTCATAACGAATTCTCTCGCTAGCAAGACCGATGCGGTTTCCATACTCGTAACTTCATCCACAGCAAGGACAACCAACCTCTATACACTGGGGCGTTACACATATGAAACGGACATCTTCCAACATTGCCAACCTGTGGCGATCGCGCCATCCGTCCACTAACTGCACCGAGCAGAACCGAGGCTTCACCCTCATCGAACTACTGGTGGTGGTCATCATCGCAGGAGGCATTGTCTCCGGCCTGATGTATCTCGTGGTAGAGCTGCTAACCGCCGACCAGAAAGACTCCTCCCGCAACCAGACCCAGCAAGAAATGCAGATGGCGATGGACTACATCGCGGCTGAACTGCGGCAGGCCGTCTATGTCTATGACGATAGCTGTATGGGCAGTACAGTTCCTAACGGGTTAGAGCCTGGTGAGGCTGGATACTGTCCTGGACTGCTCAACCACTTACCCACGAGCCTTGCACCTGCCAACGGCAACTATCCCATCGTCGCCTTTTGGAAACAGCAGCCCATTCCCGATACAGTTAAAGCAACCTGCGCAACGAACCCCAGCTCGGCCCCAGCCGGATTTAGTACCCTGAATGAGTTTCAGGGCGTTTGCATTGCTGGACATTCCTACGCTCTGATTATTTATTCCCTTAACACCACCAATAGCAGCGGCACCTGGGATGGTCAGGCCCGGATTGAGCGCTATGCTCTAACGGAATTTGACTCAGGGGGCGATCGCAACCTAGACGAAGGCTACGTTAGCCCGGGTGGTTTCAACCATGAGTTCCGCAGCTGGCCCTATTATCAGGGACTGACTGACACCGTACCAACCAATAAGCAGTCTACGCCTATCGGTGGTAGCGATGCTGCGCTAGTAGATTTCGTCGACTTTGCTGCTCGGGGAACGGCGGCTTGTCCGTCGGGCTATAGCTTTACCATGCCTGCGTCAACCCTAACAAATTCCAATAGCTTCTATGGCTGCGTCAGCGATAGCGAAGAAATAGGCGAAAACCGAGAGGTCATCCTGTTTCTCCGGGGCAATGCGGCGGGAAGACCCGGCGTTAGCAATAGCTCAACCGCATTTCTGCCAACTTTGGAAACGAGGGTGCTGAATCGGCCAGTGATCAGCAAACCCCCCGTTGAATAGCTTAGCTACTTATGTTCCTGTATTCGTCGCACTGCACCCACTAGACCATGAAATATCGATGCAACACTTCCTCATCTACCGCTGGGTTTTCGCTGCTAGAAATGCTGGCGATCGCCGTAATTATCGGGATTCTGGCGGCGATCGCTGCCCCTGGGTGGGTTTCGTTTATGAACCAGCGACGAGCTGCCAGCGGTAGCGATCAGCTTGCCCAGCTCTTTCGCAAAACCCAGAACGATGCGCAGCGGCTCCGGCGCAGTCGCGGGATTAAGTTTGTGCCGGCAGCGAGTTCCTCGACGGGCGTGCCAGAAATCATTGTGGGTACGCTCACCGATTCCAATAGCGACGGTACGCTGGATGATGTCGTTGGTGAAGCGTTTTTGCTTGGCGAGGGCCAGTTTTCTGCAAGAACCGTTGAACTCGCCGCTTTTGACAACAATGATAACCCCGTTGACTTCCTGGTGTTCGAAGCAGACGGCAGCCTGTCTCTTGACCCAGCCGCGACTCCCCAACCCATTACCCTGCGCGTGTCGTCTCCCGCCAGCGGCTCATCCCCAGCAAAACGCTGCATCATGGTGGAGACCCTGCTGGGGGCGATTAGCTCTGGAGCGGGCAGTGAGTGTGACTAGCCAGGTTCGAAGCTAACCAGCAGACTTCTGCAGCAGGTCACGGACATCCGTAACTTCGCCGGCGATCGCCGCCGCTGCCACCATGGCTGGACTCATCAGCAGCGTCCGCCCTGAGGATGAGCCTTGACGGCCTTTGAAGTTGCGGTTAGAGGAAGAGGCGCTGATCTGGTTGCCCTGCAGCTTGTCGGGATTCATGGCTAGACACATGGAGCAGCCGGCATCGCGCCACTCAAAGCCAGCATCCCGGAAAATTTCGTGCAGCCCTGCCGCTTCGGCCTCCTGCTTCACGCGCTCAGACCCCGGCACGACGAAGGCTTTGATCCCGCTTTTGACCCGCCTCCCCTGGGCGACCCGAGCGGCCTCCAGCAGATCGCTGAGGCGTCCGTTGGTGCAGCTACCGATAAAGCAGACGTCGACCTTGGTTCCTTTGATGGGAGTGTTCGGAGCCAGATTCATGTACTTGTAGGCTTCTTCAGCAATGAAGCGATCGCCCTCTGGCAATGCCTCGGCATCAGGAATCAGCTCGCTGACCCCAATCCCCTGACCGGGAGTAATCCCCCAGGTCACGGTGGGCTCAATCTCAGCAGCGTCAAACACGACGACATCGTCATACTCTGCGTCGGCATCACTGGCGATCGCCGTCCACCAGTCCACCGCCCGGTCCCAGTCTGCCCCTTTGGGCGCAAAGTCTCGCCCCCGCAGATAGTCGAAGGTCGTGCGATCGGGATTGACGTAGCCGCATCGCGCCCCGCCCTCGATGGACATATTGCAAACGGTCATGCGCTCTTCCATGCTCATGCGGTCGAACGTAGTGCCTGCATACTCATAGGCATAGCCCACGCCGCCCTTCACCCCAAGCCGTCGAATAATGTGGAGAATGACATCCTTAGCAAAAACGCCGGGGGGGAGTTCTCCGTTGACCTCGATGCGGCGGACCTTGAGCTTGGAGAGTGCCAGCGTCTGGGAGGCCAGCACGTCTCGCACCTGGCTGGTGCCAATGCCAAAGGCGATCGCCCCAAATGCGCCGTGGGTGGACGTGTGGCTGTCACCGCAGGCAATGGTCATTCCTGGCTGGGTCAGGCCCTGCTCAGGAGCGATGACGTGGACGATGCCCTGCTGCCCTGACCCAATATTGTAGAACCGGATACCATTGTCTTTACAGTTGGTTTCTAGCTCGCGAATCATGTCCTCGGCAAGGGGGTCGAGGAAGGGACGGGCCTGGTTCTCGGTGGGAACGATGTGGTCTACGGTGGCAATGGTGCGATCAGGGAACAGCACCTCTAGCCCCCGCTCTCGCAGCATGGCAAATGCCTGTGGACTGGTGACCTCGTGGATCAGGTGGAGACCAATGAAGAGCTGGGTCTGCCCGGACGGAAGGGTGCCAACGGTATGCAGATCCCAGACTTTGTCAAACAGCGTTCCTCGACTCATAGATCCTCATCGGGCTGGGCAAAACGGTAGAACAGTGCAAGGGCGTTGATGCCGGTGGAGCAAATTCAAAGTGCCCCAGAAATTTAGCATAGCAGTTTGGCAGGTGTATCTGCTGAGTCTTTTACCCTTTTCTGCTACAGCTGATCCAAAGTTGGCGATCGCCGCACCAAATCAGCTTCCGAGCGTTGTCCAGTCGCAGCACGAGCGCCCCATCCCCAAAGCCGCTATTGCCGCTGATACCGTCACTGATACGGAAGAGGGTATTACCGCCGCTGACGACCACATCCAATCAATGGTAGTTTGATTGGCACCGGCACCAATGATGGTTACTCCAGAATGAAAAAGGAGATGTCGAGGTCACCCGTTGCGGCGGCATCCTCATCCTGCCCGGTCAGGCTCAGTGTATAGGGTTCCTGGCCCTAGAGTAATCGTATTCTCGCGACCGCTGCTGCGATTGGCGGGGATGATGGCTTCCCGCAGCGAAAGAGAATCTGAAGGAGCTATGACCTCAACCTGAATCTGTCCTAAGAGTTTGATGGGTGAAAATGAGAGGCAATGGAGGGGGGCGATCGCCCATCTGAGCACTGACAGTATGCGCTGTCATCAGCTCAATTGGCTCAGGGTTAACTGCTCCCAAACCCAAATCAGCGGCTCGCATCTTTGAGGGTGATTTTTAGCTGATACACCGTTTGGGAAGCGGTCGATTTGCGAGGTGCCATCGTCACTCAAACTTCAGCCCGTCGGGCTAGATTACCGCCGGTCGAGGGCGCGGATGAGGCGATCAGCCGCCTCCCGGCCAAAATATTCTTCGGTGAACGCGACGCTGGGACCGGCATTATCGAAGCAAATCTGGGCCGACGGGTGACAGCTAATACCCTGCATCGGCTGGATAGAGCTGCCCTGCGCCTGATAGCGCAATACTTCCCCTGCACCGCTGACGGTACAGCGGCCAGAGTCGTCTTGGGCAATGTGCCAGTACACCGTTGCGGTCCCATCGGTTTGTACGCGACCGGGAACGACATCCACTGCCACGGGAGAGAGGCCCGCATGGTCGGATTGAGAGATGACATGGTCACGGCAGGCCCCCAACTGTCTAGCGACCTGGGCCTGGGCAGCGCGGATATTATGTATCATCACGACGGTTAAAAAGCTTGCAGTAAACACCGTCAACAAGCCAGCTATCCTTTTCATCGCACGTTCTCAACTATTTAAACCACAATCCGGATTGACAATGATTTCAGGGTCCTGAATGCTAGCGCGATCGCCCTGCTGCTTGGGGATAGCTGCATACGCTTTCTAGACTGTCCACCCCAAAAGTGCGCTACAAAATTCTCTACGCTACCGTTTTACCGGACCAAATTCCGCTTACTCGGCTCCAAATTTGAGTTGTGTAACAACCCGTGATTCGTACTTGCTAAATCGGTACATTACGAACATAGTCCCCATTCTCGATGGGGATGTTCCCTCTCCGCCTCAACCCTTTTCTCTAAACCATGCCAACGACTCATTCCATCTGGGAACGCCGACCCTCGTGGTCTGACCCCCGTCTCGCCGTCCTGGCGCTGCTGTTGACCTATCTATTGCTGGGTATCACTGTCCTGGGGTTCAACCGTTCCCCAGCGCAGATTGGCCTGGTTATTGGCACCGCCTGTCTGCTGGACATGGGGTTTCACTGGCTCTTTTGCCAGCGACGGCTGCTGTTTCCGCTGAGTGCGGCGATTACCGGTTGCTCCCTCAGCATTCTCACTAACTTTGCCCATGGACTCTGGCTACCGCTGGTGCCGGTATTTTTGGCGATCGCCTCCAAATACTTGATCACGGTTCACGGTCGCCACGTGTTTAACCCCGCTTTGTTTGGTATCACCACCAGCTTACTCATCTCCCGCGGTATGATTAGCGCTTCACCGGCCTATCAGTGGGGCGGGTCTGCCGCGATGGTGATGTTCATTGTCACGGCAGCGGTGCTGCTGTTTGCCCTGCGGATTCGACGGACAGCGCTAATTTTGTCTTTCCTGGGGCTTTATACCCTGCAGCTACTGCTACGGGCCTACCTAACCCAGTACATGGTACCACCAGAAACGCTGCTGCTAGGAGCGTTGACCTCTCCCGCCTTTTATCTGTTCACCTTTTTTATGATTACCGATCCGGCGACGGCTCCCCGTACGGTGAAAGGTCAGGTAGGCATGGCGGTAAGCATTGTCCTAATAGATTTGTACTTGCACAAGGTGGAAAGCCTCTCCACCTTTTTCTACGCTGGGTTTGCCTACTTCAGCGCCCGCTACCTTTGGTTAAGGGTTCGGGCATGGCAATCGCCGTCCGATCTGAGCCCCTCCCGCCCCCTTGCTGCTCCTTGGCTACGGTGGAGCTTTGTAAGCATCTTGGTGACCAGCGGTATTTGGCTCTATCAGCAGGGGGCGATCGCCCAAAGCCCTATCACACCAACCTTTCAATTTACGAAGCTAGACACCGCCCGGTCAGGCATTTCTACCCACAGCAGCGATATTCTGGAACGGGTGGACCCGCGTCTGCAGCCGGTGGGCAAGTGGCTTCTATCGGTGGGGGATGCGGTGGCGGTGGCGGATGCCGATGGAGATGGCTGGCAGGACATCTTTCTCACCTATCCTCTGAAAGCTGCGGGCGATCGCGCCGCCCTTTACCGTAACCTGGGGGACTTTCAGTTTGAGCGAGTTCCTCTCCCAGCTCTGAATGAAATGGTGGCCCATCCCGACACCGAGGGACTACCTTCAGGAGCCCTCTGGTTCGACGATGATAATGATGGCGACCCGGATTTGCTGATCAACGTGGGCTATGGCAAAACTCGCCTGCTGCAAAACCTGTGGATGGAAACGGGGCAGCTCACCTTCAAAGATGTGTCCCCAGAGCGGGGCTTTGATGACTATACCATTAGCCTCACCGCCAACGCTCTGGACGTTGACCGGGACGGGCAGTTGGAGGTAATGGTCGGTAACGCCATGAATCCCTGGTTTCCTGACTATGATAGCCCTGTTCCCGTCAATATCTTTCATTTGCCGGACGCTGAGTATGAGGGCGATCGCCGCATGTTTAACATCATGCACCGGAGCTGGCACGATGCTGATAACGGTGGGACCAACCTGTTTTACTGGAATCGGGGAGGCACCTTTGAACAGCAAGATGCTGAATCAATGGGGTTGGCGGGTCACCGCTGGACGCTAGACATCGGCACAGGCGACTTAGATGAAGACGGCTGGACGGATCTTTATCTGGCCAATGACTTTGGCCCCGACCAGCTCTATTTAAATCGCGGCGGCAAGACCTTTGCAGCCGTTCGCGGCTCCCTAGTCGGTTCGGTGGGCCACGACGCCTACAAAGGCATGAATGCCTCGGTGGGAGACGTGGACAATGATGGCCATCTAGACGTGTATGTTTCCAACGTACATGAACCCTTGCAGGCGGAAGGAAGCCTACTGTGGATGAATCAGGGGACGGTGAATAAAGCCGGGGCCGCAGGCTTTGAGGATGAGGCAATGGAGCGCAATGCCCTAAATGAAAGTCGGTTTGGCTGGGGCGGAGCGATGGGAGATTTAGACCGGGATGGTCGCCTCGATATCCTGCAGGCCAACGGCATGATAGACAATCGCTACGACGACCATCACACCATCACCGAAAACCCTCGCCGCCCTGGCAAGGTCACCACTCCCCACCGGTTCAAGCACGATGCCACTGATCCGGGCTGCCCCGACTACTGGTACTGGAACTCCCAAATTGCCCTCACGCCTCCCGATGTGCACGGTTATGCCGATCGCTGGGCCGATTTGCGCGGGCGGTGCATCTTTCCCTATGAGGCCAATCGAGTGTACTTGAACCGGGGCGATCGCTTTCTAGACGTGGCCTCCCAGGTGGGCTGGACGGAGCTGGGCAATTCCCGTGGCATCGCCCTGGCTGACCTAGATAATGACGGGGATCTGGATGCCCTGGTGACCCACCAGTTTGATCCGGTTTCCATCTACCGCAATGACGCGATTCCAAACGCTGATGGAGATACCACTGATTGGATTGGCCTGCAGCTTCAAGGGAATGGGAAGCAGTGCAACCGGGATGCTGTGGGGACGCGAGCTGTTCTGTCTACACCCAATGGTCAGCAGGTGCGGGAGGTCCAGGAGTCTAATGGTTTCTCGGCCCAGGGCGATCGCCGTCTGCTCTTTGGTCTAGGCTCCTTGGGAGCAAGCCGTATCCTTTCTGAAGGGGATGACACTCCGGAGCTTGACGCTCCCGAACTACACATCCACTGGTGCGGTGCATCCACTCCCCAGGTATTGCGCCTATCCCCCAATCGTTACCATACCATCGTTCAATTACCGTCCCTGTAACCATGCTGGATGCCTACTGGTACATCGCCTGCGAATCACAAGAGCTAAGGCAAAAGCCGATTGCGGTTACCTTGCTGCAAACCTTTATTGTTTTATTTCGGGGAGCCGATGGACAGGCCGTTGCTCTTGCGGATCGGTGCGTCCACCGCAATGCGCCTCTTTCCCAGGGAACGGTTTGTCGGGGTCAGTTGCAGTGTCCTTACCACGGCTGGCGCTATGGGGCCAATGGTAGGGTCGCTCTGATTCCGGCTCTACCCGATGAGATACCGATGCCAGACGGATTGGCAACAAAGTCCTACCCCTGTATGGAACAGGATGGCTATGTCTGGGTCTGTTTGCAGGATGCTCCCGCCGTTCCCAGGCCGCCAAAATTTCCCCACCTGGGAGAGTCGGGATGGGTCCACTTTCGCATGGTAACCCGCTTCCAAGCAGCAGTTGAAACCTGTTTGGAGAACTTTTTGGATTGCCCCCACGCTACCTACGTTCATCGACACTGGTTTCGGACTCCCACCTGCAAGCCGGTCAAAGCAGTAGTCAGCACCCTCCCTGACGGGGCCGTGGCCGAATACTTTGAAGAACCACGGGAGGCCAGCCTGGTGTGGTGGTTACTGAGCCGTAAGCGCAGTCAGATGCAGCACCGCGATCGCTTCATTGCTCCCGCCACCAGCCGGGTAGACTATGTCTTCTCCGACCAGCGTCACTACATCGTCATGTCTGCCTGCACTCCCGTTAATGAAACGGAAACCGAGGTTTACACGGTAATCAATTTCAAAGTCCCCCTGGGTCGGCTGGTGCGCTTGTTTTTTGCCCCCCTATCCCGCCACATTATCCAGCAGGATGTGGAAATCTTGAACCAGCAGCAGGCCAATGTGAATCGCTTTGGTCAGCCCTGCTACCGGTTCATTCCTGCCGATCTGCTGGCCCCCTACATTCGCAAGTGGCGACACGCCATCCATACCCAAACGACTCCACCCCCAGCGGGCATGGAGCATCGGGTGGAGATGCGGTTATAAGCAGGTGGTCATCAGTAAACGTAGCTGTGGTGGGGGGGGGGGGGGGGGGGGGGGGGGGGGGCGCCGGCGCGGGGCGCGTGTTGGGGGGTGAGTGTTTATTATGTATATATATATTTGTTTTTTTTTTTTTTTTTTTATTTTGT
>JBHJGR010000229.1:0-32209 GCA_050331615.1 Elainellaceae cyanobacterium
TCGGGTAGAATCGTTTGAGCGATCGCCAAAAATCCCGCAGCCATCAGTCATTAGACGGACTCAACGATTAATCTATTTTACTGCTGTAATCCTCCTAAAACCGATCTGAAAACTCGCCAGAGTTGCTGGATGAGTAACTTAAGAATTAAGCAATTATCAACAGCAATTTAAGGTTTGGTTAAACGCCCATAATTCGGAATGATATCCTTCCTATGAGGGAGGTAGGCTATCTATGAATTTGAGAGAGTTTTGGTGTCTAACTCTTCTCATAATAATGATGTGATTCCGGGGTATTATAGTTACAAAAAATATTGAATTTGCTTGTTTTTTGGTTGTATCACAATAGTTTCAGACGATGATTTTGTTAGGAGAATGTCTAATTATTCTCCGGTTTCTACAGGTTTTATATAGAATTTAATTGCCTGAAATAAGTCCCTCTTACAAAGGAAGATTTAGGGGGATCAAACCAGCGCTGTGACTCAAGACAAGACCTTTCAGACATCCTCACGAGCGTCTGGACAAAAGTAAAGCAAGCCGAGTGTATCCCTCGCCCGGAAGGTACCTCGCTGTAGCTTTGTTTATCATGGCTACCAATTAATGCCAGCCTTATATCGCTATTGATTACTAGCAGCTAGCTGAAGAGCGTGACCAAATAAGGAGGAATTTATGTCGATAGTTAAAGCAGAAGGCTTCACCTTTACATATCCGGCGGACGATGAGCCTGTGCTCAAAAACGTTTCGTTTAATGTTGAGCAAGGTGAAGTTCTAGGTTTAATTGGACCGATTGGAGCCGGAAAAACAACCCTCTGCATGGCGATCGCTGGATTTGTGCCCAGTGTGACCGGCGGCAACACGAGCGGCAAGATTACGGTCGCCGATCGGGATGCGCAGGAACTGTCTGACCCAAACGACAGCACTGAAGGCGATATCAGTCAGCGGGTTGGCGTCGTGTTTGAAGACTATGCCGCTCAGATTATTCAGCTACAGGTGCTCGAAGAGGTGGTAACGCCTCTGAGAGATCGGGGGCTATCGGCAGATGAGGCCACCAGTCGTGCCCGTGACCTGCTGGGGCAAGTTGGCCTGGGCGATCGCGACCTGGAAAACCGGCGAGTGTGGGAATTGGCTGGAGGGCAGCAGCTTCGTCTAGCGCTGGCGGCTGTACTGGCGATTGATCCCCCCATTCTGGTGCTTGACAACGTGCTCGACAAATTTGATCCGCGCGAGCAAGCGCGGGTGATTCAGGTCGTGAAGGATCTGGCCGGTGAGAAAACCTTTATCATCGTTGAGCAAAACGTTACGCTGATTCAGGATCTGTGCGATCGCCTACTGGTGCTGGCTGATGGCGAAGTGATTGAAGAAGGGCAGTTGGACGACGTTCTGCGGAATCAAGACGTTCTCGCTCGTGCCGACGTACTTCCTCCCATTTCCCTACGGGTCGCTCGTGATATCGGGCTTTCAAAACAGCCCCTGACGTTTGATGCGCTAGAACAGGCCATCGGGGGCAGCCAGAGGGGTGCCAATGGGGGTAACGGGTCGCACCGCTGGAACCATGAGCAGGACAATCCAGACTCCTACAGAGCTGCGCCGCAAAGTCATGAGATGCCAGCACACACGGGTAACTTTTCTCAAGAACTGTTCCTCGATGCCATTAGCTCGCCTCCGCCTGAATCGACCTCCCAGCAGCGGCAGCAGAATGATAGCGCTACCAACGGTCATTTTGGTCAGCCAGTTATTCAGGTGCAAAACGTTACCTTCTGCTATAAGAATGACGGGAGGCAGTTTAAGGCGCTCGACAACGTCAGCATCACCGTTCGAGAGGGGGAAGTGCACGGCGTCATCGGTCGCAGCGGAGCCGGCAAAACAACGCTGATTCAACTGATTGCAGGACTGCTGCACCCCAATGACGGCA
This sequence comes from Elainellaceae cyanobacterium, assembly GCA_050331615.1. Lineage (GTDB taxonomy): Bacteria > Cyanobacteriota > Cyanobacteriia > CAKZMO01 > CAKZMO01 > JAYKGU01. Next base: position 1,910 of record JBHJGR010000229.1, read on the forward strand.
AGATTTTGATTGGGGACGTGGACACGAAGGACACAGCGGTTCCTGATCTGGCCCTGACGGTGGGCACGATTTTACAAAGACCCGATGACCAGCTGAGTGAAAAAACGGTGCGCGAAGAGCTGGTCTTCCCAATGCGGCAGCGGCAGAAGCAGAGCGATCGCTACGATGACGACTACATTGAAACGCGACGCTCCCAAGTTTGCGAGATGCTGGGAATTGATGAAAGCTGGTTTGACGAAGACCCGTTTCTGCTGTCGTGGGGTCAGCGTAAGCTGGTTACGATTGCCGAAGTCCTTACCATTGATCCGGCGGCGCTGATTATTGACGAGTCATCGGTCGGATTTGGTGAAACCTCCCATCGGATGATTCATCAGGCGATCAGCCGCTTGTGCGATCAGGGGAAAGCCGTGCTGATTACGGGCAATAACGTTGACTTCATCACGGGGATAGCTGATACCGTCACCATTCTTGAGCAAGGGCGAGTCGCGCTCCAGGGTTCTGTGCAGGACGTCTTCGCTGAAGAAAACTGGGAGCGGCTCTCAGAACTACACTTCCAGCCGCCGAGTGTCGCTCGACTGAGTCACCAAGTCGGCGTCAGCGCCGTCAAATACGACGAACTCGTATCCCAACTGGCATCGAAGTAGGTCCCCTCACAAGCTGCGTTTATTACTCACCCACCGAACTGATTAGGAGGCATTCATGAGTTCCAGTATTCCGGTTCTCTATCAGGACAAACGAACGTTCCTGCATCGCCGCGACCCGCGCGTGAAGATTATTCTGTTTCTATTGCTGCTGGCCTTTATTCTCACCGCTCGGAGCTGGGAATGGATGGCGATCGCCCTATTCCTCAGCCTCATTCTGGCGATCGTTGCTCGTGCTCCCAGGGGATGGATATTTGTGCTGTGGGCCATCCACATCCCGGCCTTTCTTGTGGTGTTTAGCGTGCCACTCATTCAAAGCGCCATCGAGGGCGACATCAGTAACTTTTTTGAAAGCGCCAAAGGCACCCTCCGTCTCGTCCTGGCATGGACAACCGCCATCTTGCTCAGCGTCACCCTATTCTCTGCCACCAGTGCTTCAGGCGTTGCCCAGGGCATTCGGGGACTGCGGCTACCGCCCGTCGTCGCCCTATCGTTTCAGCTCGCCTATCGGCTGCTGTACGCAGCCATGACCGAAGCGGTGCAAATTTCCAGAGGAATGCGCATGAAGGGGGTCGGCTTGAATCCAAAACGGCCCCTGCAGTTTATTTGGAATTCGTTTAGGGTCGCCATTCCGGTTACGGTGTCGGTGATCAAGCGGGCTCCGACCCTAATGTCCTCGATTCAAATGCGGGGTATTTCACGACGACTGCCTAATCTAGGAAACTTTGATGGCTGGGATATCTTACTGCTGGTGATCGGTGTTGGTCTCTACGTTCTAGCCTTTTTGGATGCCTTTGGCTGGCTACCGTTTTCCATCGCCGATCTGACGCCCTTCTAAATCCCGCTGCAGCCATTTCGCTTCACTCAGACCTCAGTTAGGAGCTAAATTATGAATACTGCCTACAAAGTTAAATTAGTCGTCATTTGCGTCACGGTTGGCGTCATCTTTGGCGTCGGACTTTTCCTATTTGATTTCTTTGAAATCCCGGTTGATATTGACTTCAAGCCCTTCTTTATCCCGCTCGTTTTTGCCATTCTCCTGCCCAATGGTTGGCCAGTAGCCGCAGTCGCCTTGGGATCGGTGCTGGGAGAAGCCATTCGAGATTTCTTTGAAGGATATGGACCGGATGATATCCCTGGATTGGTGGGTTTCTTCATCTCCTTCTACATGGCGGGCTATCTGATTGGGGATAATCCGCTTAACAAGACCCGCATCTTCCTGGTGGCGACGTTTGTGGGAGCGTTTCAAGCCGCCTTTGAAGCCGTTGTCTTTCTGCTGTTTGGGGATGCCGGGGCATGGGTCGCCCTCTGGAGCTGGTTTGGTAACTCCGTCACCCACGGCATCGTCATGGGCGCGATTCCAACTATCTGGCTGGTACCCAAGTTCCACGGTCGGATTGAGCGCTATCTGGGCTTCCCGCCGCGAGGAAAAGACAAGTCTCGCAACGGTGGTCAGAGACGCCGCCGCAGCGATCGCAACTTAGCTTACTCTGAGCGCCGTTAAGTGCCGTTTTCGGACAAAGCCAGAGCCGATGCTTGGCGATCGCCGTTTCTCCTGTCTCGACTATGGGTGAAAGGGAGCGATCGCCCCCATCCCCGTATCTATCTAACGCATGGATAGGCACTAACTGACTAAAGCTTCGTATTTGTCGTGCGTACCGATCCAAAACCAGTAGTAATCGTCACCTTTCTTCAGCGCCAGTGCCCGGTACCCACCGCTAATACGCACAGACCACAGATTCTTGCCACCCTTCTTAAAGTGCAAAGAAGGGTGTAGCGGATTATCTTGCCAAAGCTGATAGGCTTTTCGAGCCTGATCCTTCATTTCGGGCGTTAAAGCTGCGTATGCCTCCCAAAAATCAGGAGTTGTGAAGGACTTCATTAAGACTTCTTACATGATGGGCTGCGATATCTGCCTCAGCTTTAGCAATAAGTTTGTCTAGTTTGCCTGTCGCTAAATCCGTTTCAATTTGCTGATCCCACAGCTCATCCAAATATTCCTGTAGCCAAACTGAAAGTTGGCGAACATCTCCTTTGGGTAGCTGTTTAATAGCGGCCTCGATATCTGCTAGGGAAGTCATAGGGAAATCATATTCAGGTCAATACCGATACCACAATATTGTAATTAAGTTTTCGTCTAAGGAGATTTTTGAAAATGATTTTACCAGACGACGTAGGGGCAAATGGCCATTTGCCCTTACCGATCGTTCAACCGCAGGTAAATTTTTCCCTGGAAATCTCCTTAAGTGAGCTAACTACTATTGCATCTCACTGCAGCTCCATCCATTCTATTAATGATGGGAGTGCATTCTATTTTTCATCGGGCGAATTGGGCAAATTGCTCCCCCTTACTCTGCCGTAGCTTAGATCTTAAGCGAATCTGTAGATTCAACCGACCAGAATTATCCCATCGTAGGATTCTATGGAACCCTGTTGACTTGCTCTATAGATAATCCACCTTTAGGCAACTGACCTTTAAGCAACTGACCTCAAATGAAATTTCAAGCTACACTGTTCGCAACCTTTGGCAGCCTGGCGATTGCCACCCTCGCCCTCCCCGCCCGTGCCGACTCCGTCAGCGCCCGCTGCGACATCTACCCCATTGGCGAAGATTACGCCTCAGCCTCAGTGCCCTGCACCTTCTCCCAACAGCAGGGATACATCTACATCGACCGACAGGATGGCGTCAGCTACCAGCTCAGCCCCGTTGGCTCTACCCCCGGCAATTTTGTTGACCAGTATGGCAATGCCGCCTACCGTCAGGCCGGGCTAGGGGATGCCGGACAAATCTATCGCCTCGCCAACGAATCGGTCTACGTCTACTGGAATTCGGGCGTCTCTTCTGCGCCCTCGACGCCTGCATCCTCTCCTTCCTCCGGTGGACGCATGGCTACCCTGAATGCCCGCGATCCCGGTGCACGCATTAACCTGCGTCAGCAGCCCACCGTCAACTCTGGTACTAACGGCTATGGGCTAGTGGGCGATCGCGTCGAACTTTTGGAATGCCGCCAGGACTATGACACCCCCGGCAGCGACCTCAACTGGTGTGAAGTGCGGTTTCCCCAGTCCGGGGCGATCGGCTGGATTCGCAGCGACTTCATCATCTTCCCCAGCGACGGCTTCTAGATTTAAGGGCAGCGATGGATTTATCCGCAGATTTCGCAGATTACACAGATTTGCGGATGATCCGTATGGCTCGATTCTCTATCTGCGCTCATCTGCGAAATCTGCGGATCGCTTACAAGCCCCCCAGGGCGTTTAACACCAACCGTAACTATCAGGAGAAGCTTAACGATGGGCATCATCGCGTGGATTATTTTGGGGCTAATTGCTGGGGCGATCGCCAAGCTCATCTATCCGGGACGGCAAGGGGGCGGCATCCTGGCCACCATGCTGCTGGGCATTGTTGGAGCCTTCATCGGCGGCACGTTGCACACCTTGCTGACCACCGGAGGTTTGCAGCTTGTGGGAGTCAGCTTTAGCTTGGGTGGCATTGCCCTCGCCATTGTTGGAGCCATCGTCCTCATCTTCATCTGGGGACTGGTGACGCGCAACGCTTGAATTTTCTAAGGAGACCCATAAAGTATCGATGAGACAACGATTTCTGCTTGCCTTACTCACCGGCGCATTCACGGTCGTCTATGCAGCCTGCGCCCCTCAAAATTCCTCATCTGAAACCACATCGGAGGGCGCGGAGCAGGTCGCCCAAACTAGTCTTCAAACCTATGATGAAACCGCCAGCGGTATCCCTGTCACGGCTCAATATCCCAGCGACACAATGGAAGCGATGGGTTTAGGAAGCGGTGAGGGAGTGGGCGTTTTCTTCACCTTCCAGCCCCAGGGGACACACCTGGATGATGCTGAAGTTCACGTTTTCTTGCCTGCCGGAACCACAACAGCCGCGGAGCAGGAGGCGTTTATCACTGGCCCGGGTGGGTTAGCTGAAAACAATGGCTGGGTAATTGACAGCACGGGTTCTGCCGAGTTCACCTATCCGTGGGTGGAGCAGGTTTTCAACTTCAGCACCGACCGGGAAGAGTCTGGCCATATTTTGTTGGGGCAAACGGCTGGACAGGCTGTGCAGGTAACGCTGCTTTACCCGGCTGAGATGGCCAATGCTTACTGGCCTTCTGCCAGAGTCGTGTTAGACAGCCTAGCATTTGATGCCGGTTTGTTACCGATTACCTCATCTGAAGGAGTTAGGAGCCAGGTCATACCATCCTCCGATGCGAACTTGACCACCGATACGGCTCCCACATCTCAGCGGCCAACTCAACTACCATCCTCCATTGGCCAGGCAACCAGAGATATCAGCGTCCAGCGAGTCCAGTTTGCACCGGGGGCAACCAGTGCCGTCGTTGAAAACTCCATCACGGGCTACGAAATCATCGACTACGTTCTCAATGCCCAGGCTGGACAGTATGCCAACATCAGCATGGCTACCGATAATGCTGCCAATTACTTCAACATCCTGGCACCCGGTGAAACCGAAGTAGCGATATTCAATAGTTCATCTAGCGGAAATCAGTATGAGGGCACCCTTCCCGAAAGCGGCGACTACAGGATCCGGGTCTACCTGATGCGGAGTGCCGCCCGCCGCAATGAGGTGGCCAACTATCGCCTGGAGATGATTGTTTCTGGTCAGGGAAGTATGGCTCAGGGAAATGGAGCTTTACCACCCAGTAGCGGTGCCCATGAAGGCGACGCCCGAGTTCCGGGAACGGGCTACCATGCAACCGGCAATATTGTCTGTGCCATGACGCAGCAGGAGCCGAGCAGGTTTTGCCCTTTTGGCGTGGTGCGTGAAGGCAACGGCAGTGGCTTCGTTGAAGTCACCAAGCCCAATGGCAGTAGGGTTTCTATCTATTTTCAGAACGGTCAGGCCGTGGGATCTGAAGGTAGTTCGGGAGAGTTCAGTGCCGCACGGCAGGGTGATGAGACGTTGGTTTATATCGGTGACGAGCGCTATGTGATTCCAGATGCCGTCATCTTTGGAGGATAATTCAACTGGCAAGCACCAGCGGCTCATCGTTTGCGCGCCACGTAAAATCCGTAACTGAACCAGTCTTTGAACCGCCTGTATAGATCCGCCTCCTGACGTTCCATCTTTACTAACTCTTCAGCTTCTGATTGGCCCGCATGACGTTGCAGAAAAGCGGCCATGCGCCCTTCAGTCGGTGCGTAGTAGTTATCAATCCAGCTCGTCGATGGCAGTACGAAATATCCCAGAAGGTCGTAGCCTCGGCGATCGAGGACTGCAATTTTCTCGGTAGCAGTAGCGATTTCGGGGTATTCAGTGGTCCAGTGCTGTCGGATTTCCTCTGGAGGGTTAGGACGCAACCAAGTAATCTCCGAAACCGCAATCACACCACCAGGCCGCAGGATTGACCTCCAGGTCTCAATCCCCCTAGCAAAGCCAATGTTATAGATAGCGCCTTCGGACCAGATCAGGTCCAAGGATTCATTCGCAAATGGAAGTGAATCCATTGATTCCGCAAGTGTCACAATTTTCTGAGAGCAACCTGCTGCACTCGCTCTTGCAGACAGGATGTCGAGAAATTCAGGAAACAGATCGACGGCAGTAATTCGTGCATTCTGAAGTTTGCTCGCCAAAACCAAGGTTGACGCGCCAGTACCACAGCCGATGTCAGCCACCTGAAGTGTCGCCGATGTATCAAGTCGGGTCAGTTCAAGTGCCCGCAGGGTTTCTTCGTTACTCCCTGGCCCCTGACGTGCCCCATCTCGGTGCAAATCCACCATCAGGGCAAACAGCATTTCGTCATCCATACCGTGGTTTAGCTCCTAAATTTGGTTGTCTGTGTAAAGTAGGTAGCCATCAATAAACGACGCTATGGTGGGGTGCGATCGCCTTCCCTCACTGCGATCGCGTTTACGTTCCGGTGGTCGTTGCCATCATCACCGCTTTAGATATCTTAGGTATTCCGACGGGGTCAGTCCTGGCCATTGGCGGCCTCTTCGGTTTGGCGTTCTCCTTCGGCTCCCAACGCCTGGTGAAAGACCTGGTCAACGGCTTTCTCATTCTGGCTGAGGATCAGTATGCCATTGGCGACGCGATTGATGTCGGCAATGCGGTGGGCCTGGTGGAGAACCTCAATCTGCGGGTGACCCAACTCCGCAGCGCGGACGGCGAGCTGGTGACGCTGCCCAATAGCAGCATCACCGATGTCAAAAATCTGACGCGTAGCTGGTCGCGGGTCAATTTCAGCATCGATGTTGCCTACCAAACTGATCCAGAAAAAGCGCTGACGGTACTGCGAGAGGTGGCCCAGGAGCTGTATGAAGCCCCCGACTGGCGGGACAAAATCCTCGCTCCGCCCGACGTGTTGGGCATCGATAGCGTCTCCCATGGCGGCATGACGATTACCACCTGGAGCCAAACAGCTCCCATGCAGCAGTGGGCCGTAGGCCGGGAATTCCGCTTGCGAGTGCGGCAGGCCCTGGAGCAGAATGGCATCGAGATCGGGGTACCGCGCCAGACCTACGTGACAGAACCCACCCCGGAGCCAAAGCTCACGCAGCAGTTAGCTCCGAAAGCCGCAGCACCAGTACTGGGCAGTGGGCAAAACGCACAACCCGCTCGGCCACCGATCCCATCAGAAAACGATTAAGGCCCGTGCGCCCGTGGGAGGGAATGACAATCAGATTGATGTCATAAGTTTTGGCATAGTCGATGATTTCCGAACTGGGGTCGCCAACGGCCACATGAAAGTTGACCCCTTCATACTCAGGGCCACTAAACCGCTCGGCAAAGGTTTTATTGATGTTCTGAATGCGAGTTTCATTATCAACCGTGTTCCAGACCACCCCCGGCTCTCCAGGATAAAGGGTCGGCAGGACGTGAAGAATGTATAGATGGGAAGCATCTTCCACAAATTCTAGGGTGCGGGCCTGGGCCTTGAATGATTCCTCAGAAAAGTCAACAGGCACTAAGACACGGTCAGTTTTAAACAAAACCATTTGCATCTCCAATGGATATCAATACGTGTTTTGAAGGTCACCATTATACGGTATGACCAAAATCATATTGAAGAAGTATTGAGTTAACCGTTTCGCCGGATTAGTTGGGGTGCAGGCGGGCATTCCCGAGGCGTCTTCAGAAATTGCTAAGGAATGGCGGAGACGGAGACCATTCTCGGTAAGGTGATGAAGAGAGCCACGTTCCATCGTTGAGGAGTCAAGCAGCATGAGCGACTTTCAAGATTTTTTGACCCGTCAGTTTGCCCACGTCGCCCTGGGAGAATTCAAACCAGGCCGTTTTGAAGAAGCAAGAGCGCTCTATGAAGCCGCTGTATCAACCTATGCCAGCGGATTTGAGGGCGCTTATCTGCTGCGCGACCCTAACACCGACCGTGGCATCTCCATTATTCTGTGGGACAGCCTAGAAGATATGGAAGCCAGTCAAACCGAGGCGCATCAGGAAATCTTGAAGAAAATGACGCCCCTGTTTACCCAGATTCCCGATACCGGCTTCTATGAGGTCGTATGTCATTTAGATCCGAAGGGGTAGATGGATAGATGGGTAGATGGATAGATGGGTAGATGAGTCACCCATCCACTCGTCCACTCATCCACCCGCCCACATCCCACCGCATCCCACCGCCTCGATTGCCGCTTCTAGAGCGATCGCCACATGGGTCCAGTGCGTTCCCCCCTGGCAGAAGACCACGTAGGGTTCCCGCAGCGGTCCGTCGGCGGATAGCTCGGAGGTGCTGCCGTCAATGAAGGTGCCCCCCGCCATTACGAGCTGGCTTTCGTATCCAGGGGTGTGGTCGGGTACCGGGTTGACATAGGATTCTACGGGGGAATGCTGCTGAATGGCGCGGCAGAATGCCTGGATTTTCTCGGGAGAGCCCAGGCGGATGGCCTGGATCACATCGCAGCGGGGCGCAGTGGGGAGGGGATTCACCGGATAGCCCAGTTGGTGAAATACCCAGGCCGTCAGGTGGTTGCCCTTGAGCGCTTCTCCCACCATCTGGGGAGCGAGGAAGAGCCCCTGAAACAGCAGCCGATTTTGGTCAAACGTGGCCCCGCCCGATTGACCAATGCCTGGAGCCGTCAGGCGGCAGGCGGCAGCACGGACCAGATCCGCGCGGCCCGCCACGTAGCCCCCTGCGGTGGCGATCGCGCCTCCCGGATTTTTGATCAGCGACCCGGCAATCAAATCGGCTCCGACGGCAGGAGGCTCGCAACCGTCTACAAACTCGCCGTAGCAGTTATCGACGAAGCAGATGGTGTTTGGGTTCTGCCGCTTGACGGACTTCACGATGCGGGCAATGTCGGCGATCGCCAGGCTAGGCCGCCAGGTGTAGCCGCAGGAACGCTGAATCAGCACCAGGCGCGTGTCGGGCTGAATCGTCTGGTCGAGGGCCTGCCAGTCCACGGTCCCCGCTGGGGTGAGGTCAAGCTGCCGATAGCGCACCCCAAACTCCTTTAGAGATCCTTGATGATTCCCCCGCAGACCGATGACTTCTTCTAATGTGTCATAGGGTGCACCTGCCACTGAAACCATCTCGTCCCCCGGACGGAGGACGCCAAACAGCGCACAAGCGATAGCATGGGTTCCAGAGACAAATTGAACGCGGACAGCGGCAGCCTCAGCGTTCATGACCTCAGCGAAGACCCGATCCAAAACCTCTCGGCCCAGGTCTCCATGGCCATACCCGGTGACGCTGGCGAAGTGATGGGGGCCGACCTGGTGGTGCCGCATCGCGGCTAGGACTCGTCGCAAGTTTTTCTTGACCTGAGAGTCAATTCCAGCAAAAATCTGGGACAGTGCTTGTTCTGCCTGCTGAATTTGCTTAGAGCTGTTCATGGAGACTGCGCTGGGTGCTTTCAGAGAAGGACAAAATGCGTTTATTCTGGAGAGCGGTTAACCTAACGGGCAACTGCCTCCCGTCCACGCAGGGCCTATTGTCGCGCAGATCAGGCTCTAAATTCGCGTTGAGATACTTGAATGACTATTACAAATACAGCAAAACCTCCAATTGAATGGTCTACTACCATTTTCATGGCAGCCCTCCACTTAGGGGCGCTCCTGGCCTTCGTGCCCCAGTTTTTTAGCTGGAGCGCCGTGGGTCTCGCCATTTTCCTGCACTGGCTCACTGCAGGAGTGGGCATTACCCTGGGCTGGCATCGCCTGCTGACGCACCGGAGCTTCCAGGCTCCGAAGTGGCTAGAATATGTGCTCGTTTTCTGCGGCACCCTGGCCATGCAGGGCGGGCCGATCTCGTGGGTGGGCCTCCACCGCCACCATCATCTTTATTCCGACGAACCTACCGATCACCACGATTCCAAAAAGGGATTCTGGTGGAGCCACATGGAGTGGATGTTCTACAAGGTGCCCGCCGAGCAGGAAATCCCCCGCTTTACCAAAGACATTGGGGGCGATCGCTTCTATCAGTTCCTAGACAAATACTTTTTTCCCATCCAGGTCGCTTTTGCCGGAGTGCTCTTTCTCATCGGCGGCTGGCCCTTTCTCGTCTGGGGATCATTCGTTCGTCTGACGGCGGTTTACCACACTACCTGGCTGGTCAATAGCGCCACCCATAAGTTTGGCTACCGCACCTACGATTCCAAAGACTGCTCCACCAACTGCTGGTGGGTGGCGCTCATTGCCTATGGCGAAGGGTGGCACAACAACCATCACACCTATCAATATTCGGCCCGCCACGGTCTGAAGTGGTGGGAGATTGATTTGACCTGGATGATGATCCAGGCCCTCCGAGCGGTGGGGTTAGCCCGCAACATCAAGCTTGTTGAAAAAAGTGGATCTTAGTAAAAATCGAGTATCTGCATGACCGCCACAGCCATAACAAAACTTCCCCGAGACTGGGCTGTTATCGTCGTGATGACAGTCCTTCACATTGGGGCGCTTTTCGCCTTCCTCCCCGGCAACTTTAGCTGGGCAGCCGTTGGCATTGCCGTTGGCCTACACTGGGTCACGGGCGGATTGGGGATTACCCTGGGCTGGCATCGACTGCTGAGCCACCGCAGCTTTGAGGTCCCCAAATGGTTAGAATACTTTTTTGCGTTTTGCGGTTCCCTAGCTATGGAGGGAGGCGTCATCTGGTGGGTGGGGCTACATCGGCACCATCACCGCTATTCCGACCAGGACGTTGACCATCACGACTCCAACAAAGGATTCTGGTGGAGTCATATGGGCTGGATGCTGTATGAGGTGCCTGCTGAAAAGGAGGTGCCCCGCTTCACCCAGGACATCGCTGAAGATCCCGTTTATCGGTTTTTAGATAATTATTTCTTCTACCTCCAGGTAGCCCTTGCGGTGCTTCTCTATGCCATCGGAGGCTGGTCGTTTGTGGTTTGGGGCATCTTTGTCCGCCTAGTGGTGGTTTACCACTGTACTTGGTTTGTCAATAGTGCTACCCACAAGTTTGGCTATCGCACCTATGACGCGGGCGATCGCTCTACCAACTGCTGGTGGGTGGCCCTGCTCACCTATGGCGAGGGCTGGCACAATAACCACCATGCCTGCCAATACTCGGCCCGTCACGGCATGGCCTGGTGGGAACTCGACTTCACCTGGATGACGATTCAGTTCCTTCAGGCAGTGGGTCTAGCTCGAAACGTCAAGCTACCCAACGTTAAATCGTAATCTGACCCGACGACGTGGGGGCAGATGGCCATTTGCCCCCGCCAGCCGTTCAACCAGGGGTGAAAATTTTTCCTAGAACAGGACGCTGCACTGGTCCCTGAAGAAATTCACGAATTGGAGTCCTGTCGTGGGATTTGGCAGCCCCAGTGGGAAATTTTTCGCACCACGAGTGATGATGGGCCGTACAGCTCTTCAGGCGATCGCTCCCGAAACTTACCCGTCAACGCATAGCTAATCATCCCCGAGTACTCCCGGCCTAGAATCTCCAACTGCTGACGCTTGGGCACAGTCGGCGAGCCAAGGGCAACGGCGTGGGGAATCACGTTGAAGCCAGCGCTGCGAAACACCAGGAGCGATCGCCACATGTGGGGTGAATCGGTCACTAACAGAATGTCCTCAATTCCCTGTGGGCGCAAAACTGCCGACGCGAACATCGCATTCTCTTCGGTAGATTGAGAACATTCTTCCCCGGATAGCGCCGAGATGGGAACCCCGTTCTCCTCCAGAGATTGCACCATTGGTTCGGCATCCATCATGCCGCTGATAAAAATCCGGGGAGCCCGTTCATCCTGCCAGAGCTGCCAGGCCGCGGCAGCCCGCTCCGGTCGAGAATTGGGACCCCGCCCCAACACAACAATGGCATCAGCGCGATCGCTCGATGTGGGAGGCAGCTTCGCCGTCAGTCCCCAGGTGAGCAAGGACACAAAAATTGGCGATGTGATGACCAGAATGCCAATAACCACAGCCGCCAAGGGTTGAATCAACCGCCGCCGCCATGACTTAGAGCTGATTAGCCAGAGGACCCACAGAATCGCCAGGCAAATGAGTGCTTCCATAACCGCCGTGGAAAAACTCCCGACTCCACGATGCCTCGGATATTCTCGCGAGGCAAGCTTTTGATACCTCCCTCTTGCTTCAGTGACTGGGGCGCTGGTCGAGCTGGATGGCCTGCTCCAGGGCCGCCTTTTCCCGAGCGCGCTGGGCGTAGGGCTGGAGCTGTTCAACGGGGGTGTCCGTCAAGAGGCTGAGGTTTTCCAGGCTAATGCCGCGCATCAGTAGCTCCACGCACCAGGTTTGGTGGGCCTGCTCGATGGCGGGGGGCTGGCCCGATGGCGTTTGCAAATCGGTGGTGATGGCCTGCCAGCGATCGCCAATTTCAGCCACGGTCAGGGGCTGGTTGTCGTCGTTGAGAAATATGGCGGGATGGTCGTCTTTGCGGCTCTTCAGCCACTGGGTTAGGGGATTCTTCAGGTATGAGCCGTAGCGTTGGCCCATAATCCACTGGTTAAGCGGTACCTGACGGGGGTGACTGCCGGGGACGTGGAGCAAATGCTGACGAGTGTCGCGGATGGAGTGCGATCGCTCCAGGACGCTAATCTCCTCCGGATGCAGCCCCGCACCGAACAACACGTAGGTCAGGGCGTAGTCTTGCAAGCCAGACTTGCGTGCGCGGCTCAGGATCGTCCGCACCAGCGGAGCCGACAAATCAGCAACACCTGATTCAGGATCTGCTGCTGGTTTCTCCAGTGTTGGCGAGGAAGACCCGCCGGATGAAGGCTCGGGGGGCGTCGTACCCGCTGCTGCCAGCAGGAAAACCTCCACCAGGTCGGCTAGAAACGCCTCCCGGTCAGGCCAAAGCTGGTGAAATTCTGTTGTCAGATCCGTGAGAGCATAACCCAGCAGCGAGACATTGAGCAGGCTGGCTAGGGTATCCGTAGTCAACCTCAGCGAACACTGATCCTGGGTAATCACGGTAGTCAGATAGCCGATGGTATAGCGGTGGACCTGGTTCAGCCCCCGACCAATGGCCTGCCGATTCTCCACGGAGTAGTGGCCCGACTCACCTACGAGCGATCGCAGAAATTCGGGCACCTGCGCAAGCGCCTTGAGATAGCTGTCGGCGTAGGCGTGCAGCGCTTCAGCAAAGCTCACTCCGTCTTCAGCCTGCTGGTTGAGCAAATCCCCCAGTTGGGTAAACACTTCTGCTTCCTCAATTACGGCTAGCAGCAAGCCCTGCTTGCTGCCAAAGTTGCGGAATAGGGTAACCTCATTAACTTCCGCAAGTTCTGCAATTTGGCGAGTAGTGGTTTCCGTCACTCCCTGGGCAGCAAAAAGCTGGAGAGCCGCCTGCACGAGGCGTTGACGGGCCGATTTGCGTTGGGCAGACATAATATTCTGAAAGTTGTACTTGCATTCTAGCAAAAGGTGCTACCGTATAAATGTAAGCAACACTTGCATCTTTCGCTGAGGCGATCGCCCGATGCAAGCCTCTCTCTCTGTGAGGAGTCTCTATGACAACCAACGTAACCCAACCCTCCCCATCCACATCTAACCCCCCCCCCAACTGGTGGAGCATCGGCTTCTTCACCGCTGTCCACGCCCTAGCCCTGCTAGCTCCCTGGTTTTTCTCTTGGTCGGCCCTGGGGGTGATGGTGGCACTCCACTGGCTCTTTGGCAGTATTGGCATTTGTTTAGGCTATCACCGACTGTTGACCCATCGGAGTCTGCAGGTACCCCAGTGGCTGGAATATGTGCTGGCCACCATTGGTGCTCTGGCGCTACAGGGCGGCCCGATCTTCTGGGTCGCCGGACATCGCCGCCACCATTTATACACTGAAGACGAGGAGAAAGACCCCTATGCCGCCAGTCGGGGCTTCTGGTGGAGCCACATGTTCTGGCTGCTTTACAAGCGCCCCGAGTTCTTTGACTTTGAGCGCTACCAAAAATATGCGCCTGATCTAGCGCGCGATCGCTACTACACCTGGCTCAACCGCAATTTTCTGCTGCTGCAAATTCCCCTAGCCCTGGTGCTCTATGCCCTCGGCGGCTGGGCCTTTGTCATCTATGGCGTCTTCGTGCGGGCGGTGACCCTCTGGCACACCACCTGGCTGATTAACTCTGCGACTCACCTAGTAGGTCACCGTCGCTTCCACGTCAAAGACGGCTCCCGCAACCTCTGGTGGACAGCGCTGCTGACCTACGGCGAAGGCTGGCACAATAATCACCACGCCTTTCCCAACGTGGCCAAAGCCGGATGGGCCTGGTGGGAGATGGATATGACCTGGTGGGCCATTCGAGTTCTACAGGGACTGGGATTGGCCCGCAAGGTGGTGATGCCTCCAGAGAAACTGTAAAGGTAGCGTCCTCATCCCAACGGAACCTGTAGGGGCAAGACATTTGGTAGGCTCATGCTGCAGCAAGGTGTCTGCCTATGACCGAATGCTTTGCCCCAACTTGATCGCCAGCGTCGCTCAATCAGATTGAGGTTGGGCAAATACGGGGGCTGGGCCAATGGCATATTCTGAAAGGTGTCAGCGATCTCCGTGTCCTGCTTGTAGCTTTGCAAATCTCAATTTTGAACGGACGACCCATGTGTGCGAACCCTCACAGCTATCACCCTCACATTATGGAGTTTGAGATAAAACTCTCAGATCAGTTTTAAGGATGGTGGATGAACCAAGAATCCCCTAGCTTTTAGCTATGGGGAGTGTCAAGTGTAACCTCATGTCAAATTGATCTCAGGCATAAAGTACGTTCCCCGTCCCCGGAATGACCTCTCCAATGGCGATCGCCCCAACATCCAATGAGTCGAACTGGTGCAGAATCGCATCGGCCTGGTCGGGCGGTACGATCACCACAAACCCGACGCCCATATTAAAGGTGTTGAACATCTCCTCCTGGGCCACGGCTCCGATGGTGGCAATCCACTCAAAGATAGGCGGCACGGTCCAGGCACCGGTTCGAAGTTGCACTGATTGGTTGCTGCCCAAACAGCGGGGCAGGTTTTCGGGAAGTCCGCCCCCGGTAATATGAGCCATGCCGTGGATTCTCAAGCGGGCCTGTCGGATGGCCTGAATCGGCTCGACGTAAATTTGAGTGGGCGTGAGCAGGGTTTCGCCGAGGGTGCGGCCTGCAAGGACGGCGGGGCGATCGCCCAAATCCACCCCCTTCGTTTCAATAATCTGGCGCACCAGGCTAAAGCCGTTGCTGTGGACGCCGCTGCTGGGAAGGGCGATCGCCACATCGCCGACCTGGACCTGAGAGCCGTCGAGGATGGCAGGCTTCTCCACAATGCCCACGCAAAATCCCGCCAGATCGTACTCCCCCGGCTGGTAGAACCCCGGCATCTCGGCAGTTTCGCCTCCCAGCAGGGCGCAGCGGGCAGACTGGCATCCGGCGGAAATGCCCTCCACCACCTGGGCCAACTGTTCAGGCTGCAGGGCGCTAGTGGCGATATAGTCTAGGAAAAACAGCGGCTCTGCCCCGCAGGTCAGGACATCGTTGACGCACATGGCCACCAGATCAATGCCAACCGTATCGTGGCGATCGAGCTGGTGAGCCAGCTTGAGCTTCGTCCCTACGCCATCGGTGCCGGCTACCAGGACAGGTTCACCGTATTGCGACGGTACCTGAAACAGCCCGCTAAACCCTCCCAGGTTGCCCAAAACCTCAGGTCGGCGGGTCTTTTCCACCAGTTGGCGGATGCGCTGCACAAACTGCCGTCCCGCCTGAACGTCAACCCCCGCCTCCCGATAATCCATGGTGGCACCACTGTGATTGCTTGCAGCCTGTATTCTATCTCAATTCCAGGGGTATCCTAGCGGCAATGGCAGCAACTGTATAGCCCTACGGGCTGAGGTTTGAGGATGGAATCCCGCGATGCGGGAGTCTTACACCTCCTGAAGAATGTCCTAATGCGAAAGCGTAGCGCCATACAGGGGCAAAGCATGCATTCAGGGCAGAAACCGCCGCCCCAGCTAGACTCCCGCCAATCGACTGGTCAGGAACGACAGGGGATAGCTCATGTTTTCGGCAAAGCCCAAAATGCCGCGATCGCGATACTCATAAAGCAAATGCCCCCGCGCGTTAAACAGAAAAGTGCCCCCCCGCTGGGTCAGGTAGGTGCTGTCGGGTACATAGGTTTGCCAGTGGCTGAGCACCTCGGCCATGTTGCGCAGCCGCAGGGTGGCCAGCTCAAAAGGACGCTGAAAGCCGCTGCCTCCGGCCAGCTTAAAGAATGAGCCTTTGAAGGGCGGCAGGGGGGGAGCCTTGATCACCTCATCGTCGTGGATGAGCTGGGGAGCCTGGCGATCGCCCCGATAGCCGCGAAATACCTCCGCCAGGGTACCGGGACTGCCCAGCCCGGCACACATCAGCATCAGGTTGAGCCAGGCGGTTTGACCGGGGGATAGTCCCAGCAGCCTTACCGATAGCCCCGAGTAAAGCTGAAGCTGGCGGTGCAGGTCGGCCCGCTCGTCCATAAACAGAGCATCGCTGGGAAAGCCGGTGTAGGTGCAGAACCGTTGACCAGAAGCGCGATCGCCAATGCCCACAGCCCGAACCACTAGCCCCGCCGCCTGGAGCCGAGCCCACTCTCGCCGCAGCCACCAGGCATATTCCAGGCTGTCAAAATCCCCGAGCTGGGGCCAGATGATCACTAGCGTTTGGGGAGCCGATTCCACGCCGCTGAGGACGGGGAGCAGGTTACCATCGCTGACGCGCTGGCGCTGGGTCCGGCTTAAGATTTCGTAGGTATCCATGGCTAGAAGTCTGATGAACACCGTAGGGGCAAACGGTCATTTGCCCCTACAAACGGTCATGGGCGTCGAGAGCGTCACGTTTCTTCTGAATTGGCTTCGTCGGCTGCTGGCTCATCGGCAGCAGATTCAGCCTCGGCAGATGCCTCAGTAGCGGCTTCTTCCGCTTTGGGGGGAGGAGCCTGCACTGGCTTGGGTCCTCGCATCAGAGCAGGATTTACCGGGGTAGAGGGCTTGTCGTCCCGCTGGCGATCGCGCCCCTTGCCCCCCTTCTTTTTGGCTTTTCCTTTAGCTGGCGGATTAAACTCGCGGTCTTGCTTCTCCTGGCTCACCGCCTCCCCTTCGCCGGACTGAGCTGCCGCCATGCGTTCAGACTTCTTGATTGGACGTTCTGCCATAGTTGCCCCCGGACAACACGCGTTCCCTAGTATGCAGCCATATTGTAGTCTTTATTGGGACAAAACTTGAGGAACTCTGAGGGATTTACCGCTATGGGAAGGCCGCAAGATTCGACCAGCATTCTATGGCCAGACGTGCTATCCGTAAGAGGGGACGACCCATCAGCAATCATCACGGAGGGACACTATGGGGCTACTGATTGACGGAGTTTGGCATGACAAGTGGTACGACACCGAGAGCACAGGGGGGCGCTTCGTTCGCCAGGAGTCCCAGTTCCGCAACTGGCTGACGGCTGACGGCAGTCCTGGCCCTAGCGGCGAGGGGGGCTTTAAGGCAGAGCCGGGCCGCTACCACCTCTACGTATCCTACGCCTGCCCCTGGGCGCACCGTACCCTGATCTTCCGCGCCCTCAAGGGGCTGGAGGAGATGATTTCTCTCTCGGTAGTGAACTGGTTTATGGGCGATCGCGGCTGGACCTTTGAACCTGCCCCCGGCGTAATTCCCGATCCGATTCACGAGGCTCAGTATCTCTATGAGGTCTACACCAAGGTTGACCCTGAATACACGGGCCGGGTGACGGTGCCGGTACTGTGGGACCGGGAGCGGCAGACCATTGTGAACAACGAATCGGCGGAAGTTATCCGCATGTTCAACAGCGCCTTTGACGGCATTGGGGCCGCCCCTGGCGACTACTATCCGGACGATCTACGGGATGAAATTCACGCCCTCAATGATCGCATCTACGACACCGTCAACAACGGCGTCTACAAAGCTGGCTTTGCCACCACCCAGGATGCCTATGAGGAAGCGGTCAAGCCCCTGTTTGATACCCTAGACTTTCTGGAGGAACGGCTCTCCCAGCAGCGCTACCTGACGGGCGATCGCCTTACGGAAGCGGATTGGCGGCTATTCACTACTCTGGCCCGCTTTGATGCTGTGTATGTCGGCCACTTCAAGTGCAACCTGCGGCGCTTGGTAGACTATCCCAATCTATGGGCCTATGTGCGCGATCTGTACCAAACGCCAGGGGTGGCAGAGACGGTGAACTTCCAGCACATCAAAGGCCACTACTATCAAAGCCACGAAACCATTAACCCCACTCGCATTGTGCCGCTGGGACCAGAAATTGATTTTCTGGAACCCCACGGGCGATCAGGGATGTAAACTGATGCGAAGGCGATCGCCCTCAAGCTACGTCAAGTAAGGACAGGGAGCCTCCATGTCTACCCAAGCTGAACTCGATCAGGCCGTTTTATTCGACCGATTGCAGCACACTTTGCATAGGCTGTATGACGCAGTAACCCATCGCCTCCCCGTCTTTCCTAGAGCTGAGCAGGCTTTCGAAAGCTTTACCAGTCCCGATGGTGATAAGTGCTAAAGCACAAGTCGCTAGCGGTCAAGGCTGCGGCATTGATGCCCTTGACGCGGGTAATGGCGGCCCCACCTCGATGATGATATCTTTAGTTGTCTAGACAGCTAGACGCAGGGTCGTCTAAGTTACCATAATGAGCAGCATGGGATAGTAATTTTCGGTTTTCCATGGTTCAGTCCACCCTGCCAATCTATGTCCAAATTGCTAACGACCTGAGACAGAAAATTCAGGGAGGCGTCTATCAGGCTGGTGATAAGCTGCCCAGTCAAAAGCAGCTCGGTGCCCAGTTTGGCGTGAATCGGCACACGGTGCGGCAGGCGTTCGACCTGCTGAAGGATGAGGGCCTGCTGCGGGTTGATAAGGGGCTAGGGGCGTTTATCGCCGATGCGCCCATCTGCTACCCCATTGGCAAGCGGGTGCGCTACAACGAGTCTCTTCAGGCCAAGGGCTATACCAGTCAGTACCAGCTCATTCAGACGGGGGAAGTGCCGGCGGATGAGAAGGTTGCTGATTACCTCAGCATTCCCGTGGGCGATCCCGTAATCCAGCTCGACTTGCTAGGATTGGTCGATGGCCGTCCTCTAATCGTCAGTACCAGCTACTTCCCGTCCCTGCGGTTCCCCAATTTGCTGAAACACATTCAGCACGTGCGGTCTATTTCCAAGCTCATGCGCGATGTTTATGGCCGCGATCATATTCGCCAGCGCACCTATATTTCCACCAGAGCGGTGCGATCGCAGGATGCCAGATTACTCCAGGTACCCATCAATCAGCCGATTCTGTTAGTACAGGCTATCAATGTTGATCAGGACAACGGCGTGATTGAGTACACCGTGACCCGCTTTCGGGGCGATGGCGTCGAGCTGATGTTTGATCATACCTACTAATTGCTGGTTCCGAGCCTCGCCAAAGTTTTTTACAACGCTCCTGCTCATCGGGATGCTGGGTAGCCGCTTCGTTTTCGGGAGCCGCTGCCGCACGTTGAGCACCCGGACCTTCCGAAGTAATGGTCTGCGGATCAACTTCTAACCATGTTCCCCCTCAAGAGAGTTCCCCATCAGCCTAACGGCCCTGTTTGCTCAACTTCGCACTGAGTTCGGAGAGGAAGCGATCGCAAATCCAACAGCAGGGTGTCATATCCGAATGGGATGGATGTAAGTTGGATGGTGAGTAATTTCTCGCCTGTTCCACTGATGCCACGGGGTTTTTCCATCCATGCCTGAAGTCATTACCCGCATCCTGCTGATCGCCCTGCTCATTTGGCTCGTCTGGTACGTCATTAAAGAAATCATCCCCGAGAAATATCTGACCATCCTGGGCGGGCTGGTGGTGGTGCTGTTTGTGGTGCTAGCCTTTCAGGACCCGAGCGATCGCGTCATTGGCACTCTATGGCAAGTCATCTCCTTTCCCCTGAAGCCGCTGGGGCTGGCGATCGTCCTGCTGATTGTTTCCCTGCGGGAGGGGTTAGAGAAGGCCAACGCCAACCTGGTACTCTGGGCGCTGGTGATCCTACTGGTGTTCAGCCTGCCCATAGTGGCCTACTGGCTGACGAACCAGACCCAGCAGTCTGCCGAGCAAATTGCGGCCCTCAGCGATGAGGGACAAATTGCCGATGTCATTGTGGTTGTGGGGGAAGGATTGAATACTGCTGACCCGGCTTATCGCAGCGGTACCCAGTTCAATAATCCTGATGACGGCCTGGGCAATACGTTTGTGGCGCGACTGCAGTATGCGGGGCTGCTCTACCAAGAGCAGGTGGCCCGCGGGGGAGCGCCGCAGGTGG
This sequence comes from Elainellaceae cyanobacterium, assembly GCA_050331615.1. Taxonomy (GTDB): domain Bacteria; phylum Cyanobacteriota; class Cyanobacteriia; order CAKZMO01; family CAKZMO01; genus JAYKGU01. The sequence continues at coordinate 22,275 of JBHJGR010000229.1, forward strand.
TGGTCAGCCCAGGTCCCCAGCTTGAGCAGGATGGAGATATTTTGACTGCCAACGTCCGGTCGATCCTATCAGCCGCAGGGGTGCCGACGGATCAGATTTTGGTGGATTTAGATGGGGCGGATTTGCGCAGCAGCGCCGAGGAGACGCGTGAGATCCTGGCCCAGCTCAACCTCATTGAGCGGGGTTACAATATCATCCTGGTCACCTCGGCCCTCAAAATTCGGCGAGCCCGTTCTACCTACGCTGAAACCCTGGGAATTTTGCCTAACCGGGTAATCCCCGCGCCGACAGACTTCTATGGTTTCCAGGTGCAAAGCGGCGACTTGCTAATGCGGCTGACGGACATCATTCCCAATGTGGAAGCCCTGACCCTGTCTACCCGAGTGCTGGAGGAATATTTAGCGATCGTCTACTACTTTGTGCGGGGCTGGCTCTATGACCCGCTGGGAGCTTAGAAGTTATTCAAAACCCCTGATTGGGTTTTGAAAGGCGGTTAGCATAGAAATAGATTCTGTAATAAGTAGGTCAGCACAATTAAAGTCATGTTAGAAAACCGGGGGAGCGCCCCGGTTTTCTAACCTCGTTTTTCAATGCAGTTCTACTTAAGTACCTAAATTGAAATGGCAAATCCTCGACTGCGGAAGCTGATCGCGTACCTGCGACCCTACTGGCGGCAGACAGCATGGGGGCTGAGCGCGCTGCTGGTGGTCAATGCCATTGGTGCCTACATTCCCCAACTGATTCGCAACGGCATCGACGAGCTCCAGGTCACTTTCGACTTCGACCAGATTCTGTATTACGCGGTGCTCACCCTGGTGCTGGCATCCGTCATGTGGGTCATGCGCATGGTGTCTCGCACGATGGTGTTTGGCGTGGGGCGGCAGGTCGAGTTCGATCTGAAGCAGCGCATCTTCCAGCATTTGCTCACCCTGGAGCCGGCCTACTTTGCCCGCAATACGGTGGGCGACCTGATCAGCCGGGCCACCAGCGATGTAGACAATATCCGTCGTCTGGTGGGGTTTGCCGTGCTCAGCTTGGTGAACACGACTTTTGCCTATGCCCTCACCCTGCCCTTCATGGTGTCGATTAGTCTGCGCCTCACCGTGGCCTCGCTGGCTATCTACCCGGCCATGCTGGTGCTGGTGCGGCTGTTTAGCGAGCGGTTGCGCGACCAGCAGCTAGTGGTGCAGCAGGAAAATTCCAACGTCAGCGACCTGATTCAGGAGGATATGAGCGGCATTTCCCTGATCAAAATCTACGGGCAAGAGGAAAACGAGCGCCGCGCCTTTCGCGAGGCCAACCATCGCTTGCTGGAGGCCAACCTGCGGCTAGGCAAAACCCGCAATACCCTGTTTCCCTTGCTGGGGGGGCTGGCCAGCGTTAGCCTTCTGGTGATTTTGGCACTGGGGTCGGGGGCGATCGCCAATGGCGTCATCAGTGTGGGTGATTTTGTCGCCCTCATTCTCTACGTTGAGCGGCTCGTCTTTCCCACGGCGATCCTCGGCTTTACCATTACGGCCTACCAGCGGGGCGAAGTCAGCATCGACCGGGTCGAGTCTATCCTCACGGCTCAGGCGATGATCCGAAACGATCCGGATGCCATTGCGCTGCCCCCATCCCAGGTCCAGGGTCGGCTGCGGGCCAATGGCCTCACCTACACCTATCCCAATGGTCAGGCACCAGCCCTGCAGGACGTCAGCTTTACCATTGAGCCGGGGGAAACCATCGCCGTTGTGGGGCCAATTGGGTCGGGCAAGTCAACCCTGGCCAATGCCCTGCCCTACCTGCTTGACATTGCCCCCGGCCAGCTATTTCTAGACGGCCACGACATTACCCAAATTCGGCTACAGGACTTGCGCCAGGCGATCGCCTACGTGCCCCAGGACAGCTTCTTGTTCAGCACCACCGTGCGCAACAATATCCGCTATGGCGAGCCGATGATTGAGCAGCACGACATCGAGTACGCCGCCAAGCAGGCCCAAATCCACGGGGAGGTTCTGAACTTCCCCCGCCAGTACGACACGATTGTGGGGGAGCGGGGCATCACCCTATCCGGCGGGCAGCGGCAGCGTTCCTCTCTGGCTCGAGCGCTGCTGGTGGATGCCCCGGTGCTGATTCTGGACGATGCCCTCTCCAGCGTGGATAACCAAACCGCTACCGCCATCCTGGATAACCTGTCGTCAGGCACCCAGCGCAAGACCGTGATTTTCATCACCCACCAGATGTCCGCTGCCGCTAGCGCCGACCGCATCTTTGTGATGGATCAGGGGCGCATCGTGCAGAAAGGTCGCCATGAGGAACTGCTGGTCCAGCCGGGGCGGTACCAGTCGCTCTGGGAGGAGCACCAGCTTGAGCAGGTTTTGCAGTGATGGGGTTGTGAACCCTTAGCGCCTGCCCGGAATCAGCCCCCGGCTCAGCAGCTTCACCGCCCGGTTGGCTGCGTCCGCGTAGCGAGCTTCGCCGCAGATGATTTTGACCATCTGCTGAGTTGCCTTCGACTGCTTCACTCCCAGCCGGTAACCTACCTTGGGGATGCGATAGAAGACGCTCGCCAGTCGCTGCGCCCAGGCCAGGTCGGCTCCCCACTCTTCGTTGATGACTTTGGTGTAGGTTTCCAGGGCGTCGATATCACCGGCGATCGCCCGATCAATGGCCTCCGCTGCCTTCATGCCGCTGAAGATTGAGGGCCGAATGCCCTCCGCTGTAAAGGGGTCCACCAGGCAGGCGGCTTCCCCGGCGAGGACAGCATTTTGGGTATGCAAGGTCTGTTGGCCGTCCCACAGGCAGAGGGGATGGCCGTACTGACGGGTGCTGGCAAAGTCAACGCCAAACAGCTCGGCGTAGCGGGTGAGGATCTTTTTGAAGTCCTGCGGCTCGCCGCCCCGGAAGGCAAGGGCTCCGACGGAGTAGCCGTCAGCTTTAGGGAAGTTCCAGATATAGCCGTTCTTCACCAGGCCAAACTCAAAGTGGACCGTCGGGGGCTTTTGGGCATCGAAGGCCGCCTCAGCTTCCAGGGCACCGGCTAGACGGCGCTTGCGCTCTTTGAAGCCCAGCCATTTCGCCATCGGCCCCTTGGCTCCATCGGCAGCAATCAGGTAGCGGGCGGCAAATGCGCCCTGAGCGGTGTTTACCTGCCAGCGATCGCTCTGAAACTCGATGCCCGTTACTTCCAGTCCGTCCTTTAGCTCGGCCCCCTGCCCTTGGGCCTGCTGGACTAGGAAGTGGTCGAACACATCCCGGCGCACCATCCAGATGGGCTCTAGCCCCTTCAGCTCCACCTCTACCGGGTCGCCCATGTCCCAGGTGTAGCGAATGGTGTTCCCCCGCAGCGAAATGGCTGGGGTAAAGTCAAAGTCAAACCACTGGGCCACCTGGGGAGAAACGCCGCCGCCACAGGGCTTGTAGCGGGGCAGCGAGTCCTTCTCTAGCACCAGCACCGACCGGCCCCGCTTAGCCAGGTGGTAAGCCGCTGCACCACCCGCTGGACCTGAACCTACCACAATACAGTCATACATAGCGTTCAGCGCTCCTCACTGCGTTAGGAATAGACGATTGGTCGCCCAATCTGTTGACATTGTGAATTTCACTTACGGACTAATCTTCAACAGTCTAGAAGGCTGACCCAGCAGATGGTTGTGAATTGTGCGCGAAGTTTAAGCAGTTTCTTTAAAGAACTTTGAAGCGTAGCGATTGGTTTGAGCAAAATCACTCATCCCGGCGGTAAATCGGCAGCAGCACGTTAAAGGTCGACCCTTCTCCCTGGCGGCTTTTAACCGAAATGGAGCCGCTGCAGCGCAGCAGCAGCTGCTGTACGATGGAAAGCCCCAGCCCCGCACCGCTGGATTCTTCCCCGGCGGCAGGACGCGCCCGATAGAAGCGGTTGAAAATCTTGGGAATATCGGCGGGGGCGATACCGACTCCCGTGTCGCGAAACTCGATTTGCACGTAGTCTCCCTGCTGGTTGGCCCGCACCCAGACCTGTCCTCCCTCCAGGGTGAACTTAATGCTGTTGTGCAGCAGGTTGATGACGATCTGTCGCAGCCAGGTGTTCAAACAGGCCACGGCGGGCAGATCTTCGGGAATGGTGTAGGCCAGCATAATGCCCTTTTCCTGGGCCAGAGGCTGATAGGTGCTTACGACGCCCGGCACTACGTCGATTAGCCGCAGAGGCTGTAGGGGGGTGTGGTCGTCTACATTCTCCAGCTGCACCATGTCGAGCACGCTGGTAATTAGGGCACTCTGGCGATCGCACTCCTGGCTAAGCAGCTCTAGATATCGCTCCCGCTGATTGGGCTTGATATTAGGAGAACTCAGCAGCGACAGGGCGGTCTTCATGGTGGCTAGGGGCGTCCGTAGCTCCTGGCCCACGTTTTTGAAAAACTCATCTTTCAGGCGAATGGCGTTGATCAGCTCTTCGTTCTCTAGCTGCAGCTCGGTGGCGCTTTCGGCATGGCGGCGAGCGGCGGCCCCGCTATTCCAGATCTCTTCATAGCGCTGAAACTGGATGCTGGAGAAATACCCCGCCAGGATGGGGTCGAGGGACGACATCTGCATGGTCTGGAGGGCCTGGTTCCACTGTTCGAGCAGGGCGGGCATGCTGTCAATATCGGTGAGCGACAGCATACAGTCACCCTCAACCGCCTGCTGAATGCCGCCCATCACCCGCAGCAGGGCGGCTGAGTCGAGGGAGCAGATGCCCAGCAGGGGATGCTTGCGCTCGCTGGTGTCGCTGAGGGTCTCGGCTGACCTGAGGCCGTTGATGGCTTGGCTGACGGAGGTGGTGGAGACGGTGACATGGCGGGCCGAGCGGGGGCGGTGGGCTAGCAGGAGAATCTGAAAACCGGGGGCGATCGCCAGCACGAAATATTCCCGCCGCAGACGGCTCTCAGGGGTCAGCCAGATCTCCAGCGGCATGGCCGATGCGGTTTCAGGGGGAGCCTTCTCCGCTGGCTCATCCCGGACATCCATCTCGCTCTCCATGCCGTCCTGACCGTCTTCCAGGTCGGTAATCACCTCAGCTACTGTCGGAGAGGGACTCGCCGACGAATCAGCGATCGCGCTGTCTGAATAAGGCGTCTGGGCAGACTGATCCCGCAGCCGCCGCAGCAGATAGATAGACTGCCCCCCCTGCACCGACTGGGCGTAGCGCTGGATAGGGGCGTCCCAAACTTTGCCCCGAGGCATCTTAGTCCAGAGATGGGCCGGTATCTCCTGCTGAATCAGCAGGGTGACGAGTGATTCGACCATTCCCTTGAAAGTGGCTGGACTGACTTTGAGGGGAATCGGCGGGCGATCGGAGGCCAGAGCCAGCTCGTAGAGCGATAGATCTTTAGACTTAGACGTCGAAGCACTCATGGGTATCCAGGGAGAACAACGGGACAGAACCAGCGGGGGCAACTGGATGATTCGCCATATCCACAATTTATGGCACAGGTCGGGCCAAGGTTGATCCAAATTGTCAAAGGTCGCGGCTGTGAATGACGCAGGCGCTTAAGATTTTGTTAAATTTCAAGCTTTGTCAATCTGCCGCGATGCACCCTAGCATTGCTATCCAGGACTCGCTAACCTAACCGCTGCAGGAGGGCAGTCCGCGCCTGCTCCCGGTCATCGAAATGCACCTTTTCGGTCCCAAGAATCTGGTAGTCTTCGTGACCTTTGCCCGCAATCAGGACGCTGTCGCCGGGCTGTGCCTCCAGAATAGCCGTTTGAATGGCGGCAGCCCGATCGCCCAAAACTATTGCGTTGGTCTCGCTGGGAATGCCCTCCAAGATATCACGCAAAATCTGATCCGGGTCTTCGGTTCGGGGGTTGTCGGAGGTGACAATCACGGCATCCGCTAGCCGGGCGGCGATCGCCCCCATTTGAGGACGTTTGGTGCGATCGCGATCGCCCCCGCAGCCAAATACACAGATCAGCCGCCGCTGCACAAAAGGACGAGCCGCCTTGAGCAGATTCTCCAGGCTATCAGGGGTATGGGCATAGTCCACAATCACGCTGATGTCCTGATCTTCTACTACCTGAACCTGCTCCATCCGTCCGGGCACACCGCTAAATTTGGGCAGAGCTGCCATCATTTGTTCGAGGGAGAGGCCGAGCTGGAGGCCCGTCCCCAGCGCCGCCAGCAGGTTGGCGAGATTGAACTGGCCCACTAGGGGAGAGTGAAACTCCGCCTCCCCCTGGGGCGTTTGCACAATGCCGCGCACGCCGTCGGGCTCGTAGGTGAGCGATCGCGTCCACAAGTCTGCCGTCTGGTCGTGGGTGCTGTAGGACCAGACCCGCTCTCGACCGATGCCTGCGCCAACCTGCTGGATAAGCCGCTGGCCAAACGAATCGTCCTGGTTGATGATGGCCCGTTCTTTAAGGTAGCCGGGGGAGAACAGCAGTGCCTTGGCCGCGAAGTAATCTTCCATGTCGCAGTGGTAGTCGAGGTGATCCTGGGTGAGGTTGGTAAACACCCCCACCTCAAATTCACAGCCCACCACCCGCTTTTGAGTCAGGGCGTGGGAGCTTACCTCCATGACCCCATAGCGGCAGCCCGCCGTCGCTGCTGCCCCCAACTGCTCCTGCAGGTCGATGGCGAAGGGGGTGGTGTAGACGGCGGTGCGCTGATGGTTGGGCCAGCGGGTGTATAGGGTGCCAAAGAGGGCCGTGGGCAACTGGGCCTGGGTAAGCAGAAACTCGATGAGGTGGGTGGTGGTGGTTTTGCCGTTAGTGCCCGTGACGCCGACGAGCTGGAGCTTTTGCGCTGGGAAACCGTAGAACGCTGAGGCGATCTGGGCACAGGCGGTGGCCACATCGGGCAGCACAAGCAGGCAGGCGTCGTCCTGGTTGGATACGGCAGCGGTACGTTCAGCGGCAGCAGGAGAAATGAGGGCGGCGATCGCACCGGCAGCAATGGCGCTAGGCCAAAATTCCCCTCCGTCTACTCGCGTCCCCGGCATGCCGATAAACAGCACGCCTGGCCCACAGGCATGGGAGTTGGTGGATAGCCCCATCACCGCCGCCTTCAGGGCTGGATGATTGGGCGGTAAAACTTTGGCGTCAGCCGTTAGCGGCAGCATGGCCAGCAGCTCTTGTAGCGTCATCGTCATCCTCCTCCTAAACCCTCACCTCACGCGATTGGAACAAAATTTATCTGCTGAGGGATGTGCGCCCCCACACGATGTCATTAACTATGCTTGAGCACTTAGAAATCGCTATAAATATTTTTGCAGCAGTTTTTCCAATTGCTGTACCGACGCTCGGGGCGAGAGCCGGGGCAAGCGCATGGCCTGTCCCTGACCTTCTCCTGCCGCCTCTGGCTCGGCAACCAGCACCGGAATCTCGTACTGATAGGCGTTGAACCAGTCAGCATTGGTGGTGATATCGCGCACCTCCAGCTCAAACTGCGGCTCCCGCACCTGGTCTAACTTTTCCTGCAGCCCCTCACACAGGTGACACCCCGGCTTGCTAAACAAAATCAGTCGCATCTCTATACCCCGTGACTTGCCCTATCAAGTCTATAGCGATTTCCGGTCGTCTGAGGCATTGGGTCAGGATAGGCCCCTGGGCATAGCTGCGCTAGTTGGCGATCGCCTGCTTAGCTGTGAATCCTCGGTTCTGGATGCAGGCAGGCCAGGAGATCACTTTCAACCGCCGCCAGGGTATTCAGCCGCTGGTTGACCGTGGGGCGATCGCCATAATCCACCGCCAATGTCCAGTAAACTCCATAATGGCGAGCTTCTGACGCCATCAGCCCTCGGTAAAACTGGGCTAGTTCCCGGTCAGGACAGTGGGCCGCCAGTAGCCCCAGCCGCTCGTGACTGCGGGCCTCAATCAGGGCGGCCACCAGCAGGGAATCCAGCAGCCGGTGGGGTTCCTCCCGGCGCACCTGGGCCTTCAGTCCCGCACCATAGGGCGGCGGAGCCAGGGGGGCGAGGGGGACACCGCGCCGCTCCAGCCATTGGTTCACCTGGTCAAAGTGCTCTAGCTCTTCCTGGGCGATCGCCGTCAGGGTGCGCACCAGTTTGGTGTTGGAAGGATAGCGGCAAATCAGATTGAGGGCGACGCCAGCGGCTTTGCGCTCGCAGTGGGAATGGTCGAGCAGCACCGTGTCGAGGTGGGCGATCGCCTGCTCGACCCAGGCGGCGGCGGTGGGTTGCTGCAGTAGCTTGATGGTGGCCTGTGGGGAACTCATGGTGGACCGGGGAACCGGGACGAAGTTTCTGTAGGGACTAGTCCAATTTAGTTCACCCGTGCCGAATCTTGGGGAACCACCACCCGGAGCGATCGCGGGCGGCAGTGAATTTCGAAAGGTACTGACTCGATGCGATCGCCATCTAGCGTTACTGTCTGAGGCGGAGTGGTTTCAATCCGCAGGTCGCAGGTGCGGAAGTAGGTAATGGCGGGATGGCGGGCGGGGCGTTGAAACAGCCCAGCCCCCAGCAACACAAACCCGCAGATCAGGGCTGACCAGCGGGATTTGGGGTCAACAATGGTGACGCTCACCTGACCATCGTCGGGCAAGATGCGGCCTGGCCCCTGAGCCAAAAGCGTAAATTTAGAAACCGCATTGGCAACGGTAATGGCTGATGCGGAGACGACTCGCTTCTCCCCATTAACCTCGATGTCAGCTTTGAACGGATGCAATCCACCCCAGAGCTGGCGCAACTGAGCATAGGGGTAGGCCCAGATCCGCAATCGTTTCTTATCAGATTGGGAGAGGCTGTTAACCGCCTCGGCCTCAAACCCGATGCTCAGCGAAGCAATCATGGGCTGGCCGTTGCACTCAACCACATCTACGTAGCGATCGCACCCGGTTAGCAGGGTCCGGCAGGCGGCCTGCAGGTCTGTAGGAATCCCGAGTCGTTTCGCAAAGACGTTGGCGGTCCCTTGGGGCAGAATGCCGATGGCCTGATAGGTGCCCGCCACAACATCGGCAACGGCAGAAACGGTGCCATCGCCCCCTGCCGCCACAATCAAATCAAACCCGTGGTTGCGGACCCGCTGGGCAATTTGTCCAGCCCCCATGTTGACGGTGGTGACGTATATGTCAAGCTGGACAAACGGCGTTAGCAGCCTCCGAATCGTGAGCAGGTCTTCTCCAGCTTTGGCATGACCGGCAACCGGGACAAAAATCAAGCAGACGCGGGCGGACATAGGAGGTTGGGCCATTCCATTTTCTTTGCATAGTCCTTATAGAAGTGGAACGCCCCCAGCTTTGGCATCCCTCGCTGGGAGGCTATTTAGCAAGAATTTTGCACCCAGCTCGCGCCCCATCTTTTGAACCCGCTTAACCGAGCCAACCTATCCCTCAAGGTCGAAGCGAAAGGGGGCGAATCATTCATATGGTAATAAAGACATGACGATTTTTGAGTAGTCCTGTGGCTGCTCGTACATTAGTTGACTTGCGCCTAACATCGGCCCGCCTCGCCTGCAGGTGTTTCAAACAGTCACTAGAGCTCGCAGATGGTCAGCAAATAGTCAACAGATGCAATAACAAACTTCAGGATGACTAGGCGGATCCCTAACCGCTGATGGAGTGCGTCTCCTGCGGGGAGCGCACTCCAAGAAATTAATTTTGTTTAACCCCTCAACCAGAAATAACAAACGCTTGGGATGAAACTATGATTTTTCAAGACCGAATTGCAGCCGGCAGGCGATTAGCAGACCACCTTCGTCCGTATGCTAACCGCCAAGACACCCTTGTTTTGGGACTGCCTCGGGGCGGCGTTCCTGTGGCGTACGAGGTTGCCAGGGCGCTGAATGCTCCCTTGGATGTGTACGTGGTGCGCAAGCTGGGGATGCCCGGCCATGAAGAGCTGGCGATGGGGGCGATCGCCACAGGCGGCGTACGCTACATCAACCCGCTGGTGGTGGAAGGGCTGCACGTTCCCAATGAGGCCATCGAGCGGGTGGCCCGCAAAGAGCAGCGGGAGCTGGAGCGCCGGGAGCGG
>JBHJGR010000230.1:0-5305 GCA_050331615.1 Elainellaceae cyanobacterium
AAAAGTTTGTGGCCCTCACCCCCAACCCCTCTCCCAGAGGGCGAGGGGAGCCGAACCAATGCTCCTTTTCCCTCTCCCTTCGGGAGAGGGCTAGGGTGAGGGCTTCCGGGCAGCGGTTCGTAAGTTTTGTCAGTCAACCAGGCCCCGCCGGGGCGCTCCCCTGGTTTTCTAACCTTCGTTTTTCCAACGCAGCTCTACTTACTTCTTGAAAAGTATCTATAGAAATAGACCGCTTGATTGGTAGAATCGCCTGCATTTTCAATGCCATCTTAATTACTTCTTAAATATCTAAATATTAGGTCAGAAAACGCCCTAGCTTAGACGTTTTGAACTAGCGATTATTACCACAAAACTGCTCTATATCCTTCATTTGAAAGATGAATTCCTACTAATTTATCGATAGATTATAAGCGTTGACTGAATTAAGAGGAGACTCTATGGCTCTCGTTAAATTTAAGGAATACTATCCCAACTACCGGGAAACCTTTGGCGATGACAGCATCGCCCATATCGATTCGTTTCATGTCTATACTCAGGCTAATGAGCAAATCGGTTCTGTCAAGGATGCCCTTGTTGATAGTCAGACCGGCAAGTTCCGGTATCTGGTTGTAGACACTGGCTTCTGGATTTTTGGAAAGAATGTCCTTATGCCTATTGGGCTAGGTCATTTTGACTATGACAATCGGCGCATTTATGTTGACGGCTTGACTAAAGAGCAAGTCGAAAACCTGCCTGAGTATCGCAGCGACATGACGATCGATCAGGACTATGAAGAGCGCGTTCGTGGCGTTTACCGTCCTCTGATTGCTCGGAGCGATCGCCACCGTCAGTTCATGGGTCAAGAGTATCAAACCCGTGACACCAATCGCACCAACGAGTATGGTCTGAGTGCACAGCCTTACAATCGTGAGTCCTACACTTACGACAATGAGCCTGCAATGTACGACCTACCTGAAGCGGCTGGCCGTACCTTCAAGCTCTACGAAGAGCGTCTGCTGGCGGATAAGAACCGCTACAAAGCTGGCGAAGTTGCAGTCGGTAAGCATGTTGAAACTGAGACTGCCGAAGTATCCGTTCCTCTAGAGAAAGAGCGCGTCGTAATTGAGCGCAATGAGGCTAGCACCCGGATGCCCGCCGATGCCAGCGCCCCCGACTTCCGTGAGGGCGAGGTTGAGCGGATGGAAGTCTACGAAGAGACTGCCAACATCGAGAAGAAGCCCTACGTCCGCGAAGAAGTCGGTGTCCGTAAGGAAGTCGATCGCGAAACCGCTGAGGCTCGTGAAACCCTCCGTCGTGAGGAACTGGATATCGATACCAAAGGTAATCCCAACATCAACAAGCGGTAGTCGCTAGCGAGTCAGAAATCGCAGTCATAATCTACAATCCTTCTACTGCTGGCGCGATCGCCCTGTTTCTTACAGGCGATCGCGCCTTTTTCATTCCGCCATTTTTAACCAACTGAATAGTGCCCGCCGAGTGACGTTCTCCTGACACTCATCCTATGGATAGAGTGCGGGCTTCATGGGTCGCCCCATGAACTTCCTGCTTCAGCGCCAGTTGGCTAGATATGGTTTCCCATATCCTCGCTACCTCGGCTCCACAGGCAATTTCAACACCCGATAGACCACGGGCGTTAATGACTTGAGCAGATGCAATATCACGAGGCTAGGTTGAACCACACTCATGACAGCGATGAACCCGGTCACTGAGCGACTTCGGCACCCTGGCACCACAATCCGGGCACTCCTGGGAAGTGCCATTGGGGTCAACTTTGCCGTAGTAAACTCCACGCTTGAAGCACAACCCTCGACAGGCTTCCAGCCAAGCAATCATGCGGGCTTCCTGCTCAAGGGATGGGTAGATGCGATAGGAGTAGTTCAGAGTAAGCATGTACCAATCTAGCATGTCTAGGGAGGATAATACACCGCCTAAAACTGTTCGTCTTAGCCGCATTGAGCGGCAGAGCGGCATAACTCACGCGAGGAGTCCATGTATCCCGACGCTGACCTTTCAGGTACAGCGCGGGGCTTATAGCTCCCCCGTCCCCTCATTAGCTAAAGCTGAACATTGCGTCCAAAATATTGAAACGGCTGCAGCGGACCGTATCCTGCCTCATTGTCGTGATAGCCGGGATGGGCCGCCATCCACAGCAGATGATTCTTGAGGTCTTCGGTGTTCTCTAGCGGAGTTTCGTTATGCTCGAACCGACGATGCTTAGAGACGATTAGAGCCGCTAGGCCGGAAACGAAGGGAGCCGCCATCGACGTGCCGCTGAGTTCGGCATAGCCACCATCCTTAAAGGTAGACCAAATATTCGAACCAGGGGCCATCAGGTCAATTTCGCCACCACGGGAAGAAAATCCAGACCGATTGCCGTTTTCGTCGTGGGACGCGACAGTGATCACCCCGCCATAGCGCCCCGGATAGCCGATGCTGTTTTGGAAGAGGGAGCCCTCGTTACCCGCGGCACAGATCACCATGATGCCCTTAGCCAGGGCAATGTGAATGGCCTGATAGAGGCGATGGGAAGAGAGCGGTCCCCCCAGCGACATGGAGATAATATCGGCTCCCTGCTCGATAGCCCACAGGACGCCGTCGGCGATCCAATGAAAGGCTCCGCTGCCATCGTTCCCCAGAACTTTGCCAATTAGCAGCTGGGCTTTGGGGGCAACACCAACGAATCCCGTATTATTTAAGCGGGCGGCAATGATCCCAGCACAGTGAGTGCCGTGGCCATTAGCATCCTCGATGCCGTCTCCTGTGAAGTCGCAGGTGCCGACAATACCCTCCTGCAGGTCGGGATGGTCTGGATCAACGCCCGTATCGAGGACAGCAACCTTCACGTCTTCCCCCATCGTCTGGGTCCAGACACTCGGAATACCTAGAATAGAACCGGCCCAGTTGACCCGCTCATCCTCCACTTGGGCCACCACCTTCAGCTCGGCTACGCTGGCGACCTGCCGATGGACCTTGACCCTGGGCAAACCGAATACCTTTTCCTTTGCCATCACTCCCATCCAGTCATTTCCTGATATCTTATGCAGCTAGGAGTATAGGTCATTCATCCCCGCCATGTGGAAAAGTCAACGAAATTCTTAAAGCTTTAACACAGGCGGCGACTGGCTTCCAGTGTTGTACAGAGGGTTGTGGGAGGGCGATCGCCCTGCTCTGTCCCCCAGTAGTATCCCGACGCTGATATTCCGACGGCTATATTCCAACGAATGTGTTTCAACGCATATGTTCCAACGTACCCTGAGCCAATTTAGCTGGAAGTCCTTCATGCAGCCCTGGCAGGAAGTGGACTGGCTGCTGCTGACGCTGATTTGCATTTTCACGACCCTGGGCAGCTTGATGATTCGCAGTACAGAGCTCAATCAAGGGCTCAGTAACTACTGGTGGCAGCACTGGATGATCGGCGGCATTGGGCTAGCGATCGCCCTCACCCTGGCCCGCTGGCGCTACGAGCAGTTGATGCAGTGGAGCTGGATTATCTACGGCCTCACCAATGCTGCCCTGCTAGCCGTCATCTTCACGGGGACCGAAGCCTCCGGTGCCCAGCGCTGGATCTCCATCGGCGGATTCAACGTCCAGCCATCAGAGTTTGCCAAGCTGGGGCTGATTATCACGCTGGCAGGATTGTTCCACCGACAGTCGGCAGCTGCTCTGGGAGCACTGGTGCGGGCGCTGGCCGTGACGGCCCTGCCTTGGGCGCTGGTGTTCCTGCAGCCGGATCTGGGCACCTCCCTGGTCTTCGGCGCGATTACCCTGGTGATGCTCTACTGGGGTAACGCCAATCCGGGCTGGCTGATTTTGCTGGTGTCGCCATTGGTTTCGGCCATTTTGTTTAATCTCTACCTGCCGGTCTGGTTCTTCTGGGTGGGGGCAACGGTGGCGATCGCCTGGTACAGCCTCCCCCTGCGCTGGCTGGGCACCTTCGCTGCCGTCACCGTCAACTTGATTTCCGGTCGCCTCGGCCAACTGTTCTGGGGTCTGCTGAAGGATTACCAAAAGAACCGCCTCATCCTGTTCCTAGACCCCGATAAAGACCCCCTGGGAGGCGGCTATCACCTGATTCAGTCCCGCATCGCCATTGGAGCGGGGCAGCTCTGGGGCCGGGGGCTGCACCAGGGCACCCAAACCCAGCTCAACTTTATTCCCGAGCAGCATACCGACTTCATTTTCTCCGCTATCGGTGAAGAACTGGGCTTTATGGGGGCAATGGTGGTCATCGTTGGCTTCTGGCTCATCTGTCTCCGGCTGGTGATCATTGCTCAGAACGCCAAGGATAACTTCGGCTCGCTGCTGGCGATCGGCGTGCTGGCCATGATTATCTTTCAGGTGCTGGTGAACATCGGCATGACTATCGGCTTAGCTCCTGTCACTGGCATTCCCCTCCCCTGGCTGAGCTACGGGCGATCGGCCCTGCTGACGAATTTCATCGCCGTTGGGCTGGTGGAATCCGTGGCGAATCACCGCCATCGTCTCCGGTTTTGAGCTTTTGCAGCAGCAGCCCCGCGCTCTACCCGAAGGGTGAGCGTCGGGAAGAATGCGCGTGAGGTGACGACACTCCCCTGACCAATGCCGTAAGCGAGGGAAGGGGAGATGGAGGAAACGAACAAATCTCTGGTAACGCAAAACGAGCGTGATATAATCAGGACAAGGGTTTGAGCTAACCGCCGCCCTGAATTTGTACCTTGACAACTCAGAGTATGGGGTTCCATTCAGTAATAGCGAGTTCGCGTTTCTGTGGATGGGTAAAACTCTGACAGTACAAAGGTGGAACATACTTTTTGTACTTGTTCAAGTCTGCGGCGGGTCATCCCGTGGACTCTAAACAAAGCTCAGGAAACGCCCGATGGGATACCAGGGGTCACTGAGAAGCCCGCGCTCTACCCGAAGGGTGAGCGTCGGGAGTATGTCACGGAAAATGTACTTATACAGGTCTAGGATGGGAGCTTAATAGCCTCGTCTCTCTAGAGCGAGGTGGAAAAGCGACTTGGGAACTTTAGTTCCCGTCATCTCTGATATAGTCGTACTATGCCGGTTTTCAAGATTCCGGTTGACCACAAGGCTGAAAGAGCCGGTGGAAGCTGACAAGTTTCGGGCAGAGAAGTCTGCACCGAAAAGCGTTGAGGATAAGTTGCTATGGGGTTGGTTCGCCAACCAAGGCTGGAAGCGGTCTTGATGGAGGCATAGCAATGGTGTCAACAAACTGCGAGCAAGTAGGCGCGTCTGAAAGCAGGCTGGCTCAACCACCCTCAGAGCAGTTCTCCATTCAGCCTAAACCAGTTGGCCAGATAGGGAT
>JBHJGR010000231.1:0-2304 GCA_050331615.1 Elainellaceae cyanobacterium
ATAAATAACAATTATTTTGATTCTAGTCGAAGATCCAGCATGAATCTCAGCAGTAACTGTATTTCAGTAAGTACAACTGCGTTGAAAAACGAAGGTTACAAAACCGGGGGAGCGCCCCGCCGGGGCGCTCCCCCGGTTTTCTAACCTTCGTTTTTCAACGCAGTTCTACTTACTGAAATCCAGTTACTGCTGAGATTCATGCTGGATGTTCGACTAGAATCAAAATAATTGTTTTTGCTACGCAGGAATTAAAGCTAATGCCAGAGGATTGCTTATGGTTCTATCAGTTGAAGATATTCTAAAAAAGTATGCTGGGGGCGATCGCAACTTTGCCAACGCAGAGCTAGACGATCTGAAATTTAGAGACGTTGACCTGACTGGGATCAATTTAGAATCAGCCAGCTTGGATGGAACCTTCTTTTTAGGTACAAATTTGTGTGGAGCTAACCTTCAAGCGGCCAATCTTGTCGACAGTAACTGCCGAAATACTAATTTTACGACAGCAAACTTAGCGGGGGCAAATTTAGCAGGGGCTGACCTCAGTGGTAGCGATCTAAGCGAAGCTAATCTTGAAGGGGCAAATTTGAAAAGTGCTAGCCTCCGAGACGTGAACCTGACGAACGCGAATCTAAGAAATGCTGACCTGAGAAGTGCTGCCCTACATAATGCAAATTTGCAGGGAGCAATACTCGAAAATACTCAGCTTGATGGAGCTTACTTAAAGGGAACTATTCTGGAAAATTAATTCCCGTCCAGCGGTCGGGGTGCGCCCCCACGATAGCTTCGTTTAATTGTGGCCACCTACCTAATTGGGCTTGAGCACTCATGAAAGAAACAGGGGCATCGGGTTAACTTAACGCCCCTGCTTCTTCAAAAGCCCTAAATAGAGCGATGTATCTTCTCAGCGATCGCTAGGCTGCAACAATCGGCTGACCGTCTTTGCGATACACCATACAGGTAATCCCAGGAACCTGGATATTTACAAAGAACTTGGTGCCATCGGGCGAGAAGCAACCCCCTGCAAACTCAGAGGTGTTGAGGTTATTGCGGACAAACTTGAATAGGCCACCTGCCGGGGTGACACCGACGACAAACTGTTCGCCGCCGCCGTCTTCCATCAGGTAGAGGCTGCCATCTACAGGGCTGACGGTGATGTTGTCGGGGTTGTCTAGCTCAGTCTCATCAGTAGACTCGACAAACAGAGTCACGGTCTCAGTGGTGTCGTCATAGCACCAAACTTGTCCGTTTCCTTGATCACCACCGCTGGTGCAGACCCAGTAGATCTTGCCATTACCAGCCCAGGCCCCTTCACCGCGAGCAAAGATAGCACCACCCAGCTCTTGAGCATCGAAGCGGAGCGTATCTTCATCAGGGTTGATGTTAATGCCATTCTCGTTGAGGCTGACCCACTCGACCGCTAGCGGCTGACCCAGTAAGCCGAGCACCCCAGTGCGGGTATCTTGAGGACCATCAACCAGCTTGAGAACTTGAAGTTCACCGCCTGCTTCTAGCCTGCCAGGTTGATTGGGGATATAGCGGTAAATACAGCTGTCGCCACCATCTTCCGTCTGGTAGACGTATCCGGTAGCAGGGTCAACTGCAATGGCTTCATGGTTGAAGCGCCCCATTTCAACCAGAGGTACCGCAGGACGCTGATTGCCACGGGCAGGAACCTCAAAGTTGAACCCGTGCTTCTGGGTCACAGCCGGGTTGTCAGCCGGAACCGTGACATTCTCCTCGCAGCTTACCCAGGTGCCCCAAGGCGTTGGCCCCCCGGCACAGTTGCGGATGGTGCCCGACAGCGACACATAATCCCGCAATACATTGCCTTCAGCATCGACGAGAATATTGGAACAGCCGCCAGCACCGATGCCAGGGCCACCATCGCCATCAAAGCGATCGTAAGACTTGTTGCTGATACCCGTACCGCCCGTGAAGCCCGCGGCATCTGCCTCACCGGGGCTAAGTTCGTGGTTTTGAATCAGGATATAAGAACCGCGAGGGCCAGCAAAGCAGGCCATACCATCATGGTCACTAGGGCACAGATTGCGATCGCTCATCTGCATCCCGCTCACGTGAAACACGGCGTACTCGAAACCAGCAGGAACCTCTAGAATTTCCCCTGCTCCTTGCAGGCTAAGAACAGCCGTGGAGCGAGGGTCGATATTCGCTGGAAGCTTGGGCTCAAGGGGACCAAACCCCTCAACCACGGGATTCTGCCCCATTGCTCTGCGGGCTAGAAATGCCTGGAGTGGGGAAAGGGCAACAGCACCCGCGGCACTCGCACCCATGACTCCAAAAAAC
>JBHJGR010000232.1:0-5813 GCA_050331615.1 Elainellaceae cyanobacterium
GTATGACTTCACGTCGCAGGAGATTCGTGCGGCTGAGGACCCCGAGTTTGAGACGTTCTACACGAAGAACATTTTGCTGAACGAAGGTATTCGTGCGTGGATGGCGGTGCAAGACCAGCCCCACGAGAAGTTTGTATTCCCTGAGGAGGTTCTCCCCCGTGGTAACGCTCTCTAATGAATCGATGCTGATGGGCGGGCGCGACCAGGAATCCACTGGTTTCGCCTGGTGGGCTGGAAATGCCCGACTCATCAATTTGTCTGGTAAGCTGCTGGGTGCTCACGTTGCTCACGCTGGTTTGATTGTGTTCTGGGCCGGGGCTATGACCCTATTCGAGGTCGCCCACTTTGTGCCCGAAAAGCCCATGTATGAGCAGGGCCTGATCCTGCTGCCCCACCTGGCCTCCTTAGGCTGGGGCGTTGGTCCTGGCGGTGAAGTGATCAACACCTTCCCTTACTTCGTAGTGGGTGTGCTTCACCTGATTTCTTCCGCCGTTCTTGGCCTGGGCGGCATCTACCATGCCGTACGTGGTCCTGAAACGCTGGAGGAGTACTCGGCTTTCTTCGGCTACGACTGGAAAGATAAGAACAAGATGACCACCATCATCGGCATTCACCTCATCCTCCTGGGCTGTGGTGCGCTGCTGCTGGTGCTGAAGGCCATGTTCTTCGGCGGTGTCTATGACACCTGGGCACCGGGTGGTGGTGATGTGCGGGTGATTACTAACCCCACCCTAAACCCGGCTATCATCTTTGGCTATCTGCTGAAATCTCCCTTCGGCGGCGAAGGTTGGATCGTCAGCGTCAACAACATGGAAGACATCATCGGCGGCCATATCTGGCTCGGCCTCATCTGCATCGCCGGTGGCGTCTGGCACATTCTGACCAAGCCCTTTGCCTGGGCACGTCGCGCCTTTATTTGGTCGGGTGAGGCTTATCTCTCCTACAGCCTGGGTGCGCTGTCCATGATGGGCTTTATCGCGGCTTGCTTCGTCTGGTTTAACAACACGGCTTATCCCAGCGAGTTCTATGGCCCTACCGGCCCTGAAGCGTCGCAGGCTCAAGCCCTCACCTTCCTGATCCGTGACCAGCGCCTGGGTGCAAACGTAGGCTCTGCTCAAGGTCCGACCGGTCTGGGTAAGTACCTGATGCGCTCCCCCACGGGTGAGATCATCTTTGGTGGTGAAACCATGCGCTTCTGGGACTTCCAGGGTCCCTGGCTGGAGCCCCTGCGTGGCCCCAATGGTCTGGATCTGGACAAGATCAAGAACGACATTCAGCCCTGGCAAGCTCGTCGTGCTGCTGAGTACATGACCCATGCGCCGCTGGGTTCTCTGAACTCCGTGGGCGGTGTGGCAACCGAGGTGAACTCCATCAACTTCGTTTCGCCTCGTTCCTGGCTGGCTACTTCTCACTTTGTATTGGCCTTCTTCTTCCTGGTGGGTCACCTGTGGCACGCCGGTCGGGCGCGGGCGGCAGCCGCTGGCTTTGAGAAGGGCATTAACCGTGAGACCGAGCCTGTGCTGTTTATGGGCGATATCGATTAATTCTTAGCGAACGGGTTCAGTAAGCTGACCCTTAGCTAATTCAACTAGGATTTAGATGCTTTAGCTCCTGCGATCGCAGGAGCTTTTTATTTTTCAAACCTTAATTCTGGTTCCAGGTGAATCTCAATGGTTATAGCGTTACGCTTTCGCGTTAGGACATTCAAGAGGCATGGAACGCGTCGCGGGGTTCCACACTCAAACCTTAGCCCGTAGGGCCATACGATAGAATTTGGGCATTGTCCAGCCTGTCCGATTGGTTTTAATTGTGTTGAATCTGCCCTGGCTATCCTTCGGTCTCCTGCTGGCTACATATAGCACCTTCAGTTGGTTTCTGCACGAGACAACCGATACTGTAATTGTTTGGGTATTGGCGATCGCCTTTGCCCTATTTCAGGCGCTGCTGCTGACTGCTTTTTCAGACCGACTGCGGGCTGTCATTGATACCTGGCTTGAATCAGACGTAGGCTACTTTACAACGGTTGTAGTCGTGGCCCTCTTCGTGGCATTTGCGTTTGTTTGGTTCCGCATCTTTAGCTATCTGCTGATGACGGTGGCTGCTGAAATGCTGGCACGACTTGACCTACAGAGCGTAGGATTCAATCGATTCCAATCGCTCATCATTTTGACCGTCCTTTCGTTTGCCGGCCTGCTAACTGGATGGGTGATTAGCCGGTATTTGCCGACCTAGGAAAGTTTGAGCACCGATTTTGCCGGGACGGTCAAGGAAGCGTCACAGACTTGCAGAAGCAACGAGTAGTTCTGCGAAATATTAGAGTTAAGCGTTTAACTGTCCTTGCCCCACAACCCCCGAACCCGGTTGTCGGGCACTTTTTATTTGAGCCGATTACTCCTGCCAAAATCTAAAATCCAAAATCCAAAATCTAAAAGCTTCCCCGATAAATCACCACTGCCCCCCAAACCGCCAACCCAACGGCCAATATGCTGCTCCAGGTCGAGTGGTGGCTGCGCAGGCTGCGTCCTCCCCTCGTACGAATTGTGCTGACATCAAGCCAGGGCGTCGCCCCCAGCCGAAACCAGCCAGTAATGACGACCGGACGTCCCAATAATCCGAGGGGACGACTCCTCCCCATAAAAATGCTGCCGAGGGGGCCGAGGGGCGAGACGTGATGCAGCTTGACCAGCCCGGTGGCGCTGTCGAGGAAAAGATCCTGATTCAGCCAATTGTTCATTCCCTGTCGTCCCAGCAATTTTCCCTCCAACTGCACGGGTTGGCCGTCGACTGGGAGGGAGGCAGAATCGCGAAGCAAATCGGGAAGGTCGGGATCAATTCGCAGATTAGTGGACTTAATATCGATGAAAAAGGTGTTGAGGCGAATCAGAATGCCAAAGCTCGCCCCGATCGCCAGACAGCCCCACAGAATCGAGCGATCGCCCCAGAGCCAGGTGAGTGGCCGAAAGTCCACCAACCCTGCAATACCACCCACCAGCCAGAGGATACCTGCACAGGCCAGCCCGACGGGAACCGCCACGAAGGGGGCAGCCTGGAGCCAAATCGGCGATGGGGTAGTGGCAGCAGGAGGGGGAGTTTTCCAGGTGAGTTCTGAGTCAAGTCGCCACTGGTGAGTAATTTGGGTCAAGGCATGGAGGCGATCGCCTAGGCAAGGATGGGGCTGATTGAGGGTGAGCCAGCGGCGGTGGGGGTTGAGCCGCCCCCAGTTAAAGATGTCTGTCTCTAGAGCGGGAGATTGGCCCCAGGGATCGGCGTCTACATCCAGAGATGCCGCATCTCCTAAAGAGTGGGGATAGGCGCTACCCAGGCTCAGCGCTGTTTGGTAATCCACCGGCATCAGCAGGTCGAAGCTTTCTAGGAGGGGCCCCGTTTTGCCCTGGCGCTTGAGTTCGTGGGCCATGCCGGTTGAAACCTTGAGCAGTGCCCGCATCAGTCCATTGGGATTGCCGGTCAGCCCGACAGCAGCGCGATCGCTCTGCCAGGTAGTGGTGCGAGCCAGCCAGAGTCCAGTCCCGTGGATTAGCCAGTAGATCCCATAAGCAATGGCGGCGATCGCCCCCATAACTGCCTGCCCAAACGGCTGATTGAGGCGATCGCCCCAGGCCGCCACTTGCCAGTACACCTGGTAAGGAATTTGGGCCACCAGCGTCACCAGAGAGAGGGGAGCCATGCCCCAGCTTGGGGCCGCAGCCCATTGGGCAGCGCAGAGGGCTGCAATCTCATCGTTATTGAGCTGCTGCAGGAGTCCCTGGCTGACCACCAGGCGCACCGTGCGCGGCAGAAACCCGTAGCCCAGCAGCATGGGAGCCTGGTCAACGATTAGATTTAGCTGAGGAGGGGGACAGCTTTGCTGCTGACAGGTCCGCTTCAGCAGCCGCGCGGCTTCTGGGCTGTGGCTGGCCAAATCGTCTAGCGTCATTGACCGACTGCCGTAAAATCGCCGCAGGATAAAATCCAAAACCCAAGGTGAGACACACAGCACCGCCACCAGCGCAATGAGGACGACCCAGGTCGGTCGGTTTTCTAGAAATCTCCACTGATAGATCGGGATGAAGCGCGAGAAAAAGCGGCGCACCGGATTTCCCCAGGCCATTGCCGTTTGCAGAAGAGCACTGAAGATGAGGAGGAGGGCGATCGCCGTCCAAGCCTGGGAGAGCCAAAACTCGGTTCGCTGCATGGGAGCCAAAGGCGTCCACCGCTGGGCCCGATCGGCCTGCCGCCAGGGGATGGGACGATTGGGGAGAATTTTGGCAGAGGCGGCTGATGTCGCGCGACGAGCGACAAGGGCGCGGCGGGAATGCTGGTGCTGAGATGCCTGTCGGACGGTTTTTTGGGGGGAGGTTTGAGGTGCAGCGGCTGGGGGAGGGGTTTGCCGACGGACGGGGGCGCGGCGGGAATGGGAGCGGGCTGAATGATGGGCAGCTTTCCGGGCAGCCTCGTCAGCAGCATGGGGCGCGATCGCCTCAGAGACGCCCCCCTCCGGAGTATCCCCGGCAGGAATCACCTCATCGGGAAAAACAAACGGATTTTGGGCAGATTCGCTCGGGGCGTCGTGCTCAGGAGGTGACGGTGAGGACGGACGACTGGGGGCAGCAGGGGAGGCATCGGCCAGTGGCACAAAACCTGTTGGGTCTGAGGAATTGGCGGAGCTTTTTGAATGAGTAGGCTCGGCAGCGTCTGGTGCTACTTCCGGAACGGTCGCCGGTGTTTCTGCCAATGTGGGTTTTGCTTCCGCTACAGGCTCCGAGCCGTTGGGCTGATCGTCAGCCGGTGGAGCCGATTCTGGCAGCGGCGGCGTGGCTTCGTCGGTAAATAGGAGGTGGGCATACTCGGTGTTCAGCTCGGCCAGGGTTTCAGAAGCCCAGGTGCGCACCGATTCATCCGCACTGCGCAGCAAGAGCTGGGTACCAAAAATTGCCTGCTGAATATTGCCGCTGCGCTCATAGGCCCTAATTAGGGCCGCCTGGGCTTTGAACCGCCCTAGAGGCGTTGGTGCATTCTGGGAGGCTGCTTCAAGCTGGGCGATCGCCACGGCATAGTCCTGTCGCTCAAGCGCCGCTAGACCCGCTGCCAGCGCGTCGTTAGGGGGAGGGGTAGATGGACCTGACATATCGCACCGTCTCGGAGAACCTGACGAATTGGGCATCGGTAACGTCTGCTCTGGGGTTTAGCTTAACTGAGCAGGCGCACTCAGCGGTCGATTGGCCTAGCGCTGATGCTGATCAAAGCTGATACCGATCAAACGGGCTAGTCGATTCGGGGAGAGTGCGTCTACCTTACCAGATTTCCCAATTTGTCAAATTATGATGAAGCTACCAGATGAGATGTTATGTCCCTACGGGTTATGGTTTGAGTGCAGCCCCCCCCCGCGTCGCGGAGGTGCCGCACCTCTTGAGCGTCCTAAGGCGATTTTTGGCAATGATGAGACCCGATGACGTAGGGGCAAATGGCCATTTGCCCTTACCAACCGTGCAACCGAGGGTAAAATTTTCCCCAGAAATCGCCTAACGCGAAAGCGTAGCGCTACATACACAACTGGCGTAGGGGCGCACCCCGACGATAGCTTTGCCTATTTGTAGATGTCGGTGTTAGAGGGACTCAGGTTCCTGACCGGAGACTACTGGGGCGACATGGTTGAGCCGCAGCTCGGGGTGATCCCCCTCTACCTGCTGGCAGTTCCACTCGTTGCGAAACAGGAGCACCGGACGCGCCCAGCTATCCTTCACCGTCACCGTGTTGAACAGGCGGCCCGCTTTCTCTAGAGCCTCCCAACCCCCGTCCACCCAGCGGGCCACGCT
>JBHJGR010000233.1:0-39186 GCA_050331615.1 Elainellaceae cyanobacterium
CGCCTTGCTTTAAAACAATATTTTAACGATCTAAGTTGGCCGGCACAATTAATTTCATTATACAAAACCGGGCGAGCGCCCCGGGGGGCGCTCCCCCGGTTTTCTAACCTTCGTTTTTCAACGCAGTTCTACTTAGCATTACGCTTTCACGTTAGAACATTTAAGAGATGTGGAACTCCCGCGTTGCGGGAGTTCTACGCTCAAGCCTGAGCCCGTCGGGCTACGCAGACGCTAATGCCGACTATACCAGCGCATCAGCACTCCAGCCAGACGATCGGAGTCGTGCCGCACCCGGCCACTACTATCCTCATGCATGACGTTGGCCACCACAGCTCGTCGCCCCGTCAGAGCCACCCCTTCTCGGTCAAAAAAGACGGGATGGGAGCCTTCCTGGGCATAGCGGATCAGCGCCTGGGCTGAGGGCGATCGCCGATGGATGAGCACGGCGTCAAACAGCCGCTGACCACAGGCATCATCGATGGCGCGGATATGCTCCGATACGCTGTAGCCCTCGGTTTCCCCCGGCTGGGTCATGATGTTGCAGACATAGATGCGGGGCACCGCTTTGGCAGCGATCGCCGCCACAATTTCTGGCACCATCAGGTTGGGAATGATGCTGGTATAAAGGCTGCCGGGGGCAATAACGATGTAGTCGGCCTCCTGGATAGCCTGTAAGGCTTTGGGCAAAGCAGGGGGGTTTTTGGGGGTGCAGCCCAGCTCCACAATTTTTCCGGCGGCTTGGGTAATATTAGACTCGCCCTCAATGCGGCGACCATCGGCAAGCCTGGCCCAGAGCCGCACGTCGCTCAGGGTCGCAGGCAGCACCTGCCCCCGCACGGCCAATACCTTAGAGCTAGCGGCGATCGCCTGCTCCAGATCCCCCGTTACTTCGCTCATTGCGGTGATGAATAGGTTGCCAAAGCTGTGCCCCTCTAGGCCATTGCCCGCCCGGAAGCGATACTGAAACAGCTCCGTCAGCAGTTTTTCTTCATCGGCTAACGCGGCCAGGCAGTTGCGAATGTCTCCCGGTGGCAGCACCCCAATCTCCCGCCGCAAGCGCCCCGACGAGCCGCCATCGTCGGCCACGGTGACGATCGCCGTAATGTTGGCGCTATAGCGCTTCAGCCCCCGTAGCAGGGTTGACAATCCCGTGCCGCCTCCCAGAGCCACAATCTTCGGTCCCCGGTTCAGGCGGCGATAGGTCACCAGCAGGTCGACTAGCTCGGCGTCGCCATCGGGCATCAGGACTTCGGTAATCGCCCCCAGCGTCCGGGACTGCCCCCAAAAGACAAACAGCAGCCCGGCAGCCAGCACGATTGGCCCGCTCACGTGGTTAGGCACAAGGGTGGTAATGGCAGAGAGGGTGCGGCTGATGAACTGCCCGATACGAAAGACGGGGGTCTGATTGGCCCAGATGGCCAGCCCTAGACCGACACACACCATGCCGATGGCGCTGAGCAGCAGCCATCGCTTGATAAATAGTCCGGGGGCAAGCCACTTATACCAGTGGTTGACCCGCCTTTTGGAGCGGTAGGGCAGCCTGGCCTTGGGACCTTTGACAAATGGCTTGAGCAGCTTCAATGGCATTATGCGGATAAGGTGGGCGTTATGAATAATTCCTATAGGGTTAAACTAATCGCTACAAATCAATG
The DNA here is from genome assembly GCA_050331615.1 of Elainellaceae cyanobacterium. Lineage (GTDB taxonomy): Bacteria > Cyanobacteriota > Cyanobacteriia > CAKZMO01 > CAKZMO01 > JAYKGU01. The sequence continues at coordinate 1,653 of JBHJGR010000233.1, forward strand.
CAGCGATCGCTCGGATGAGTCTCTCGCCGAGGCACTTCCCCCGACCGCCTTGTTGTGGCTAGACTGGATTTATGGCTAGACGCTTATCATTATTGGTGACTATTGTCCAGATAAGACTTGCATGACTTGCTCGTGCTGTGGCAGTCCCTCGACCGGCATAGTAAGAAACATCGCGATCGCCCTATCCCCACAGTCTTTTGGTATGGTCAAGCCAAATATACCTCTATCATGCCCGGGAAGACTAAGTATCCATACTTCATCAAAAGTGTCAAAACGGATTGGCCACCCGCACCATCGCAACGCCGCATGGATTAGAGCGATATAGGTTCGCTACGGATTGGGATAGATTAGGGATATGCAAGAGCCATTGATCGAACTAAGAGGCGTCAGCAAGCGCTTTGGGTCTAACGTCGTGCTAGACAGTATTGACCTTACAGTTTATCGGGGGGAAGCGCTTGCCATCATTGGGCCTTCGGGGACAGGAAAATCCACTATTCTTCGAGTTATTGCTGGCCTGCTGCTGCCGGATTCAGGTGAAATCTACGTTCAGGGGGTTAAGCGCAAGGGCCTGCTTGAAGACAACCCTGATTCAGTTGGTATTGGTATGGTGTTTCAGCAGGCAGCCCTGTTTGACTCTCTCACCGTAGATGAAAACGTCGGCTTTTCCCTGTACGAGCACTCGGGCCTATCCCGTTCCCGCATCCGTGAGCTGGTAAACCGGAGCCTTGACATGGTGGGGTTGCCGGGCATTGGCGATCGCTTTCCTGCCGAACTGTCCGGCGGCATGCGCAAGCGGGTCAGCTTCGCCCGCGCGATTATTGCTAATCCGGAAAATCCTGCTGCGGTACCGGAAGTATTACTGTACGATGAGCCGACTGCTGGGCTAGATCCCATTGCATCCACCGTGATTGAAGACCTAATCCGCAGCATTCAGTGTCACGAACGGGGCTGCGGCACCTACCTGATTGTGACCCACCAAGACAGCACGATTCGCCGCACGGCAGACCGCATCATCTTCATGTACAAAGGGAAAATTCATTGGCAGGGCGGCGTTGACGACATTGATACCACCGATCATCCTTTCGTCCGCCAATTCTTCAGCGGGGCGATCGAAGGACCGATTCAGGTAGCGGGCTAAGGGAGTGGCCCCATACAGGTCCTTATTTCACGAGCCAGTCCCTGAGCTGGTCACTGAGCTAGTTCAAAACACCTACACGTAGACACCTAGGCAATTTTGGCGAAATCGTCCATTAAAGTGGTTGCAGTGCCCTGAAACGTGGTTAGAATAACCCACTGGCAGCAGCCACCCATCACACCCATCACTGAGGAGAATCATGCGATCGCGAACGGTTCGAGAAGGGACGGTTGGCTTACTCATTCTGGGAGGGCTTGCCCTCTTTGGCGGGCTGATTCTCTGGTTGAGGGGCTTAGACCTGGGGAATCGCAGCTATCAGATCAGCGTTTTATTCGATACGGTCGCTGGCATGCAGGCAGGTGCCCCCGTCCGCTACCGAGGCGTGACCGTAGGGCGCATTCAGTCGGTTCAGCCTGGCACGAACGAGGCCCGAGTGGTGGTACAAATTAATTCTGCTGAGCTGCAAATCCCCGACGAGGTCCAGGTCGAAGCCAACCAGGAAGGCTTGATTGGGGAAACCTCAATCGACATTGTGCCCCTGGAGGAACTGTCGTCAGCCGCCCTCGATATGAGCCCCCTCTCGGAGGACTGTGACCCAGCCGTCATCCTCTGCGACGGTGCCACCGTCACGGGGATTGAGGGGGTCAACTATACGACGCTAATCCGTACCACCGCTAGATTGGCCGAACGATTTGACGACCCAGAACTATTTGCCGAAATCGAATCGCTGGTGGAAAATACCTCCGAAGCTGCCGCTGGCATCGCCGAGCTGTCCGATGAAGTCACCATTCTCACTGAATCCCTCCAGGAAGATCTGGGTCTCCTGACCACTTCGGCGACGGGCACAGTCGAATCCGTTACCGATGCGGCGACCCGCTTCGGCGTTACGGCTGACCAAATTACCGGCCTTATCGCTACCAATGAGGCGACCCTGACCCGTACCCTGGGCAATATTGAGACGATTAGCACAGATGTGCAGCGCCTCCTAGTCGACCTATCACCTCTGGTTGAAGGGGGCGAGCTGATGGCGGATTTAGATACTCTGGTGGCCAATGCAGTGGCCGCGTCTGAGAACCTACGCAGCTTTACCGCCAGCCTCGAAGATGCCGAAACCATTGTCCAGCTCCAGCGCACCCTAGACTCGGCCTATGAAACCTTTGAAAACGCCCGCAAAATTACCGCTGACCTGGATGAACTAACGGGAGATCCAGAGTTTCGCAGCAATGTGCGGGAGCTGGTGAACGGCCTCAGCAGTTTAGTGTCCACGACCCAGCAGCTCCAGCAGCAGACGGAATTGGCTCAGGTGCTGGCAGCGGCGATCGCCCATCCCGATACCCCCGGTTCTGCCTCCGTACAAACAGGCCCCAGCATTCTCCCAGCGGCAGCAGATGACTATTCGGTGCCATAGAATCTTGTGAAGTCGTCGGCTTGGATAAATAAAAAGGAGGCGATCGCACGATCGCCCCCACAATTTCACCGAATTTGTTCCAAGGCAGGACTAACTCTAATAGGCGTCCTGTAGCTCAAAAAAGTCTGGCGACACATAGTCTTTGCGCAGCGGGTAGCCCTTCCAATCCTCCGGCATCAGGAGACGCTTGAGGTTGGGGTGGCCTTCGTAGACGATGCCATACATGTCGTAGCTCTCCCGCTCTTGCCAGTCTGCCGACTTCCAGATCCAGTAGACCGACGGCACCCGGGGGTCTTCTCGGGGCAAGAAGACTTTAATGCGCACCTCATCAGGGCGATCGGCGCTGTCGGTGAGCTTAATGAGATGGTAAGTGCTGACCAAATCACCACCAGGGCCAGAGTCGTAGGCGGCCTGGCACTGGAGGTAGTTGAAGCCGTAGGCATAGAGGGCAGTGGCAAATGGAATCAGAAAGTCCCGCTCTACCTTCAGCACCTCTACACCGGCGTGGTCCGGTTCAAGGGTTTCGTGATCAAAGCCGTTTTCCGTGAGCCAGCGAGAGGTTTTGCCCGCTTCGACAATGCTCTCAGCCTGAGTAGACTGGTCAGATTCAGCCACGATCGCTCTCCTCCTCTTGCACCTCTTCTAAAGCGGGGGATACCGGCATACCCATTGCCTGCATCAGCTCCTTGGGGGGAGACTGACGGGTCGCTGCACGGAGATACTCGCCTGTGTGAATTTGGGGGACGGGCTTCATGTTGTGCGATCGCGTGTAGTAGCGATGGGTTTGTCCCACTAAACCCCGCTCCTGCACCGCCTCGTTGGCGATCTTCTTACGCAGCTTAATGATGGCGTCGATAATAGCCTCCGGTCGCGGCGGGCAGCCTGGGATATATACATCCACGGGGATCAGCTTATCAACCCCCCGTACAGCAGTGGGAGAATCCATGCTGAACATTCCGCCCGTGATGGTGCAGGCTCCCATTGCCATGACATATTTCGGATCAGGCATCTGTTCGTAAAGCCGAACGAGAGCGGGAGCCATTTTCATGGTGACGGTGCCAGCGGTAATAATTAGGTCAGCCTGGCGGGGGCTGGCCCGCGGTACCAGTCCAAACCGGTCAAAGTCAAATCGAGAGCCAATCAGGGCAGCAAATTCAATAAAGCAACAGGCCGTGCCGTAGAGCAGCGGCCACAAACTCGACAGGCGTGCCCAGTTATGCAGATCATCCACCGTAGTTAGGATGACGTTCTCCGAAAGGTCCTGAGTAACCTGGGGGGTTCCAATCGGGTTACGCATCTGATCAAGCACGTCCTTGGAGCTAGTGGTGTCAGGGTTCATGACCATTCCAGCGCTCCTTTCCTCCAAGCGTATACAAGTCCAACAACAAGAATTGCGATGAAGATTAACACTTCAACAAATGCCAGCAAGCCAAGCTGGTTAAACGCTACGGCCCAGGGGTAGAGGAAGACAACCTCCACATCGAAGATGACGAAGACCAGTGCAAACATGTAGTAGCGGATATTGAACTGAATCCACGCTCCGCCAATAGGCTCCATCCCAGACTCGTAGGTCGTGCGGCGCTCCACGCCTAAGCGCTTCGGGCGAACAAAGTAGGAAACGCCGAGGGCTAAAACAGGCACTAGGCCACAGATGATGAGAAAGCCCAAGAGATATTCGTAGCCGTTAAGGACAAACACAATACAACCAGCGACCTAAACTCTATGCCCTAATGTTACCTGTTTTTTACATTATAGAAAGCTGTGCCTGAGTTCGCAGCGATACAATCTTGTGATTCCTATCATCAGGTTACTTGGATGTCTGCTGGGGAGGTCTGCCGGGCGACGTGCTAGACAAATCTACGGAACATCCACCTGATGCTCGTATCCATGACCGCAATGGCCCACTGGCAAAAACCCACATCGTCTACACCCGGTCCAAAGCTGGACAGAATTAGTCCACCCAGTACCCCAGACGCACCCCTAAGCCGCGGGGATGCTTTAAGGCAGATTGACCAGATTCTAGAAGGATTTGGGCGATTTGGCGTTGAGCTGGGCCTGGAGCGGATTCTGCGACTGCTGCACCTGCTGGAAAATCCCCATCAGCAGATGCGCGTTATCCATGTGTCGGGCACCAATGGCAAAGGCTCGGTCTGTGCCTACTTGTCATCGATTCTGGCTCGGGCAGGATTTCGGGTGGGACGCTACACATCACCCCACCTGGTAGACTGGACCGAACGCATCTGTATCAACGATGTCCCAATTGACCCGACAGCCCTCTGTGGCCTGCTGCTGCAGGTTCAGTCCATTGCGCTGTCGCAAGCACCCTCGCCCACCCAGTTTGAGGTCCTGACGGCAGCAGCCTGGCTCTACTTTGCCCAGCAGCAGGTTGACATTGCTGTCATGGAGGTGGGCTTAGGAGGACGGCTCGATGCGACAAACGTATGCGATCGCCCCCTCGTCAGCGTCATCACCTCCATCAGCCGCGACCACTGGCAGCGGCTCGGCTCGACCCTGGATCAGATTGCCTTTGAAAAAGCCGGAATCTTAAAGCCCCACTGCCCCGCTGTGATCGGACAGTTGCCCCCCGAAGCGACAGCGGTGGTGGCGAAACGGGGCCGGGCACTTGACTGCCCGGTTTACTGGGTGCAGCCTGCTAGAGACTTGGGGCAGGGCCAGGCGGAGTATGAGCCTATCGCAACTCTTCCGCCCCCCGATTTCGTGAAATCAGTCCGCTACACCCTGCCTCTGCCGGGTGCCCATCAGCGGATGAACTCAGCCTTGGCGATCGCCACCCTCCAGCTTCTCCAGCAGCAGGGCTGGGGAATTCCACCAACGGCAATCGTTGCGGGCATTGAGCAGGCCCGCTGGCCGGGGCGGATTCAGTGGGTGCGCTGGCAGGGACATAATCTCCTGATCGATGGTGCCCACAATGGGGCGGCGGCGGTGATGCTGCGGCGTTACGTGGATGAGGGCGATCGCATCCAGCCCCCCGTAATTTGGGTCATGGGCATGCTCTCTACCAAGGATCACGGGGAAATTTTTCGAGCGCTGCTGCGATCGGGAGATGGCTTGCACCTAGTGTCAGTACCAGACCACAGTGCGGCAGCACCGGAGGACCTGGCTAACCTGGCTGCCCAAATTTGCCCCACTCTAAGCCAATGCTGTACCCACGCGGACCTATCGGCGGCCTTGACGGGGGCATTTGCGGCTGCTGAGAATGCGGATACAGAACCCACTGTAATTCTCTGCGGCTCGCTATATCTGCTGGGGCATTTTCTGAAGACCGAGGCGGAGGCAGGCCAGGTGCTAACCCCGACATCTGCTCGCTAGTCGCTTCCAAAAATCGTTATCCTGAATAGAGGAAGGAAAAAACCGATATTTTACTGAGATTCAACCGACGGGAGACCTTAAGAATGACTTGGCGCGGCTCCACCACGATTTGGGATCGAGTATTTGCTTGTTTAGTCTATTTGCTGCCCCTGATCTACGCCTATCCCTACGCTCAACGGGCGCTGTTCCCCCAAATTCCCGAACTGCAGGTGCTATTTTTGCCCCTAGCTATTGTTGCCGGTCTATACAACGGTATTGTTGGGGCAATTCCATTCGGCAGACTGCTGGTGCTGATCGTGCTGATTGCAGCCGTGGTGCGCAACGAGCGCATTCGCCACTTTGTGCGCTTCAACACCATGCAAGCCATTCTGGTTGGCATTGCTCTGTCAATTTTTGGCCTCCTCTGGCAGCTACTGGGTACGGTCATCCCCGTGCTGGCAACCGGCAATATCCTGACGCTGACCCTGTTCAACGTGCTTTTTTTGGGAACGCTGGCGATCGCCGTTTACTCTATCGTGCAGTCTGCTCGGGGCCGGTACGCCGAGATCCCGCCCCTATCCGATGCGGTTTACATGCAGGTGCGCTAGAGGCGGGTGCTCTGGGGGCTAGGGGCTTCTCGTAGGGCCACGGCGTTTTCCAGTGAACCGATGCCCTCAATCGTAATGCGTACGCGATCGCCCGGTTTAAGAGGGCCTACGCCTTCGGGGGTGCCCGTCAACACTACGTCTCCCGGCAGCAGCGTCATAATCTGGCTGATGTAGGACACCAGGACATCGGGCGAAAAGACCATGTCATCCGTCGAGGCCGACTGGACCGGCTGAGAATCGTCGTTCAAAAAAGTTTCCAGCCTGGCCCCCGCGGCCAGATCCCGCACAATCCAGGGGCCGAGGGGGCAAAATGTGTCAAACCCCTTGGCCCGAGTCCACTGACCGTCCCGCTGCTGCAAGTCACGGGCAGTCACGTCATTGGCAATGGTGTAGCCCCAGATTTTTCCTGCGGCCTCTTCCTGGGAGCAGCCAACGCAGCGATCGCCAATGACTAGAGCCAGTTCCCCTTCATAGTCAACCCGTTTCGACTGGGGCGGATAGAGAATAGCCGATTCGGTTGCCGTGATGGTCGTAGACGGCTTCATGAAAATCAAAGGCTCTGCGGGCACCTCCGACTTCATCTCGGTGGCGTGCTTACGGTAATTTTTGCCGACGGCCACAATCTTGGACGGCGCGCAGGGAGCTAGGACTTGGTAGCTACCGGGAGCCAGCTCTTGCTCGGTGGGCTGGCCCTTGAGCCACGGAGGGGCATCCAGCAGCCGGATGCGCCGGTCTAGCTCAAGTAAACCGTAATGAAGTTGCCCTGTCTTGGTTTGAACCCGAATGTAGCGTTGCGCCATAGTGTGCTGACGAGACGTGGTGAACGATGAATTGAGATTGGGAAGCCAAGATATAGCGTAGCAAGAGTAGCGAAGGGATTAAACGGTGGTATATGATCATAAATCCTTGCTTCTGCGCAGATATCTCTTTGAAGGGTTGGAGCGATCGCTCCAATCCCCATCATGGCCATGCTCAGGGTGATGTCTGTGTCGCAGAAGCCATTTGTCCAAAAGGAGACCTTTCAGCAACGATGAACGCTTACGAGACAATGTACATCCTTCGCCCCGACCTGGGCGATGAACAAACCGATCAGGCCATTGACAAATACCAAAGCATTCTGCGCGAGCAGGGTGCTCAGGAGATTGAAACTCAACACCGGGGGAAGCGTCGCCTCGCCTACGAAATCGACGATCACCGGGAAGGCATCTACATCCAAATGAACTATCGCAGCCCGGGCGATGGGGTGGCGGCCCTGGAGCGAAATATGCGCCTAAGTGAAGACGTAATCCGCTACCTGACCATTCGGCAGGAAGAACACGCAAACGCCTCCACGGGTGCTGAAGAGGATCAAGCCTAGGCCCTCATTGCTGGGGGCGAGTGGCGATTCGCCCCCACTGCTCTACCGAGCAGCCTCAAGGAAAATCTCAAGGAGGTGCCAATTGCGATGGTAAGTGGTACATTAGCCACAATGGGCACTCGGCACTAAAACTGCCACCCGTGCTGGTGTGCTGTTGAGCATATTATCCTTTAGGAGCGATGTCGTGATCCAGTCAGTGAATCCCAGGCTCTCTGAGCTCCAGGCAGAGGTCTCTCGCATGCGCGAAGAGTTGCAGATGCGTGATCAGCTGGTCCAGCAACTCTCCCAAGAGCTGTTTCGGCTGGTGAAAGGGAACGCCAATTTTACGCCGCGCCCCGAGCTTTCGGAACGCCAACAGGCTGAGGTGCGATCGCTCCGGGATCAGCTCAAGGCGGTGGAAGAGCAGGTCGGCTTCTACCAAGGCCAGATCGCCGAGCGAGACACCGAAATCGAGCACCTGCGCCAGTCAGTGGCAGAACTCACCAGCCGCACGCAGATGCTAGAAAAAGTCGTCCAGGAAATGCCCCGCATTTACAAAGACAAGTTCGCGGAGCGCATGATTCCCATCAAAGAAAAGATCGCCCGCATTCAGCGGGAAAATCGCCAGCTTCATGCCGAGCTGCAGAGCGTTAGCTATCGCTTAGCGGTGCGCAACCGCAACATCACCCACCTCGACCTGCCCAGCTTTCCCCGCATCGGCAACGTCTCCTCCCCGGTTCCGTCCTTCGGAGACGCCTAGTGGCGGCGGTTTTAGTTGTTGTAGACGACGAAGACGGCAGCACAGACGAGCAGTTTGAGGTCCCCGACGGGCCGACCTCCAGCCGCTTAATATCAGCTCCCATGATGGTGGCGATCGCGGCAGCAGACGCAGGCCCAGACTCACGCAATGCCGCCTCCCTCGTTTCAGTTGCGGAGCTATCCCCGTCACTGCTGACAGGAGATTCCATTATTTGTCCGCTGACCTTCCGCCTGCCAGAGTTCTTAAAGTTTCCCGGACGCTCCGTTTATTTAGCCTGCCAAGACATCGCTACCCTACGCCATCAGGTAAGCCAGAGGTGGCCCCACCAGGTCGGAAAGGGTCAGCTCTGGTTGCCCATTGTTTTGACCGCCCGTGGTCCCCTCTACGGCGAAGTCATTGGTTTGGCACCATCCCCTTCCGCCTCCCTCCCTGCCTATCAGCAGCCCGTCCATCTGGCTGACCGCTGGCGTCAGCCGTTGTATCAGTTAGGCTTCTGGCTACTGGCGCTGCTGAATGCTCCGCCTGCCGTTTATCTGCTGCAGTTTGGCCTGCAGGACGAACACCTGTGCTTCGATCGCCTGTTTCCCTTTCCCGCCACGCCAGCGATCGCCACCATCGGTCTCCAAACTCCTGACTTATTCCAGTGCCACTGGCGCTGTCTGACCCACCAAGCGATTCTAGACCTGACAATTTTGCCGCCCCGGTAGCCGCAAGTGGCTGCGCTAGATCTGCACGGAGGCACACTGGGCAGGCGTCTGGGGCTGAAATGCGCCCCACTCATCTAGGGCTTGAATAATCCGGTCAGCCCCCTCGCCCCGCATCAGGGTGCGCAGCAGGCGGAGGCGATCGCCACTTTGCACCGGGGCATTGAGTTCCTCGAAAATCTGGAGTCGCTGGTTATAGGACAGTCCACCTTTGACTTGGGCGATCGCCGCCACAATTCCCTGTGGTCCCACCTGCACCATTTGCAGAAACTGGGCCAGGATTTCTACAATGGCGGCCTGGCTGCTGGGGGAGACATGGGTCTGGTTGAAGAGGGTCACTCCGGTGCCGTGGTGGCGCGACTCGTCCTGGAGGAAGCTCTGCAGCAGGTGGGCCAGAGTGGCATCCTGACAACTGGCGGCAAGCTGGCGATAGTGGGTCAGCCCCCAGCCTTCGAGAACGACTTGAATCACAAAAAGCAGCACGGATTTATCTTCGCTTTCCACCAGTTCTGCCAGAAGCCGCAGAAAGGGGCCGGAAGTGGCCGCAGGCGGCGTCGAGAGAAACGGGGATAGCTGCACAAAGTGGGTCGTCTCCTCAGCAGCGAACAGGGTATAGAGCATCCGCTCCTCGATAGAGTCGGCTAGCAACGCCATGCGGGACATGTAGCCCATTCCCGCCTGCTCGATGAAGTAAGCTTCTTCCAGCAAGTTTTGATTGGCATGGGCGAGAATGGCATGTTGCTCGGCGGGTCCAGCGTTTTGAAAGAGGGTGACCCGGTCTAGCCCGAAGTGGCTGGCCTGCCAATAGGCTGGGACGGCATCTATTGCGGCATCGGGCGCAGCAGGCGAGGTGGGTAGGGAATCCCAGGGCGATCGCACCTGCGTAAGGGTCGAGTTGGGTGCAGTCGGCGATTGTAAAGGGTACATAGTGGTTCTAATAGATGTGCCGTGTTGCGTTAGGGTAGCTTGCAGGATGCGGCGAAGTTTGCTCGTATTGGCTGCGGCGGGCAGGTCTAGACCCGCGATCGATGGGCGCTGGCTCATAGAACACTCCTCTGCTGTTGCAGACAAGATTGGGCAAACCACATACGGCGACCGGCACGGGTCAAGTTCTCTTCGCAAACTTCCGTTAGACAAACTAGCTCATCCCCCCAGCAGTGCCCTGGGTTGCGGGCGGCGAAGAACTGCACATGGGGATTGGCGCGACGTTCGTCGGGAACTCCCCGCAGCTTTCCCCGCAGCGTATGGGGATGGGAGAGCCGCACCACTCCTGCGGTTGGGTCGTAGCGATCGCCAAACTTCTCCATTGCCAAACGGTCTATCAGCCGCTGGACATGGGACGGCGTCGGCGCGTCATGGCGGGGATAGAACTCGCGCCAGAAGGTGGGCATGAACCGATAGGTACGGTAGCCGGAGGAGATCAGCAGCCAGTAGAGCTGGCGGGTAGTCACACCCTGCTTGAGCAAGTTAATGGCGTCAATCCAGCTCCGAGCCAGGGCGGTGCTCGACCAGGCGCTGGGGTCTACAATTGTGTCCCCCGAGTAGACGACGCTGAGGGGAATGCCGGCGAATACAGTGTCGTACAGCAAAATTGTGGAGAAGCCTTTGAGCGCCCGGTTTCCGTCCCGCAGGAGAATGGCCCAGTTTTTCTCGCTGAGGTCTGCCTGAAAGACATCAACCCGCACCCCCTGAAAGTGCTGCTGCAGAAGATGATACATTTCTGCGCGATCGCCCGCTGACAGGTCTTGAACGCGAACCAGTTGACTATCCATAGTGCCATTTTGAGAATGAGGGGCGACGAAACCGCCTGTTGTGTCACTCTATCCAGTCAGTGTCGCCGGGTACAGCACCGCAAGGGCAGATCGTAAACTGTCTCCTGGTTTACAGGACATGTAGCGCTACGCTTTCGCGTTAGGAGGCTCAAGCGGTGTGGAACCCGCGCGACGCGGGGGTTCCACACTCAAACCTTGGCCCATAGGGCTATATCGACGCTAGCCGCCGCCGCGCCGTAAAAATTTAGGCAGAACAAGCCCTCCCCCTTAGTTTTCCCAAAATGGAGAGATTGTATCGCCCAGCCGGTTCGCTCAGAGGACGCCAGCAGTAGGGCTCGGACTCAGGCTAAATACGGCGATCGCTAGACCGAAACGGCGGAGGGCTGCCGCAAAGATCGGACGGTCTCGACCACTTGTGCCGCCGCCCGTTCGATGTCATCTAAGGTGTTGAACCGGCCAATGCCAAATCTTACCGAGGCATAGGCCAGTGCATCCGAGCGACCAATTGCTTTGAGGACATGGGAAGCTGACTGCTCGGCGGAAGTGCAGGCAGAACCGGAGGAAACGGCGATCGCCGACTGGAGGCCCAGCAGCAGAGCGGCACCGTCCACCCCTTCGATGCTGACGTTCAGGTTCCCTGCTAACCGCTGGGTAGGATGGCCGTTGAGATGAATCCCCTCTAGGGTGCTGATCCGCTGCCAGAGGTGCTGCCTCAAATTTAGGATGCGGGTCTGATCCAGCTCCCGGTCAGCTAGCGCCAGCTCAACGGCCTTGGCAAAACCGACAATTTGGGGAGGGTAGAGGGTCCCAGAGCGCAGTCCCCGCTCCTGCCCGCCGCCGTGCAGCTGGGGCGCTAGCTGCACGCGGGGGCGGCGACGGCGAACGTAGAGGGCACCAATCCCCTTCGGTCCGTAGATCTTGTGGGCCGTGAGAGACATGAGATCAATCTGGAAGGCATCCACGTCCAGCGGAATTTTGCCCAGGGCCTGGGCGGCGTCGGTATGGAAGAGGATTTGGCGATCGCGGCATAGAGCACCCATCTCTGCCAGGGGCTGGATGACGCCAATCTCGTTGTTAGCCGCCATTACCGAGACGAGGACGGTATCAGGGCGCATGGCCCGCTCCAGGACAGCTAGGTCAATTAACCCATCGGGCTGAACCGGCAGAAACGTCACCTCGAAGCCCAGGGAGGCCAGGTAGCGGCAGGGATCGAGCACTGCATTGTGTTCTGTTTGCGTGGTGATCAAGTGCCGACCTTTTGACAGGTAGGCTTCTGCCACTCCCTTGATAGCGAGGTTGTCGGCTTCGGTTGCGCCACTGGTGAACACGATCTCATCGGGACGGGCGTTGATAGCAGCGGCGATGCTCTCCCGCGATCGCGTTACGGCAGCTTCGGCTTCCCAGCCAAACTGGTGGTTGACGCTGGCGGGGTTGCCAAAGCTCTGGGTAAAGAAAGGCAGCATGGCCGCCAACGCCCGCTCATCGACGGGAGTGGTGGCATGGCAGTCAAGATAGATGGGCTGGTGGGGAGACATACAGGTTCCGTATCGGTTTCGACTTCAATCTTTGACTTAAGTAGGTCGGCACAATTAAATTCATGTTAGAAAATCGGGGGAGCGCCCCGGTTTTCTAACCTTCGTTTTTCAACGCAGTTCTACTTAGAGCTTTTGCCGTTAAGTAGGTGGTCATAAGCAAACGTAGCTATGGTGGGACGCACCCCACTGGCTTTTATCTATGGCCACGTATAGCCCTATGGGCTAAGGTTTGAGTGTAGAACCCCCGCGTCGCGAGGGTTCCACACCGCTTGAACGTCCTAACGCGAAAGCGTAACGCCATACTTGCTAATCCAGCTCTGCGTCCTGGTCGGCTTCCTCCAGGAGTTCGCCAATATCGCCACAGAGATCCTGAAGATTTTGCCGCTGCTGGCGACGGGAGGGGCGGCGGTAGCGCTTGGTTTCCAGCTTTGGCTCATAGCGCGACTCGCCTAGCTCACCGGATTTGACTTTTAGGGCGGATTCTTCATCACCCATCTTCTCTAGGCTAGCTTGACGGGCGATCGCCTCCTCCAAAAACGTCAGGTAGTGGCCATATCGCTCCCAGTCACCCCGCACGGCACAGTTGGGCTCGTCACGGTGCAGGCAGTTGCTGAACTGGCAGGTTCGCTGCTCAAGCCGCCGGCGAATTTCTGGAAAATAATCGCCCAGATCCGACGGCGTACAGTCCAAATCGGGCTGGTTAAACCCTGGCGTATCGGCCAGCAGTCCGCCGCTGGGCAGCTCGAATAGCTCTACGTGGCGGGTGGTGTGGCGACCCCGGCCCAGCTTGCCGGAGACGGCGTTAACGCGCTGGTCAACGGTGGGGATGAAGTAGTTAATTAGGCTAGATTTACCCACCCCCGATGGCCCCGAGATCACCGTGATGCGGTGCCCCAACTGTTCGCGCACGGGAGCCATACCCGCCTGAGCTTGAATACTGACAATAACCGGGTCATAGCCCCACTGCTGGAGGCGATCGCGCCACTGCTGCTGCTGGTCAGGGGAAAGGAGGTCACTCTTATTCAGGCAGAGGGCAACCTTCAGCTCAGTAGATTCGGCTTTTACCAGAAAGCGGCTGAGCTGCAGCGGCTCCGGCTCTGGTGCGGCCAGGGCAAAGACCAGGAGAATCTGGCTGGCGTTGGCGACGGGCGGACGGTCTAGTTCCGTTACCCTGGGCAAAACTTGAGAAATTGCTCCCCGCTGACCGCGCCAGTCGGGTTCCTCTACAACGACGCGATCGCCCACCCACACCTGCTGGCCGATCTTCTTCAGCCGCGATCGCCGCGTACATAGCAGCACAGCCCGGCTCTGATGGAGAGGGGAGTCAGTTGCCCCTGGCTCAGAGGCGGCATCCGGTGGTAAACCATCGAGCTTCACCCAGTAGTAGTTTGCCTGAACGGCAAGGACGGTTCCCACCAGCGGGTTAGGCCGATCCAAAGGTCGGGCATCATGCCGCTGGAAGGTGAGGATCGCGTCAGTCATGCCGTGGGGGGGCGTCGCACCTGAATGGTGAAAAACTCCGACCGGTCCTCAATACTCTCCACTCGGTAACCTTCCATCGTTAAACTGTCGGGCACTTGCTCAATGGGTTCTCCCGGATCGAGCCACACCTCCAGCAGCGCCCCTGGAGCCATCTTTTCTAGATGTAGCTTGGTGCGAACAAAGTTGATCGGACAGGGCGTACCCCGTAAATCCAGGCGATCGTCAGGCACAAGCTGGGTCGTCGATGCCGCTGATGTCATCCGCGAAACAGTCCTCCTAGGAATCCTTCCAGGCCGCCGCCTTTACCGACGCGATCGCCGTGGATTTTTGCCAGCTTCTCCAGCAGCTCTCGCTCCTCGGCAGAGATTTTGGTGGGAATTTCAATCTGCACGGTCACCAGGTGGTCACCCCGACTAACGGGATTCCCCAGCCGCGGAACGCCGCGATTTTCGAGCGTGAGGACGGTTTCCGGCTGGGTGCCCGCCGCAATGGTGACTTCCTGGGGACCATCAACTGTGTTGACCTGGAGCTTGCAGCCCAGAATGGCCTGTAGGTAGCTAATCTTAATTTCGGAAAGGATGTTGATGCCGTCCCGCTTAAACTCGGCGTCTTCCTTGACAAACAGGTAAACATACAGATCGCCGGGAGGGCCGCCGCGCTTGCCCGCGTCTCCCTCGCCCGAAACCCGCAGCCGCGTACCGTTGTCAACGCCAGCCGGAATGGTGATCTTGAGCTTCTTGGTTTCCTGCTTTTGACCGCTGCCGCCGCAGGTGTCACACTTATCTTCGATGACCTGCCCCGAACCGCTACAGTTGGGACAAACGGAAACCTGGGTAAAGCTGCCAAACGGCGTGCGGGTGGCTCGCCGCACCTGACCGCTGCCGCTACACATGGAGCAGGTATGGGGCTGGGTTCCGGGCTTGGCACCCGTGCCGCCGCAGGTGGAGCAGGTTTCTAGATGGCTGATGCGAATCTCCTTATCGCCCCCAAAGACGGCATCGCGAAAATCGAGCCGCAGGTCGAGCCGCAGGTCATCACCCCGCACTGGCCCGCTCCGTCGCCGCGCTTGGGTACCGGTGCCCCCAGAAAAGCCGCTAAAGAAGCTCTCAAAAATGTCGGCAAACCCGCCAAAGTCGCTAAAGTCCTGGAAGCCAGCCCCCGCCGCTGAGCCCACACCAGCCTCGCCGAAGCGATCGTAGCGGGCTCGGGTTTCGGGTTCGGAGAGTACTTCGTAGGCGCGGTTAATTTCTTTGAAGCGCTCTTCTGCCCCCTCCTCCTTGTTGACGTCCGGGTGATACTTCCGGGCTAGGCGGCGATAGGCTCGCTTGAGCTCATCTTTATCGGCAGTGCGTGAGACACCAAGGATTTCGTAATAATCACGAGCCATAGAGCGCTTTACAGAAAAAACTGAGACATATTGACAGACGGAATAATGGAGAGGCTGCAGCCGCAGACAACACTACTCTACTGTATCTTCTAATCTATCTAATCGACTGCCTCGTAGTCGGCGGAGATGGTGGAATCTGCTTCCAGGCCGTAGTCTTCGTCAATTCCCGCCATGGGATCATAGCCAATGGAGTCTTCGGGGGCAGTTCCATCGCCAAGTCCTGGGTCATATCCATCGGCCTCCTTATAGACCTCGGTGCCGATCATGAGCAGGATTTGCTGCAAAGCGTCTAGCTTCTCCTGGAGAATTTCTGGAGAGATGGAGCGATCGCCAGCCGCGCGTGTAGCTGCCCGCAGTTCGGCCACCCGTTCGTTGGCCTGGGCCTTGAGCTCCTCTGAGATAAACGCCGCATTGTCGCGCATGGTCGACTCGTAGTTGTAGAAGAGGACGTCTGCCTGGTTGCGTAGTTGGGCCAACTGCTGCCAGCGTAGATCTTCTGCAGCGTACATTTCAGCCTCTTGCTGCAGCCGCGCGATTTCGTCCTGGGTCAACCCGCCGGTGTTGGTAATTCGCAGGCTCTGGTTACGCCCGGTGCCTTTGTCGCGGGCTGCCACTTGGAGAATCCCGTTAGCATCAATTTCAAACGAAACCTCGATTTGGGGGACGCCTCTGGGAGCCGGTGGAATACCCGTAAGCTCAAACTTACCCAGGCTCTTGTTGTCTTTTGCCATGGCTCGCTCGCCCTGTAAAACGTGGATTTCTACAGACGTTTGGCCATCGGTTGCGGTCGAAAAGGTTTGCGTCTTGCTGGTGGGAATCGTCGTATTGCGTTCGATAATTTTCGTGAAGACTTCGCCGAGGGTTTCGATGCCCAAGGAGAGGGGCGTTACGTCGAGCAGCAGCACATCTTTAACGTCACCCCCTAAAACGCCGCCCTGAATCGCAGCCCCAAGGGCGACGGCTTCGTCTGGGTTAACCGATTTATCCGGCGTTTTGTCGAAATACTCGATAATGGCCTGCTGGACAGCGGGAATGCGGGTTGACCCACCCACCAGAATGATGCGGTCGATGTCATCCGCTGATAGGCCCGAATCTTTGAGCGACTGGGTCACTGGCTCAATCGTTGCCTGAACGAGGTGACTAGCCAGTTCCTCGAAGTTGGCGCGGGTTAGCTCCATTTCCAGGTGCTTAGGCCCCGTCTCATCGGCGGTGATAAATGGCAGGTTGACCGTCGTCGTCAGCATACTCGACAGCTCGATTTTGGCCTTTTCTGCCGCCTCGCGGAGGCGCTGAAGCGCCATCTTGTCGGTAGACAAATCGATGCCTTCCTGCTCGCGGAAGGTTCTGGTCATCCACTGCACCAGCACATTGTCAAAGTCGTCCCCCCCGAGGTGGTTATTGCCAGAGGTTGCCTTCACCTCGAAGACGCCCTCACCGAGCTGCAGCACCGAGACATCAAAGGTACCGCCGCCCAAGTCAAAGACGAGCACGGTTTGATCCTGATCTTGCTTATCTAGCCCATAGGAAAGCGCGGCAGCAGTGGGCTCGTTGATGATGCGTAACACCTCTAGCCCCGCAATGGTGCCAGCATCCTTGGTCGCCTGTCGCTGGGCATCGGTGAAGTAAGCAGGGACGGTAATCACAGCCTGGGTGACGGTTTCTCCGAGGTAGCTCTCAGCGTCCTGCTTGAGCTTTTGGAGAATCATGGATGATATTTCTTGGGGCGTATAGGTGCGATCGCGAATTTCGACATTCACCGTGTTGTCTTTCCCCTTGGTGCAGCCATAGGGAACTCGCTGCCGCTCGGTCTCGGTATCTTCCCAGCGCCGACCAATAAACCGCTTGATGCTAAATACCGTGTTCTCGGCATTGGTAACCGCTTGACGCTTCGCCAGTTGCCCGGTCAAACGCTCGCCCGTCTTGCCGAACCCAACGATACTGGGGGTAGTTCGCCCCCCTTCAGAGTTCGGGATGACGATTGGTTGACCACCCTCTAGTACAGATACACAACTGTTGGTTGTGCCCAGGTCAATGCCGATAACTTTTCCCATAACTAGCCGCCGTGAATGCCTTCAATTCTACGTAGTAGGGATCTGCCGTGCAATTTCAGATCTACGCCTTCCCTTACCCGCTACTAAGAATTTGCCAGTTTCCTAGAAACGTCATAAATCATTAATAAGCGCGGGCTGCGAAAAGTTTAGAGCTAGATTCATCGATCAGTTTGGCTCAAAAATGCTCCAACTGCCTACCATTCCTTTACTAACCTGTCTGATTGTAGATGCGTTTGTCCAGTCATTACGCCGACAAGTAAAGGTCTGGTGAGAATGATTCGGCTAATAAAATTTGCTTTGGCCAGAAGTAAGTTGTAAAAACTCGCTTGGCCTAGCTAAACCGAACCATCGCTGGAGCAGGTTAGCGGTATCAAAGGGCGTAATGTTCGACCGCGTATTTATATTTCCCTGATTTTTCGGTTATGCCTCATCGCCATTTTCAGAAACAGCTTCTTCGGAGGGAGGGGTATCAACTTCGGGGGCTGCAGCCACTTTGACCATGGCGTGACGTAAAACGCGATCGCCCAAAAGGTAGCCCCGCATCAGTTCTTCCATTACTGTACCCTCCTCATGCTCGTGGGTCGGCTCCCGCATGACGGCTTCGTGTAGATTTGGGTCGAACTCAACCCCTTCGGCCCGCATCGGCGAAACGCCGACCCGCTTGAGACAATCGACCAACTGCTTATAAACGCTCTGATAACTTTTGTGAATTGTCATCTCTGCGTCGGTCTGGGGCTTAATCTGCGCCCTGGCCCGCTCAAAGTTATCTACAACCGGCAGCAGCTCGGCAATGGTGGCGCATTTAACCTGGGTTTCTAAGTCTTCCCGCTCCTTTTGGGTGCGCCGCCGAAAATTCTCGAAATCTGCTGCAATCCGAACGTACTGATTTGTTCGGTCTTCAACCTGAGCCTTCAGCCCGTCAATCTCCTGCTGCAGGGATTGAACTACAGCGGGATCGACACTGGTAGCGTCGTCCGCATCCACTTCCACCGAGACTGGGCTGTCCGGCTCGGGGGCGTCCTCCACCTCGACAGCTTCCGATGCTGAAATAACGGTCGCATCTGAAGCCGGGGCTGCATTCTCGTCGTCCCCAAACGTCACGTCATCGGGCAGTATGGTTTGAGCCTGCTCGTCTTTGGTCATATCTGGGGTTGAGTTTGTCACACCTGCTTGATTCTCTGCCGTATTCTTCTCGTCTTCAGTCATCGCGCACCAACTTTTACAGTTTGAAGAACTACGCTCTTCCGCGTTGTACATCCCCTATGCTACACAGAATCGCTTTTCCCATCTACATTCGCCCTAGGTCTATCCGCTTAAGACCGGGGAGATGGAGCTTACTACAGCGTTTCCCAAGCTATCCGCAGATGGGGCGACCTAGTTTATAATTACGCTATTTAAGTCATCCTGCTAAGGACTGGCAACGTTAAGGACTGGCAACGTCAGGGGCATCCAGTTGCGCGATCGCCATGCAAATCGGGTATGGTTGAGCTTATCGTGTCGCTTAATGTTTGGTCAGCCTCATTTAGGTAGCAACTTTTGCGGGCGTTTTTGGGAATAATATACGTACACAAGGAGACTATACAGCAGCAGCTATGGCTAACTCTTCACAACGGCGCGCTCTAGTCGTACGACACGAATTTTCCCCCTTCAGCAACAAGCTGGTTCAAAGTGGCTATATCGATTCCGATCAGATGCAGCAGGCATTAGTCGAAAGCCGCAAGTCCAAGCGATCGCTGGTTGATGTCCTGGAGACCCTCACCGGGAAGAGTTTGCCGCCAGACTTGCTGCGTCAGTATAAGAAGCAGCATCTTTTTGAGCTAAAAATTCTCTACGGCGTCGAATCTCTTGATCCTGAGATTAGCGAAGTTCCCAAGACTCAAATCAGCGAGCTCATCGACACCCTCATTCCGGTAGACACCTGCCGCCGCTATCGGCTCATTCCCCTTTCTAGAAATGACGGTGATCCCCCTTCAATTCTGGTTGCCATGGTCAATCCAGACGATTTGGCCGCCCAGGATGACCTCAACCGGATTTTACGTCCCCAGGGGCTGACGCTTCAGCGGATGGTGATCACTCCTGACGACTATCAGCACCTGATCTCTCAATATCTAGATGAGCAGGTCGAGCGGGAAAAACAGCTCCAGCGCGAGTCCCAGGTAGACGTAAAGACAGATTTAGAGGGGTTAGAATACCTCGCCCTAACAGAGGCCCCTGACGAGGCCGAGGCCGACCTGACTGCAGCCCTCCAAGATGCTGAAGCCGCGCCAGTCATTGCCCTGGTCAATAAGATTTTGGTAAAAGCTCTGCAGGAGGGCACCTCCGATATTCACGTCGAACCCCAGGAAGAGAACCTGCGCATCCGCTTTCGCAAAGATGGGGTGCTGCGGGAAGCGTTCGAACGCTTCCCCAAAAAAATCATTCCTTCGGTGACTGCTCGTTTCAAGATCATTGCGAACCTAGATATTGCCGAACGACGCCTGCCCCAGGATGGCCGAATTCGCCGTCTCTTCGACAATCGTAAGGTCGACTTCCGGGTCAACACTATTCCCAGTCGCTACGGCGAGAAGGTGGTTCTGCGGATCTTGGACAACTCGGCCACCCAGCTCGGCCTGGATAAGCTCATTACCGACCCAGCAACATTGAGAATCGTCCAGGACATGGTGGCGCGACCGTTTGGTCTCATCCTGGTAACGGGACCAACGGGTTCTGGTAAAACCACGACTCTATATTCGGCATTGGCTGAGCGCAACCATCCCGGCGTCAACATCAGTACAGCTGAAGACCCCATTGAATATACCCTAGAAGGATTGACCCAGGTACAGGTCATCCGGGAGAAGGGGATGGACTTTGCCTCGATTCTCCGGGCGTTTCTGCGCCAAGACCCCGATGTCATCCTCGTGGGTGAGACCCGTGATAAGGAAACGGCGAAAACCGCTATCGAGGCAGCGCTAACGGGTCACCTGGTTTTGACTACGCTCCACACCAATGACGCGGCTAGTGCGATCGCCCGTCTTGAGGAGATGGGGGTCGAGTCCTTCATGGTGTCAAGCTCGCTCATTGGCGTCCTGGCCCAGCGACTCATGCGGCGGGTCTGCGACGAGTGCCGCATCCCCTATACCCCCACTCCTGAGGAGCTGGCTCGATTTGGTCTATCTGCGTCTCGCGAATCTGAGCACACCTTCTACAGAGCCAACACCGTCCTCCCTGAGCAAGCCCAAGCTGACAGGGCCGCTGGGTCCATTTGCCCCAAGTGCGGCGGCATCGGTTACAAGGGACGATGCGGGGTCTATGAAGTCATGCGCATTACTGAAACATTGCAGTCTCTGATCACCGAAGGCGCGCCCACCGAACGCATCAAGGAAGTCGCTGTTGAGGAAGGGATGCAAACCCTCCTCGCCTATAGTCTCAATCTGGTGCGCCAGGGGGCGACCACCCTTGACGAAGTCGAGCGGGTCACGTTTACCGACACAGGGCTGGAAGCCGAACTAAAGGCTAAACGAAAAACTTCACTCACCTGTCGGGTATGCGGAGCAGATTTGAAGCCTGAATGGCTCGATTGCCCCTTCTGTACAACGCCTCGCTTTGAAGACTAAACTTCATTCACCTGTGAGCTAAGCGGCATGTATGCCATGAGGCTCGACGCGAGGTGCCTATAAGTAGCCAATCGCGAAGTCCTGATATAAACGATTGTCCCGTCAATCCCAGAGGAAAGAAAAGACCATGATGGATTTAATGATTGAAGACCTAATGGAGCAGATGATTGAGATGGGCGGGTCAGACTTGCACCTCTCAGCAGGCATCCCTCCCTATTTCCGTATCAGCGGTAAGCTAACGCCCATTGGCGACGAACCAATGACAGCGGAGCAGTGCCAGCGCCTTATCTTTAGCATGCTGAACAATTCGCAGCGGAAAACCCTGGAGCAAAACTGGGAGCTGGACTGTTCCTACGGCGTCAAGGGTCTGGCGCGGTTCCGGGTCAATGTCTATAAAGACCGGGGTACTTATGCCGCCTGCTTACGGGCACTAAGCTCCAAAATCCCCAGCTTCGAAAAGCTCGGTCTACCAGACGTAGTGCGCGAAATGGCGGAAAAGCCAAGGGGCTTGATTCTGGTAACGGGGCCAACCGGGTCTGGCAAAACTACGACGCTAGCGGCAATCATCGACATGATTAACCGCACTCGGGCCGAACACATTCTGACGGTTGAGGACCCCATCGAGTTTGTCTATGAACCCATCAAGAGCCTGATTCACCAGCGCCAGCTCGGTGAAGACACCAAAAGCTTTGCCAACGCTCTGAAGGCTGCCCTGCGTGAAGACCCCGATATTATTCTGGTAGGGGAAATGCGAGACCTAGAAACAATTTCTCTCGCGATTTCGGCGGCGGAAACGGGTCACCTGGTCCTAGGTACTCTACACACCAGCTCTGCAGCCCAGACGGTGGACCGGATTATTGACGTCTTCCCAGCAGACCGGCAGACCCAGGTGAGGGTGCAGTTATCCAACTCCTTAGTAGCCGTTTTCAGCCAAACGCTGGTGCCCCGGAAAAATCCTAAGCCCGGTGAATTTGGCCGGGTGATGGCTCAGGAAATTATGGTGGTGACCCCTGCTATTTCCAACCTAATTCGTGAAGGTAAGACCTCCCAAATCTACTCAGCAATCCAAACGGGGGCCAACCTGGGTATGAAGACCCTCGAACGGGTGTTGGCAGATCTCTACAAAGCGGGTTCCGTCTCCTTCGATGCGGCCATGTCAAAAACGTCGAAGCCAGACGAGCTTCAGCGGCTGATCAATGCTGGCGGTGGTGCTCAGGCTCAGCAGCAGGGGCGGTCTTATGCCGGAGCGGCTAGGCGCTAGGCGTCACTCAGGCATTGTTCAGCATCATATGGGATGATGCTGAAAATAGGCGTCTCAGCACCGCTTGTCAAAAAGTTTTTGCTCTAGATTTTTCAAGAATTAAGTAGGGGTTAGGTCATGCCAACTTACGTGGTCAAGGCGCGGGATGCAAAGGGGAATCCTCGCAAGCAAAAAGTAACCGCCACTTCCGCGGCGGAAGCGCGCTCAGCTCTCAGGGAGCAGGGGCTGTTTGTCCAGGACTTGAAAGAGGCGCAGTCGTTTGATCCAAACAACATCAGCTTGGATTTCATTACTGACGCGATGACGAGCGTCACGGTGAAGGACAAAGCTATCTTTTCGCGCCAATTCGCGGTGCTAATCAACGCCGGGGTAGCCATGGTCCGAGGTCTCGGCATCTTATCAGAGCAGTGCCCCAATCCGAAGCTCAAAAAAGCGCTTTTGGAGATCAACTCCGACGTTCAGCAGGGGACAAACCTCTCAGAGGCCATGCGCAAGCATCCTCAGTGTTTTGACGGGCTGTACGTCAGCATGGTGCAGGCTGGTGAGGTCGGCGGTGTGCTGGATGAGGTAATGAATCGCCTTTCCAAGCTGCTGGAGGATATGGCTCGATTGAACAACCAGATTAAGTCGGCTATGACCTACCCGGTCGCAGTCGGGGTAATCGCGACTACGGTCTTTATTGGCATGACCGTTTTCCTGCTGCCCACCTTTGCCACGATTTTTGAGGAACTGGACGCCGATCTGCCCGTCTTTACCCAAATCATGATGGGGATCAGCGATTTCCTCCGGACCCCGGTGTACGTGGTCGGCCTGCTGGTGATCATTGGTCTCCTGGTATTTGCCTATAGGCGCTACTATGCCACCCGCGTGGGGCGGGAGACGATGGATCGCTTCTTTCTAAAAATGCCGCTGTTTGGGGATCTGATTCAGAAAACGGCGGTAGCTCGCTTCTGCCGGACGTTTGGTTCCCTCTCCCGCTCTGGGGTACCGATTCTAACGGCCCTGGAGATTGTGCGGGATACGGCGGGAAATCAGGTGATTGCTAATGCGGTAGACGCGGCCCGTCAGGAAATCCAGACTGGCGGTATGATTAGCATTGCCCTACAGCGGGAACAGGTTTTCCCCATCATGGCCATCCAGATGATCAACATCGGGGAGGAAACGGGGGAAATTGACACTATGCTGATGAAAATCGCTGACTTCTATGAGGACGAGGTGGAGCAGGCGGTGAAGGCCCTTACGTCCATCATGGAACCCATCATGATTGTGGTGCTGGGGGGCATGGTTGGCTCCATCCTGGTGGCCATGTACCTGCCGATGTTTAAGGTGATGGACGCAATCGGCTAAGGGTGGCAAGGCGGCGAATTCACAAAGTATCAGATGCTAGTCAGACTTCGGTGGGGGCGATCGCCCTGCCGAAGTTTTCGCTTGGGAAGATGGGGCGATCGCTCCTCACCTGGTACGCCCAGGCGGGGCGGGATCTGCCCTGGCGGCACAGCCATGATCCCTACCCCATTTGGGTGTCGGAGATTATGCTCCAGCAAACCCAGGTCAAAACCGTCATTCCCTACTATGAACGCTGGCTGGCGCGATTTCCTACCGTTGAGGTATTAGCAGCGGCAGACCAGCAGGCGGTGCTGAAAGCCTGGCAGGGGCTGGGATACTATGCCCGCGCCCGCAACCTGCACCGGGCAGCCCAGATCATTGTGGAAGAACATGGCGGCCAATTTCCCACTACGCTGGAAGAGGCGATCGCCCTACCGGGAATTGGCCGCACCACCGCTGGCGGCATTCTCAGTGCTGCGTTTAACCAGCCCGTGCCGATTCTGGATGGCAACGTCAAGCGGGTTTTGGCGCGGCTGGTGGCCCTGCCGGAGCTGCCCCGCAAGCGCCTCACCGACCTGTGGCACCTGTCCGATCAGCTGCTGGACCGGGGGCATGCCCGCGAATTCAACCAGGCATTAATGGATTTAGGCGCGACAGTGTGTACGCCCCGCGATCCGCTATGCTCAATCTGTCCCTGGGCGAGCCACTGCTGCGCCTATCAGCTCAATTTACAGGGGGTGATACCCATGACTGAATCCCGTGCTCCCGTTCCCCATAAAACCATCGGGGTAGCCGTCATCTGGAATGGTCAGGGGCAAATCTTGATTGACCGCCGTCGCCAGGAGGGTTTGCTGGGGGGGCTGTGGGAGTTTCCGGGGGGCAAGGTGGAGCCAGGGGAAACCGTCCCAGCCTGTATTCAGCGGGAAATTCGGGAAGAGCTGGGCATTGAAGTGGAGGTGGGCGATCGCCTCACCACCGTTGACCACGCCTATACCCACTTTCGCGTCACCCTGGTGGTGCATCACTGCCAGCATATCTCCGGCGAGCCGCAGCCCATCGAATGCGACGAAGTCTGCTGGGTGCAGCCAGAGGAATTGGAAGCCTATGCCTTCCCCAAGGCCAATGAGCGCATTATTCAGGCAATCCAGGCATATTTACAGGATCGGGCTGGTCAGTCATAAATCTCATCTCAATCGTTTGACCAATCGCCACGGCTAGCGCTATAACTAACCGGAACCGATGGGCCGTTCTGGAAAAGTGAAACGGCCCCACGAGACTTACCTGATGGCGAAAGACGAAAAAATGGTTTCACCCGGTCCCCACCCTCTCCAGCGCAGTCTACTGGGGCTGATGGCGGGCATTACTCTAGTGGGCAGCTCCCTGATGGGGGTAGGGTCGATCACCCGTACCCAGGCCCAAACCAGCTACTATTGCCACTTTTCTGAGGCGGCGATCGCTGAAAAAGACGCTCTCCGGCAGGCCGCTCAGCAGGGCGATCGCGAGGCCCAGCAGCGCTACAAAACCCTGGTGGGGGAACATGCCGCCATGCTGCGCCGATGCCGCAGCCAGACCTGGCCCCAAACCCAGGCCGTTTGGGTGCGACTGTACCCCTGTGACATCCAGTCTGGAGCATTAGATCACCTGCTGGATCGGCTGGTCAATCTGGGATACAACCAGGTTTATGTTGAAGCGTTTTATAACGGGCAGGTGCTGCTGCCCATGGCCGAGAACCAGACCCCCTGGCCATCCGTGATTCGCCATCCTGACCATCGCAATACAGATTTACTGGCAGAGGCGATCGCCAAGGGCCGGGAGCGGGGGCTGGAGGTCTACGCCTGGATGTTCTCCATGAATTTTGGCTATTCCTACGCCCAGCGACCCGACCGCGCCCAAGCACTGGCCCAGAACGGGCACGGGCAAACCAGCCTATCGGCCCTTGAAGCGGCCAGCCTGGACTTCAACACCGGGGGGCTGCACGGCGAAGAGGCGTTTGTCGATCCGTACAATCAGCAGGCCAAGTATGACTATTACCAGATGGCGGAGGCCATCCTGCGCCGCCAGCCCGACGGGGTGCTGTTTGACTACATTCGCTATCCCAAAGGCATCGGTGGGGCATCGGTGGCCAGCCGGGTACAAGATCTATGGATCTATGGAGAGGCAGCCCAGCAGGCGCTGATTGAGCGGGGGACGAATGCGTCGGGGCAAGCGTTAATTCGCCGCTTCCTTAGCCGAGGCTATGTCACCGCTGGTGACCTGGAGGAAATTCGGGGACGCTATGGGGATGAAGCGCCTATGTGGCAGGGGCGATCGCCCGCTGATGAGGACGCAGAACGCACCGCCGAGGAAACCCGCGATTGGTTCCAGCAGGAGCTGTGGCGCTTGAGCGTGGCCCATGCCATCCAGGGCGTTTTGGATTTCCTGGCAGTGGCCCTGTTGCCTGCCCAGCAGCAGCGCATCCCCGCCGGAGCAGTTTTCTTTCCGGAGGCCAATGCCCAGGTGCGGGAAGGCTACGATTCTCGCCTGCAGCCGTGGGATCGGTTTCCGGCCTCGATCGAGTGGCACCCGATGTCCTACGGGGTGTGCGGCGATACGAGCTGTATCGTGTCGAAGGTGCAGCGGGTGATTGAGCAGGCTCCTGCTGGAACCCAGATAAAGCCCGTGATTGCGGGCGTTTGGGGGCAGCCCATCACCAACCGTCCGTCTCTAGAAGCCCAGATGGAGGCCATTCGCCGAGCTGCTCCCCAAATCAATGCCGTCAGTCACTTTGCTTACTCCTGGCAAGACCCGCAGTTTGAGCGGCAGCGGCAGTTTTGCCAGCTCTAACGCTTGCTTCCTAAGATTCACGCTCCATGAGACCCTAACGCCCGCCGCCGGGAAGCCAGGTTTCCCGCGATATTTCCTCAAGCTGGCTCATTTCCACGGTTAGCGTAAAGGGTCGCTTCATGTTGACTGCAATGAATTCCTCCAGCAGTCGCACCTGCTTGGGGGTAAGTGGCTCCTTGGAACTGGCCACGAGCAGCACCACCTCCGGCGGAGCTGCCTGCCAGTTAATGCGGCTAGAAACGAGCTGGAGACGCTGAAAGGTATTTGTGCTGTTGACCAGAGCCGCACGGATGCTGACTTCCAGCCGGGTTTGCTGCACCAAGTTAAAAAAGCTAATCCCTAACGGCAATAGGAGTAGGCTCGTGAAGCCTGCCGCCAGCCCTAAGCCACGACGGGCACGCATCAGCGGTGTATAACCAGTTGCGAGGAAAGCAATCATGCAGGCCAAGGTAATACCTAGCAGGTTGGTTATGTACAGCAGCGCTGCCCCCTGACTGAGTGCCCAGTTTGCCTGGGCCAGCCCCAGACCCACTACACAAATAGGCGGCATCAGGGCAACGGCGATCGCCGTCCCTGCCAAAGCACTCGATATCTTGGGCTGCACCTTGGCGAAGCCGCTAATCCCTCCCGCCACAATCGCCACCCCCAGATCCAGCAGATTGGGCTGAGAACGGGCCAGCACTTCGCTATCGTATTCGGCTATTTGGGTGACAACTCCTAGGCCGCAGGAAAGCAGAGTGGCGATCGCTGTACCCAAAATCACTGCCAGAACCCCCTTGCGCACCAGCTTGAGCTCGCCCTCCAGCGCACCAAAGGCCATGCAGCGGATGGGCAGCATCAGGGGCGCAATGATCATTGCGCCAATAATCACTGCTGCACTGTTGGCCAGCAGCCCGAAGGTCGCGATCGCACAGGACCCGACAATGAGTACGATGTAGGTCAAATCGATGGCGGCCTCTTCCAGCAGATCGTTCTGGAGTTCCCGCACCCGCTCCGGTGATACCCGGCGTTTCCACAGGGCACGACGGTAAACTTTTAGGCGATCGCGCAACCACTGTATCGGCATAGCTTTTCCTCAGGTGCGGTTCAAGTTTCGGCGGACGGCTTCTCGAAGGTGATGAGATGCTGGCGCGGCAGCATTTCCTCGGTTTTTACCCAGCGAAGGCCCACAGCGGTCAATTCGCGGCGCACCTGCCGCTGGGTCATCTTATGCAGTCGCTTAATGGGGATAAAAGGATTTTCTCCCCGATACTCCGCCAGCACGACCCGGCCCCCAGGATTCAGAGCACGTACCACGGCGGTCATGACTTCTTGGGGATACTCAAACTCGTGATAAGCATCGACCATCAGCACCAGGTCAACACCGTCCGGCAAATGGGGATCGCTGGGGCTAGCCAGGATAGTTTTCACGTTGGCGATCTGGTTCTCTTCTTTGAGAAACTTAATAATGTCCAGCATCTCTGGCTGAATGTCCACCGCTAGAACTTTGCCATCGGGCACTTGGGGAGCCATACGGAAACTGAGATAGCCGGTGCCCGCCCCGATATCGGCGACGATATCCGTTGGCTGGAGGGCGATCGCTTCAATGATCTGCTGGGGCTGCTCATCCCGTTCCCGGCTAGGTCGCTCCAGCCACATTGCGCCCCGATGCCCCATCACCTGGGCGATTTCGCGCCCCATGAAGACCTTACCGATGCCACCCGCGCTGGGACGGCGATACTGATAGCTGGCAACGGATTCCGGGAGCGGCGTTGGAGGGGATGCGATCGCCGCAGGAGCGAAGGATAGCAGCAGCAAAACGCTGAGCAGACTGACTGCCAACCCCCAAGTCCAGCCGCAGTGGCGGGACAGGCGACACAAAGACCGGGGGAGCGAGAGCATCTTTACGAAAATCTTTACGGTGGAGGGAAGGTGCATGGGTAAAAAGAATTAAGCTCAGCCAGACGATGCACCTAGATAATAACTAAAACTCTTGGGCTAAATTAGGAAGGATATACTTCTCCTGCTAAGGCGTGTGGGCGTCGCACACTTAGCTTAAAATTGATTCGTGGCTAAGAAACTGCGCAACTTCTTCTTTAACAAGATAATCTAGACGCAGGATTATCCGAAAAGAGTTGTTTTAGGCGCAGGTCAAGGCCAGGGGTCAGACTACCGACTGATTTGCCAAACTAGCTATGGTCCATTCAATCGACGATATTACGCGGCAAGCACGTCAGGGCAGCGTTGCAGCGATCATTCAGGTTTTGAACGAGCGGCTTGCGGCATCGGGAATTCGAGCACGAGCCGTGCTTGCCCGTGGGGTACTACAGCTCCTCTGTGAAGCGTCCAACGCCGAGCAGCTAGAGCGGCAGTCCCTAGTTGAGCGAATTCGCCAAATTCTAGAATCAGTCCAGCCTCGCCATATTCGGCGGGTAAAAATCAATAGCCGCATCGTCAATGAGCAGCAGCTTCTTTGGCTTGACGAAATTAGGCGCGATCCAGAAACTCATCTCCTGTGGACGGCGGAGATTGTGCTGTCTCGCCCCAATATGCTGAAGCAACTAGCGGAGGATTGGGCTTCCCGCAGACAAGAATCTATCCAGGAAGCAATCTCAACCACCAAACCCGGACGCTCTCGGCAGCGTCGCCCCCTCTGGCACGGGCTCCTGGGTGGTACAGCTCTGGGGGTTTTGGTGCTAATCGTGGGCTGGTCGCTTTGGGACTGGATGGGCCGTGACCGCTTGAACGGTGTTCCCCAGCCCACCGCTGACGCTGATGTTTCCGGCACAGGCGACAATCTCGCTGCCGAATCGGCTCCCGCCCCGGCTCAAGAGAGCGCCAGCGTCGAAAGCGCCACGCCCCAGGCAGACGCCTTTGCCCAGGCCGTTCGCATCGCTGAAGAGGCCGTGGCGGACGGGCAAACCGCCACCACCCCAACCGAGTGGCTTGACCTGGCTACCCGCTGGCAGCGAGCATCAGACCTAATGGGGCAGGTCCCCCCTGATGATCAGCGCTATCCCACCGCTCAAGACCGGCAAGTCATGTATCAGAAGAATAGCGAAGAAGCGCTAAATCAGGCAGAGTTGGCGCGATCGCCTAACTAGGGTAAACAGAATTTTTTCTTGGGGGTGTGCGCCCTCGGTGGGGGCGCGCCCCTATAGCTATGTTTACTTGTGACCACCTACTTATTGGCGGCTGGTGATGCTGAAGGCACGGAAATGCTGGGCCTGTTCCTCGATGCGGGTAGCGATGCGATCGCACACCAGATTACACAGCTCGAAAATGAGGTCATCGGCCACGCTATAAAAAGCAGAAGTCCCTTCCGTACGGCGATTGAGGATGCCTGCCTGCAGCATCACCTTGAGGTGCTTAGAGACATTCGCCTGACTGGTTTGGGTTGCGATTACCAGATCCTGCACACATTTTTCGCCGTCACGCAGCAGGTTAAGGATACGGAGCCGCATTGGTTCGCTGAGGACGCTGAAATATTCGGCTACCTGCTGAACAACTTCAGGCGAGACAGAATCGGTTGGTTTCATGGGATTCAAGCCAATAAATAGATGGGATTGCGCTGAATAGCGTCACAAATATGCCTTACTAATGACTGCCCCCACAAGCAGGAAGCGCATTCGGTCGAAGATGCCGAAGCTTCTCCCCATCTTAGCAGCCTAAATTTGGGAGAGCCCGTAAATGCCGGGAAACTGACAAGCCTAGGGTAGTACATTGGGCGATCGCGTCAAACTTTTGACGGGTGGGCAATGCCCACCCTACGCGATGCAATCTGGCGGGCAATGCCCACCCTACGTGATGCTGTTTCAATCAATCCCGTCTTTTAGTATCTTTATACTATACAATGATTATAGCGATTTCCAATTGCGTGAGATACGGATTTGGGAGATGGGGTGCACAGTGCCCCCACCTCCCATGCTCCACTCGCGTGAGAAACGCTATAGAGCTAAATTCCAACTCATGTAGGTGGACGGCTTGACGAGTAAGTAGCTAAACAAACTTGGGGTATATGCCCGGCGGGGGCATGCAACCCCCATAAGATGTCATTAATTGTGCTTCAGCAGTTATACATATGGAGTGCCGTATCTCTACAATTCTTTAACAGCGCCCAGATTAAATCGCGTCACGATCAAAACCAATGGTTCAATACACGTTAGCCCAGTGCCCAGAAATTACCCTGACGGTTCCCGGAAAGGATTCGAAGAAATCCCGAGAAAAGGCGATGGACCAGCTCATCGACCTAATGGATGAGGGCAAGCTTCCCGTCGATCTCTCGGAGGGATTTAGCCCCCAGCAGCTGATTGAAGTTACAGAACAGACTAGAGCTATGACCATAGAAGGCGAAGAAGAAGCGGTCGTTCAGGCCGTTCAGACCTTAAACAACCTCGCCAAGCTGAAGCTTAAGGCCCAGGATTTGCGGGAAGAGGCCCTTAGGATTCGCTCTCAGGTAGACATTCTGTTTACCGACGAGCCAGTCACGGAGGAAGAGATTACCCAACTCCAGAAAGGCTTCAAGGTTCTCAAAGACTTTGCCCAGGCCAATCTGCGCTATCGGACGGGGCGAGCGGAGGCGGAAGAAGCCAGGGCGGTGCTCGACAGTGCCCTCAAAACCGATTAGAGCACTGAACAGCTCTCCTAGGAGAGCCTTACCGAACGACGGGTACAACGACGGGTACCATGTTACCAACAGATTTACTGATTAACCGGCCATCGGGTGACGCGATTGTTCCCAAACGGCTGGCTTTGAACGAGCAGAATCGGGCGATCGCCACCGACCTGATCGAGATTTTCCACGATCATCAGGGCAAAGCCCAGGGAGAACTCAATCGCCAGCTCCAAGAACTAGAGGGCGAAGAAACCGACTATCGCTTCAAGCGGGGGCTGGCCCATCTCCTCCGCAGCGGCTTTAGCACGTTTGATATTGTCAGCCCACTGGAGCCCCAGGATTTGCGCCAGCGGGTGTTTGCGGCGGCCTCCCAGCGGGTGCCCCTGCCCCAGCATGCGCCAGAGACGTTGGGGGCGATCGCCGATCAGCTCACGCAAGAGCTAGAGCGGCAGGTTTTCCCCGAGCAGGTGCGCCAGGGGCTATATGCCGACCTAGCGGAGAACCGTATTCTCGTTCGCTTTGAGCCTCCCACCCCGGACGCCCTGCTCCATCGCTACAACCTTTCCCAGGTGCAGGGCATTTTTTATAAAGCCAGCCACATCACCATCAATGCCCATCGGAATGATCCGGGGGAGTACAAGCTGCTGTTTCGCTACCTCAAGCTGTTTCGGCTAATGGCTTACATTGAGGGGGACGCCGACCACGGCTTCACTATCACCATTGACGGCCCCGCTAGTCTGTTTAAGACCAGCACCCGCTACGGCCTGGATATCGCCAAGCTGATTCCGGCCCTGCTCCACGTCACCAAATGGAGCCTCAAGGCCGACCTGCAAATCCGTGACGCCTACAGCAACACGGTTCAGACTCGCTACTTCACCCTCGACTCCGGCTGTGGCCTGGTGAGCCACTATCCCCCTGGCAAAACCTATGACAGCATGATCGAAGAGTCTTTTGTGAATCGGTGGGCTGCCCAGAAAATCGAGTGGCGACTGGAGCGGGAGGTGGAGCTGATTCCCATTCCAGGCAGCGTCATGATTCCCGACTTTCGGCTAGTGCACCCTGACGGACGAGTGTATTTGCTAGAGATTGTGGGCTACTGGCGGCCTGAGTACCTGCGCAAGAAGTTCTCCCAAGTGCGCCAATCGGGCCGGAATGATCTGATCCTGGCGGTGTCAGAGCGGCTCAACCTGGAAAAGGCTGGCGTCAAAATTAGCCAAACCCCTGCCAAAATCGTTTGGTTTAAGGACAAGCTGTCCCCTAAAGCAGTTCTACAGGTGTTGGAAGAATAGCTTCGCAGGTTTTTGCTAAACCCTAATCTCGGGTGGAGTCACCTGCGCTACCCCCAGACGATAATAGAATGGGTGAGGTTTTTGAGGTAGAAAAATGGCATGGCAACGTCCAGATGGTCGGCAGCCTGATGAGCTGCGTCCGGTCGCCTTCGAGCGCAACTACACTCAGTTTGCCGCAGGGTCGGTACTTGCTCGCTGCGGTGGGACGATGGTGCTCTGTACGGTTAGCCTTCAGGCTGGCGTGCCCCCATTCTTAAAGGATTCGGGGAAGGGGTGGTTAACGGCAGAATATCGGATGCTTCCTGGTGCGACGCCCGAGCGACAGACGCGAGAGTTGATGCGGTTATCGGGCCGTACCCAGGAAATCCAGCGCCTGATTGGCCGCAGCCTGCGAGCTGCCCTCGATATGGAAATTTTGGGGGAGCGTACCCTGGTGGTTGATACCGACGTGCTTCAGGCCGATGCGGGTACGCGCACTACTGCCATCACGGGCGGTTTTGTGGCCCTACACGACGCGATCGCCTACCTGCTCAAGACCGGCGAGCTAGAGCGATCGCCCATCCGACAGCAGATAGCAGCGGTATCGGTAGGGCTGCTGGAGGGCGAGCCGTTCCTCGACCTCAACTATCCAGAAGATGTGGCTGCATCCACTGACTTCAACGTCGTCATGAGCGATCGCCTAGAGATGATTGAAGTTCAGGGCACCGCCGAAGAGGGCAGCTTCAGCCGCGCCCAAATGAACCAACTGCTCGACTACGCCCAGCGGGGCATTCAAACCCTGTTTGAACTCCAGCAGCAGGCCATGGGTGACTGACCCCCTAGGGCGTCTCAGAGATGCGAATAATGTACGGGTGGTAGGTGTTCTCGCTGTAGGAGCCGACCCAAATTTCGTAGGTCCCTGAGAACCACTGCCCCGAGAGGCCCGGATTTTTGCCGTTGAGGTCGTCATTGCACCAGCTCCCGCCGGGGCCGCGCACCACCAGGGTGGTATCCTCGGGACTTTCGATGGCCAGGCTCAGGTATTCAAAAAAGTCAGTCAGCACCATCTTGTGATCGGGCTCGGTGTCGACAAAGCCTACGCAGGCCCCGGTCGAGGTGTCACTCCGTCCAGAAATTTGGCTGGCGGGCAGCTCCCCCCCGCTAATGCCCCGGATTGTGGTGGACTCTGCTACATAGGTGGGGGTGAGAATCACATCTTCGAAAATTGAAACTGGGTTGGAAATAGGGGGCGTTTGGGCGATCGCTGGAGGCAGCAGGGTGTCGCTGGTGAAGGTGGCGATCGCTACAATCAAGCCGCGACTGAGAATAGCCCCAAAGGTATTCATGGAAATAACCGTTGAATCGTTGGATACTAAGCCTGCGAATATTTTGAATATGGCTGGAGACATTGTTACAGAATATCTTTTTACAGGATATGTTTTTACAAAATATCCACGGGAAGCGTTCCTCTTCCGGATCCCCTTGAGCTTGTTGATTTTCTAGCTAGCAGGGATTATTTGTTAGGAGTCTAGCACCTCCAGCAGCCCCTGGGGCAAATGTGCCCACGTCTAGCGCCTACATGCGGCAGGAGGGTCAGGGTTAAACAAACATTAGCCACCGTAGACGGAGGTGGGCTCGCCCAAGTTCCCCTGCTAAAAAGTTCTGAGCTCCTGGCTCATTTCATTCAGCCGAACCAATCCTCTGCTTTTCCTTGCTTCCAACCCCGTCCCTGCTGATAATGAGCCTTGGGGTTGCCCCAAGCCTGCACTATTGCCTGAGTCCCCTATGTTTTTTTCTCATCGCACCGTGTTTTCTCCGATTGAGCTACTGTGGGCGTTCATCGGTTTAATTCTTACCATTGGCGGCACCTTCCTGGAAGCCTTTATCGCCGGGCTGCCGCTCAACCCATCCGATCCCACGATTCCCATCCAATCTTTAGGGGTGACCTGTCAAATTGGAGCCGTTTTGCTGGTGGGCTGCTTGGGAGGCAAAAACGCTGCCGCCATTTCCCAGGTGGCCTATCTGCTACTGGGGCTCACCTGGTTCAACATCTTTACCGATGGCGGCGGCATCCGCTATATTTTCCAGCCCACCTTTGGCTACCTGCTTGGGTTTATTCCAGGGGCATGGGTGTGCGGCTGGCTGGCATTTCGGGTGCCGCGACGGCTAGAGTCCATTGCATTTAGCTGCCTCTGCGGCCTGATCACCGTTCATTTGGTGGGCATTGGCTCCCTCATCGCTGTGCAGGCCGTTAGCTGGAGCGAGTCGAGCTGGAAGACCCTCTGGTATGCGATCGCCACCTATTCTCTCGTGCCCATTCCCGGACAGCTCGCCCTGATATGCGCCGTTACGGTCGTATCCTATTCATTACGCCACATTCTGTTTTATTAAACCTCCGCTAGCTGCTGTACTATGACGATTAAGAATCGCCTGTTTTGGATTGCGGCATTCGTTGCGATCGTTCTCGACCAGATTACGAAGTACTGGACTGTTCAGCGCTTTGAGCTAGGGGAAAGCCTACCGCTGTGGGAAGGCGTGTTTCACTTTACTTACGTATTAAATACGGGAGCGGCGTTTAGCCTGTTCAGCAATGGGGGATATTGGCTGCGGTGGCTGTCGCTGCTGGTAAGTCTGGGGCTAATGGCTCTGGCTTTTTTTGGTCCACCGATGAACCGCTGGGAGCAGTTAGGGTTTGGCTGCATTCTGGGCGGCGCGTTGGGCAATGGTATCGATCGCTTTGCCAGCGGTGCAGTGGTAGATTTTCTGGATTTTCGTCTGATCCAGTTCCCCATCTTCAATCTGGCAGACGTTTCGATTAACATCGGCATCATCTGCCTGCTGATCGCCGCCTTTCGACAACCCACCCCACCGAGGGACGGCCCCAAGCGTCCCCGCCCATAACGGTCTAGAAGGTAGGGTGGGCAATGCCCACCCTACCTTCTAAGCCGTCGGCTGGGCAGCCAGATACTTCTCTAGCTCCGTCAGCGCGTCGGCATCTACTTTTGTCTGCATGGGGCAGAACTTGGGACCGCACATGGAGCAGAACTCCGCAGTCTTATAAATATCTGCTGGGAGGGTTTCGTCGTGGTACTCCTGTGCCCGGTCGGGGTCGAGGGAGAGTTCGAACTGGCGGTTCCAGTCGAAGTTGTAGCGGGCGTGGGAGAGTTCGTCGTCGCGATCGCGCGCTCCTGGACGATGGCGGGCAATATCAGCGGCGTGGGCGGCGATTTTGTAGGCGATCAGTCCCGCCCGCACGTCTTCAGCGTTGGGCAGACCCAGGTGTTCCTTTGGGGTGACGTAGCAAAGCATGGCGGTGCCGTGCCAGCCAGCGATCGCCGCCCCAATCGCAGAAGTAATGTGGTCATACCCCGGTGCGATATCCGTCACCAACGGTCCCAGCACGTAGAAGGGCGCTTCCGAGCACTCCTCCATCTGCTTGCGCACGTTGAACTCAATCTGGTCCATCGGCACATGGCCCGGACCCTCCACCATCACCTGCACGTCGTCTTCCCAGGCGCGGCGGGTGAGCTGCCCCAGAGTCTTCAGCTCCGACAATTGGGCCTCGTCGGAGGCATCGTGCTGACAGCCCGGACGCAGGGAATCCCCCAGGCTGAA
The DNA here is from genome assembly GCA_050331615.1 of Elainellaceae cyanobacterium. Taxonomy (GTDB): domain Bacteria; phylum Cyanobacteriota; class Cyanobacteriia; order CAKZMO01; family CAKZMO01; genus JAYKGU01. The sequence goes on from JBHJGR010000233.1 coordinate 37,620, forward strand.
GGACACATCGTATTTCTTGAAAATCTCAACGATGTCCTTGAAGTGGGTGTAGAGGGGGTTTTGCTTGTGGTGGTGCAGCATCCAGCGGGCCAGAATGCCACCTCCCCGGGAGACGATGCCCGTGATCCGGTTGCGCACCAGGGGCAGGTGCTCCATCAAAATCCCGGCGTGGATGGTCATGTAGTCCACCCCCTGCTGGGCGTGGGTTTCGATCACGTGGAGGAAGTCATCGGCAGTGAGGTTCTCCACATTGCCGTGGACCCGCTCCAGGGCCTGATAGACGGGCACCGTGCCGATGGGCACCGGGGATGCCTGGATGATGGCGGAGCGGATGACGTCCAGATTGCCGCCCCCCGTGGACAGATCCATCACGGTGTCTGCCCCGTACTTCACCGCCAGATTCAGCTTGGCCACTTCCTCATCTAAACCAGAGGAATTGGGGGATGCGCCGATATTGGCATTCACCTTGCACTTGGAGGCGATGCCGATGCACATGGGCTCCAGATTCGTGTGGTTAATGTTGGCGGGGATAATCATGCGCCCCCGCGCCACCTCATCGCGAATCAGGTCTACGGACAAATTCTCCCGCTGCGCGACATAGCGCATCTCCTCAGTCACCAAACCCTGGCGGGCATAGTGCATTTGAGACACGTTGGCGTGTCCGCGCCGCGTTGCGACCCAGTTTGCTCTCATATTTCGTTTCCTCTGATAAGTAGCTTCCCTGCGCTGGTGCTAACCAGTCTCAGGTTCCAAGGGTGTAATCTCAGCCTGGAAGACTCAGGCACCCCTAGCTTGTGGGATATTGTAGCACCCTGTTTGAATCTGGGCGCTTAAAAACTGCTTATCGTTCGACAGAGCTGCGAATGCCCTTGATCAGGCTGTAAAACGGCTCCCAGTTGTCTGCGGTGACGATGGGTTCCCAGATGGCCTCGATTTCGGCGCGGATGGGCACCAGGTCGGGGTTGTGCTGGGCCAGACGGCGGGAGACCTCGTCAGGGGAGGGTTGGGGCGATCGCCCCAGAGCAATGTGATAAAGCCGCCGCCACTGGTCAAAACACTGGTTCACATTATTATTTTCAATGCTCCCAGGGTCGGGGATCAGCGCCTCCAGGGTGATGGCCTGCCAATCCGTCTGCCAACTGGGGGCAAAGCTCCGCCGCAGCCGCAGGAAAAAGTCGTGGTAGATCACCCTGGTTTCAAACAAAAGCTGGAGGGTGGCGGCAATCAGGTCATCGGCCAGCTCCGGAGGCAGGTCGGCCAAGCCCAGCTTGTGCAGCATGAGCCGCCGATAGGCCGCCTGGTAGTGGCTTTCGTACTCCGCCAGCCCTGCCTCCATCTCCTCAGCGGGGATGACATACTTGAGCACCAGCAGCAGGGACTCCAGGTTCCAGCGGCACATACGGGGCTGGTTGCTATAGCTGTAGCGGCCCATGTCATCAAAGTAGGCGGCGGTGAAGCGGGGGTTAAAGTCCTGGATGAAGGCGTAGGGGCCGTAGTCGAAGCTTTCCCCGGTGATGGACATGTTGTCCGTGTTCAAAACGGCGTGACAGAAGCCCACCGCCATCCA
>JBHJGR010000234.1:0-42718 GCA_050331615.1 Elainellaceae cyanobacterium
TCCGCCCCCTCACATCTAATCCAGACTAGAGAAACATCTGGAAGTGTTTACTCGCTAACCGCTCTTGGCTCTATTCGCAGCTACGGGGAGGTGATCTCTCCCCACTCCCCCACCTCACGAAGTAGGTGGGGGTCATTGAAGCACTTCTCCCCTTAAAGTATGCGCTCTAACCAGCCGGGGTGTCACAGATCTGGCCGGTAGCTCTGAATCTCGCTGCACTAGGCACGACGGCGGAGACGGCGAATTTGGGCGATCGCAAACCCGCTCATGATAAGCAAAATCAAATCCAGCGCTAAAATTTGGCGGGCGTAGCGGGTGTAGGTCGCCGGGTCATCGCAGGCGAAGTTGGGCTCGGGAAAGCAAAAAAAGAAGTTCATCACCACCCAGGGGAGGGTGCCAAACACCCACAGCATTGCCAGCACTAGGAAGAGAATCAGCCAAATCATCGTGCCACCGTCCTGAGCAAGTTACCTCAGCACTAGATTATCGCGATGCACCACCGTATCAGCCCCTTCATACCCCAAAATGGCTGGAATCTGGTTGGACTGGTGGCCTCGGATTTGCTGCAGCTCCAGACTGCTGTAGTTGACAATGCCCCGAGCAACTTCCCGCCCAGTGGCGTCGCAGAGTTGAACCGCGTCTTGCCGCTGAAACTCACCCTCCAGCTCGGCAATTCCTGCCGGCAGCAGCGACTTGCCAGCCTGACAAATGGCAGCGACCGCGCCGTCATCCAGATAGAGCTTGCCTGCCGGAATCAGGCCATTGGCAATCCACCGCTGCCGAGCGTTGAAGGGCTGGGGCTGAGGGGCAAACTGGGTGCCCAGGGGTTCGCCCTGGAGAATCTTGAGCATGTTTTGGGGCGATCGCCCTTCTGTAATCACCGTGCGCACCCCCGCTGTCGTGGCAATGCGGGCCGCTTCAATTTTGGTGGCCATGCCGCCAGTGCCCCAGGCTGAGCCGCGATCGCCCGCCTCCACATGGAGGTCAGCCAACTGCTCCAGCCGCTCTACCTGGATGATGGGCTGGGCGTTGGGATGGCTGCGGGGGTCGGCAGAATAGAGGCGATCCACGTCAGTGAGCATAAATAGCCAGTCAGCCCCCACCAGGCTAGCCACCATGGCCGAGAGGGTGTCGTTGTCGCCAAACCGCAGGGCCAGCTCCTCCACCGCCACCGTATCGTTTTCGTTGACGATGGGAATCACCCCCAGCTTCAGCAGTTGGCGAAAGGTCCGGTAGGCGTTGACATAGCGGCTGCGCTGTACGAGGTCGGTGCGGGTCAGCAGCACCTGGGCAATGGGCTGCTGCAGGGTGGTAAACAGGTCGTCATAAACCCGCATCAGCCGCCCCTGGCCCACGGCGGCCACCGCCTGCTTCATCGCCATCGCTTTTGGACGTTCTGTTAGCCCCAGTCGGGCACAGCCCACCCCCACCGCCCCCGACGATACCAGGACGACGGCATGGCCCTGCTGCCGCAGTTGGCTCAGGGTTTCTACCAGGGACGCGATGGTGGAGAGGGCCAGATGTCCTGTATCGGGCTGGGTGAGGCTAGACGTGCCGATTTTGACCACCAGAATTTGGGCCATGGGTGCTTTTACTTAAGGGGCGATCGCGCAAAACGCCAGCCCTCTATCGGTGAAGGCTGACGTCCTGCAAGGTTTATCAGAAGTGGATTTATAGTCTAGGGTCTAATATTGGCTGACCCCATTTATCCGTATCCATCTCTATTTTGCATACATCCCCCCAGCAGCAATTAAATTTCTAATGTTTTCTTTAGATTTCGAGATTCAAGGTTTTATGAAGAATGACTGGAATTTGTAACAGAGTGTTGCAGAGACTGGAGCGATACGCCCAGCCGTTGGGACAGCCAGACTTCCACGTTGCGAATGGGCCGGGAGCGCATTGCTTGCGCGGGGTCAACGATGGGTTCTACCAAAATGGTAAACATGCCTAGGCGATTGCCCACCAGTACGTCAGTGAAAAGGCGATCGCCTACCATGGCAATTTCATGGGCAGGGAGGCCCATCTGGGAGGCGGCAGCACGAATTTTGCGGCGGGAAGGTTTTGACGCCCCCGCAATGTAAGGCAACCGAAGGGTACGGGCAATGGAGCCGATCCGCCCCTCGCTGACGTTGTTGCTAGCCAGCCAGAGCTGGGCAATGGGGCGGGCTTCCTCCACCCACTGCTGCAGCTCCGCGGTCGGTTGCCGGATACCAAAAGGGACCAGCGTCTCATCGACGTCCAAAATGATGCCCTTCAGGCCATAAGCCCGAATCAGATCTGGCGTGAGGCCGAGGATGGTATCACCCAGAATCAGGTCAGGCTGGAGCAGTCTGCCAATTGCCATGATGCGGAAGGGGACGTAGGGTCACACTGAGGAATATTTTTTGACTTCGATCATATATCAACAGCCTGACCGGGCTTAGGATCTTTTGGCTGTACCTTTACTGTATCTTCACGACGTCCATGCGAAGCTACCGATATAGCCCTGCGGGCTCAGGTTTGCATGTGGAACCCCCGCGTCCACGGGAGTTCCACATTTCTTGAGTGTCCTAACGCGAAAGCGTAACGCGAGACCTCATGCAGTTGATTCATCTCCTCGGCGGATTGCATAACTTCTAGAAACAAACAGTCAATTACGTAACAAAATATTGAAATGCCCCCATTACATAACTTCCTCAGTTACTGTATAAGAGTACACAGAAATTCAGGGGGTGTTGTGAGTAGGAGGCTGACGATTGCGGTTCCAGAAGCGCTGTACGAGCGCTTACAGCGGGTCAAGCATCATCTCAACATCTCAGCAATATGCCAGGAGGCATTAGACATGGCCGTTATGAACGAAGAACTAAAGCTACAGTCCGATCAAGAAAGTCTGGTTGAACGTCTGCGTGCCGAGAAGCAGGTTTTGCTCAACAAGGTCCGCCAAGAAGGGTTTGAGCTGGGTATTCGCTCCACCTCCCAGTTGTCCTACAAAGACTTTCAACACTTCGAGAAAGTTAGCCCCTTAGCCGCATCCTTCGACGAAGACGTATTGGATTACCTGTGGACCTACCTCGATGCCCACGGATATCCAGAAGCGGCCCGAATTCATGATGCCGACTTTGGTCATCTGCTGGAGGTCAGCCCCCAAAGCCGCATTCTGTTTGCCCAAGGCTGGATTGACGGCGTCCTGTCCGTCTGGCACACCATTAAAGATCAGGTCGAGCAAGTCGGCTGATTTGGCCTGCCGGATTTGCGTCCCTTCAGCCCTCTCCTGTGAGGGCCTCGAATCCGGCCACCACGTCCAACAGCTCGGACGTAATGGCGCTTTGCCGCTGGCGGCGATACTGGCTATTGAGGTCATCCAGGCGATCGCCAATATTACTCTCAGCAGATTGCATCGCAGCCAGGCGGCTAGCGTTTTCGGCGGCGAGGGAGGCGGCAAAGGCGCGATAAAGCACCACAAATAGGTATTGACGAATGAGGGAGCTAAGCAGATCTGGCCAGTCCATTGTAAAGGTGGGCAGCATCTTGGTGGGCCAGGGCGCTTGCTCTAGGTGAAGCAGCCAGTCGCGGCTGAGGGGCAGCAGTTGAAAGGTGGTGGGAGCGTAAGCCGCCGCTGACTTGGGCCGATTGTAAAACAGCATAATGCGACTGGTTTCAAAGGCTCTCTGATGCTGCTCGATGGCCAGCAGCAGATCCTCGACTGGGTCAATGATGCCCTGGGCGGAGTTGGCCATAGTCAGCACCTCCTGGATGTCGTACTGAGTTTCCAGGTAGGGCAAAATTCTCGCACCCACCACCCAGAGCTGCAGGTCGGCAACAGCCTCCTGGTGTTGGTCAAGCCACGCCGTCACATGCTGGGCCGCCTGCTCGTTGAACTGGCCGCAAAGCCCCTGGTCGGACCCAAAGGCGATCGCCATCAGCGCATAGGGTTCCTCATCATTGGCAATGCCAGTGGTCTTCAGCAGGGAAGCATCGGCGTAGTAGCGCCGCCGCAGGAGGATCTGAAAGCCTTGCTCCACGGTATGAAAGTAGTCCTCTAGAGATTCCACCGCCTGCTGATACTGGCGGATGCTTACGGCGGCCAGAGCTTTCATGGTTTTGACGACGGACTGTAAATCTTCTACCTGGCCAATTTGGGCCTTGAGGTCTTCAGCGCTGGGCATGGTCGTCTTCCTGGAAGGGCTCTTCGTCAGCGGTGTAGGCGTCTTCGGGATGCTGGAGGGCTTCGTGGGTTTCAGCCTCACTTTCCTGTTCGGAGTCCTCCGGGTGCAGCGCTTTCAGGGCTTTGCGAAAGGTCCGCTCCATGGTCTGCCGATCGTCGTCACTCAGCTCTTCGCCAGCGGTGATGCGATCGCCCAATTCCGGCAGCTCCTTCCGCATCGTGTGGCGCACCCGGTCTTCCGCCTCTCCCACTCGCTCCAGGGGCAGGTCGTCAAACAGTCCCTGGTTGACCGCCAGGAAAATGGCAATCTGTTCCGGCACCGTCCGGGGCTGGAACTGGGGCTGCTTCAGCACCTCGCGGACCCGGCGACCCCGCTCCAGGGTGTGGCGCGTCTCCTCATCGAGCTGGGTGCCGAAGCGGGCGAACACCTCCACCTCCTGAAACTGGGAGTAGGAAAGCCGCAGATCCCCCGCCAGTCCCTGATAAGCGGGTAGTTGAGTCTTACCGCCCACCCGCGAGACGGACTTACCCACGTCCACCGCGGGCAGAATCGACTGCTGAAACAGGTTGGGCGAGAGGTAAATCTGCCCGTCCGTAATCGACACCAGGTTGGTGGGAATGTAGGCCGAGATATTCTGGGCCTGGGTTTCCACAATGGGCAGCGCCGTGAGGGAGCCGCCCCCCAATTCCTGCCGCAAGTGGGTCGATCGCTCCAGCAGGCGGGAGTGGAGGTAGAAGATATCTCCGGGATAAGCTTCTCGACCGGGGGGGCGGCGCAGCAGCAGGGAAAGCTCCCGATAGGCCCAGGCGTGACGGGTAAGGTCATCCATCACCAGCAGCACATCCCGCCCCTGCTCCATGAAGTACTCCCCTATGGCCATGGCCGCATAGGGGGTGATGTAGCGCAGTCCCGGCGGGTCTTCCCCGGTGGCCACCACCACGATGCAGTAGTTCAAAGCGTCGCGATCGCTCAGTTCAGAAATGACGTTGGCCACGGCGGAGGTACGCTTACCCACGGCGCAGTAAATACAGATCACGTCCTGATCCCGCTGGTTGAGGATGGTATCAATGGCGATCGCGGTTTTGCCCGTCTGGCGATCGCCCACAATCAGCTCCCGCTGGCCCCGCCCGATGGGAATGATGGCGTCCACCACCTTGATTCCCGTTTGCAGGGGCACCTTCACCGGAGCGCGGTCCATCACGGGGGGCGCGCCGCGCTCGATGGGGAAGCGATCGCCCGTCTCTAGCGCGCCTTCACCATCCAAGGGACGACCCGCCGCATCTACGATGCGCCCTAGCAGTCCCTCACCCACGGGCACGTCCACCACCTTGCCGGTGCGGTAGACCTCGTCTCCCGCCTGGAGATGGCTGTCGTCGTTGAGCAGAATCACCCCCACCGCGTCAGCATCCAGGTTGAAGGCGATGCCCAGTCCCCCTGCTGGAAAGCGAATCAGCTCGTTGAGCTGCACGTTGGGCAGGCCCAAAACGCTGGCGATGCCCTGGCCCACAGACTGAATCAGGCCCACTTCGTGGGTTGCCATTTTGGGGTGGTAGGTTTGCAGGGTTTGGTCGAAGGCGGTGACGGCGTCTTCGAGAGCGGATTGGAGGAGGTCGGGGTCGGGCATATCGATTTTGGATTTTGGATTTTAGATTTTAGATTGGGGGCGGTGGGTTTCTAGGGAGCGTTCCAGGGAGCGGAGGTAGTCGTCTAGGCTCCAGGAGAGGGTGCGATCGCCCATCTGCAGTTCGATCCCGCAAATCAAATCGTCGGTGGTGGTGAATCGGATTTGATCTTCGGCGGCGTTTTGGGGGAGGAAGCCGCGATCGCGCAACTGATGCACAATCTGGTGGCGCTTGTTGGGCGGGATCTCGAAGCTGCTGCGCAGGGTGACGGGCTGATCGGTGGGCTGCTCTAAACCATAGTCGGCGGGGCGGGTGGATTCGAGTCGCCGCAGGAAGACGGCGATGGTGCGCTCCTCCAGGTCGGCGTCGGCCAAGTCTTGGAGGGCATGGCGGGCGATGGCGCAGGTCTGGTGAAAGAGCTGGTGCTGGAGCTGATCGAGGGTGCGATCGCCCGCTTGTTTATCGGATGACACAGGTCTTTCGCCTCGGTTGATCTCCTCCTGGATCAGGGCGGCGAACTGGTTTTCCACGTCCCGCAGGTAGTGGCGGATGCTCCAGCCCACCTCCTGCCCCGCGGCCTGGAGGGCGATGCCGCAGATGAGCTGGGGGGCGGTGATAAAGCGCACGCCGGTTTGGTAGTCGGCTAGGTCTGACGGGTGGGGGGCTGGGGTTTCGGAGTGGGGGGGGCGATCGCCATTTCTTTGCGGATCGGCCTCTAGCTCTGGGTCGGGCAAAATCACCAGTTCCCTGCCGTCTGCCAACTGCTGCTGCACTTCCTGTATAAGCGGCTGTCGCGCCTCCTGCGGTATGGGAAAGCCGCTGCGGATTACGACTGGCTCCTGGGCCGCGCGGATGGCCTGGCCCATCGTCTCCCGATCGCCGTCATCGAGCTGCTGGAGCCGTTCTTTGAAGACGCGGATGGCCTGCTGCTCCAGAGAAGCATTCACCACGTCTTGGAGGATGCGGCGGGTGAGGTCGGTGGTGCGGTCGGCCACCTGTTGCCGCAGGTTGGCGAGGAATCCTGCTTGTCGCCGCTGTAGGGAGGCCCGCCACTGCTCCCGCAGCTCGTCCACTTCCTGGCGGGCCTGCTGAATTAGCTCCCGCCGTTTGGCATCGGCCTGGTCTTTGGCCTGCTCCATTAGGCGCGATCGCCGTTCCTCTAGCTCTTGCTGCTGGTGTCGATACTTGGCGGCTTCCTGCTCTGCCTGCTTCTGCTTGTCGCGGGCCTCTTGCCAGCGGGCGGCCATGCGGTGCTGCCGCTCGTCCATCACCCGCGTAATGGGCTTGTATAAAAAGCGCCACAGCAGGTAGACGAGAACCAGGAAATTAATGATCTGGGCAACGACTGTAAACCAATCAATCAGCTCCGTATCCACAGACTAGCCTCCTGCCTGGTTGGTGACGTAGGTCCAGAAGGGATTGACGAAGATGAGGATGATGGAGACCACCAGGCAGTAAATCGCGGTTGATTCAATGAAGGCCATCCCCACAAACAGAGTGCGGGTGATGGTATTGGACTGATCTGGCTGTTGGGCGATCGCTCGCAGGGCATTGACCAAAGCCAGCCCCTCGGCAACCGCTGGGGCGATCGAGCCGACCGCAATGGTGACACCTGCGGTCAAGATGGAAATGATCCCGACCCAGCCCAAATTATCCATGATGGTGTGTTCCTCCGTTTGATGGTTGGTGATCTGCTTGAACTGCGGCTGCTGCACTGGCTGAATCACTTTTTCGCGTCTGCCGCTGCGCCCGCATCGCCGACGCAATGTAAACCAGAGCCAGCACCGCAAACACGTAGGCTTGGATTACCCCCACCAGAATGCCAAAGGCCGTCATGACTGCGGGCACCAGCAAGGGAATCAGGGAAATTAGCACGGCTACCAGCAAACTCGTGCTCATCACGTTGCCAAACAGGCGCACCGCCAGAGATAAGGTGCGGGACAGCTCGCTGATAATGTTGAACGGCAGCATGATGGGAGATGGCTCAATGTAGTGCTTGAAGTAGGCTTTAGCGCCGACGGTGCGAATGCCGTAGTAGGGCACCGCCACAAACACGCAGAGAGCCAGCGCAGTGGTGGTAGAAAGGGACCCGGCAGGGGACTCGTAGCGGGGCACGATGGTGAGCAGATTGGCAAAGGCAATAAACAAAAATAAAGTACCGATAAAGGGTAAAAACGGTACCGGGTCCTGCCCTACGGCTTCACGGATTTGTTGGTTGATCTGATCGATAAGAATTTCTAGCCGATTCTGCCAGGGGGACATGCGTCGGGGATCAACGGTCAGGTCGCGGGTGACAAACCAGGCTCCCACCACCATAACGATCATCACAATCCAGGTAAATACTAGAGTGGCATTGAGGGTGAACCAGTCCTGCTGCCAAAAGATAATCCCATCGGGACTAATATTCACGCTGACCCTCCCCCAATCGCCCTTGGAAAGGCGGTTCAGAGCGGAATCGCCGCACTAAAAAAGTACGGGCTAGGATAAACCCGATAAGGGCGACGAGCGATCGCTCCCAGTGCCCCCCCATAATTAAATAAAAGCCATATCCAGCAATCACCAGGCGACCCAGATAGCTGCTAATCAAAAGCGGCACCGGACGCTGGAGGGTGGGCAGATGCCGCACCGTGATCCAAAGACTACCAAAGTAGAATAAACCCAGCAGAAAGCCAAGAGGCAGTGCCGAGAGAGTAAGCAGCATTGTGACAGGGGTCATAAGTATTCAAACAAAAGTATTTAAACAAAAGTATTTAAACAAAATTGCTTTCACGGGGGTGCGCGCCCCCACAAGCTGTAATTAATTGCGCTTGTACCAATTTTGCATGAAGATGCGTAGGAAAAGTCCCGGCAGACAAGGGGCTTAAGCCCCTTGTTGTATGCAGCCTCACAGAAAAACGGTATTAAGCACTTAAAGTACGGTTGATAGGATTTCCCTCACCAGTAGGTTTATCAGACTGGGCAACAAACATCACTCTACCGGGAGACGGAAGGTACAGCCCTACGGGCTAAGGTTTGAGTGTAGAACCCCAGCAACGCGGGGGTTCCACACCTCTTGAAAGTCCTAACGCGAAAGCGTAACGCCATACCTACATTGGCCTACTCATTGCGGCTTTCCTGCTGCACCCAATACCAGGCGTTCAAGCATCCTAAGACCAGCCCCACCAGCATCAGCACCAGTGCCCAGGGAACTGGACCAACGCCCGCCTGATCCAGCCACAGCCCAACAGCCAGGCCAATCACGGTGGGCAGCATCACCGACCAGCCCACGATGCCAAAGGTGCCGAGCGATCGCCAGATACTGTACTTCTCATCCCGCCGGGCCTTAATTCGCCGGGCGGCTTTTTCCCGCGCATGGCGCTGAAACTCGCGGACAGACCTGCGCCGCGCAGAAGGTTGGTCTTTCGGTGAGCGATTAGGTGGGCGACTCATAGCTCCCGCTGCCAAACTCGTAGGTCCCTCGGAGAAAGCCTGCCTCTAGACGGGCCAAAGCGGATCGGGCCTGCTTTTCCCGGTCATCAAGCTGCTCAAACTCCTCTTCTACCGTGTGCTGGAGGGTTTCCAGATCCTCTCCCTGCACGGCCCGTCGGGTGGACACCCGTACTTCATCTCCCTGCTTGACCAGAATACCTTCGTCTACTGCGATTACGCCTTCGCTACTATTCTCCCGATCAAATAAAAGGAGGCCGGGGACGATCGCTGTGACAAAGTCAATGTGATGGGGCAGGATGCCAAAGGCTCCATTCTCGGCCTCGGCGTTGATTTTCGTGACCGTCTCTTCTAACAGGATTTTGACCGGAACAAGGACTTTGAGCTTCATAAAGATCCTTCGCTAAGCAAGAAATACGGGACAGAAGATGCGTGATGTTTCATGATGGTGGATATCCGCCAGAGGAGCAAATGGCCATTTGCCCCTACCCGTTCTGGGATGATTCGTCTTGGGATTTGTCTTGGGGTTTCTCTTTGTTGGAGGCCACTTCATCAATGGAGCCAATCATGTAGAGCGATCGCTCCGAGCGGTCAGCAAACTCGTTATTGAGGATGCGCTCACAGCCGTCTAGCGTAGTTTCCAGCGGCACTAGCTTCCCGGCTTTGCCAGTGAACTGCTCCGTGCTGAAGAAAGGCTGGGTGAGGAAGCGCTCTAACCGGCGGGCCTGCTCCACGGTTTGGCGATCGTCGCGGGACAGTTCTTCCATGCCCAGCATGGCGATCAGGTCTTTCAAGTCCTCATAGCCCGCCAGGGTGCGGCGCACGGCTTGAGCAATTTGGTAGTGGCGATCGCCCACCACCGTTGGTGACAACATCTTCGAGAACGACTCCAGGGGATTCACCGCCGGATACAGTCCCTCGCTGGCCCGCTTGCGGGACAGCACAATGTAGGCGGACAGGTGACCAAAGGTGTGGACTGCTGCCGGGTCGGTAAAGTCATCCGCCGGAACATAAACCGCCTGAACCGAGGTGATGGCTCCGTTGGCGGTGTTGGTGATGCGCTCCTCAAAGGCGGAGAGTTCCGTTTCCAGAGTGGGCTGATAGCCGACGCGGGAGGGCAGGCGGCCCATCAGTCCAGAGACTTCCTGACCGGCCTGGACGAAGCGAAACACGTTGTCCACCAGAAACAGCACGTCCTGCTTGGCATCGTCCCGGAAATATTCCGCCATGGTCAAAGCCGCATGACCCACGCGGAAGCGGGCACCGGGCGGCTCATCCATCTGGCCAAATACCAGCACGGTATTGCCCAGTACGTCGGCCTCCTGCATCTCCCGGTACAGCTCCTCTGCCTCCCGGTTGCGCTCGCCGATGCCGCAAAACAAGCTCACCCCCTCGTGGTGGCTCACCATGTTGTGAATCATTTCTGTGATTAGGACGGTTTTACCGACGCCTGCCCCACCAAATAGCCCTGCCTTGCCGCCCCGCTCCAGCGGCGTCAGCAGGTCGATGGCCTTGATTCCCGTTTCCAAAACTTCAGCAATGGTGGACTGCTCCACCAATGGCGGCGGCGACTGGTAGATGGAGCGCCGCTCCTGGCCCTGGATCTCGCCTTCGCGATCAATGGGCTCGCCAAAGACGTTAAGAATGCGCCCCAGCAGGGCCTTACCGACAGGGACTTCGAGCGATCGCCCCGTATTCACCACCTTGCCGCCCCGAGCCAAACCTGACGTCGAGGTGAGGGCAATGCCCCGCACGGTGTGGTCGTCCACGTGGGCCAGTACTTCAATGATGACTTGCTGGTCGTCTCCGGCTCGGAGCTGGCGGTGCAGTTCGGGCAGTTGCTCGGTAAACTGGACATCGACCACGCTCCCCCGTACAGACCGAATCGTTCCAATCATCTTGGCGGAGGAACCGGGCGGGGATGAGGTCTGGGAGCGAGCGGGGGACTGCACCATGGGCAACGGATACCTGTCGAGAAAGGCTACAGAGACAGGTTTATCACATGGCATAGCAATGGGCATCTATCCCATGACGGAGCAGCCTTTGCAGAGTGAATCCATTTTTACAGCAAACTGGCTCTGTCTGGCCTGTAGGGTTTAGGTGGGCGGTGCCCACCCTACTTGATGAATAATCCAGGCTAGAAGTTCAAGGCGTGGCCCGTTCCCGCGCGTAGTTGAGGTTTTGCTGATACTCCTGAATCTTTTGCTGAGCGGTGCCGTAGTTAGAGCTAGAGGAGGGTACCTGCTTCAAGCGCTCAATTGCCTGTATCCAAAGGCTCGAAACCTGCTGCCACTGCTGGGGTGTCTGGGCCGTTTGAGTCAGAGAGGCGGCCTGGGTCGCAGCGGTCATGGCCTGCTGAAAAGCGGCATCGGCAGCGGGCGAGGTGGGAGGCGGAGAGGCTGGGGGAGATGACTGGATAGGAGACGGAGCCGGTTCGATGCGGGTGGGTGGAGTAGTGGGTTGAGGATCTGGTCGAAAGATATCTTCTAGAGCACCGCTGCTGGCCAGGACGACGCCACCAATGACGACCAGTCCCGCTAAAACGGCCATGCTGATTTTGAAGATGCTCCAGGGGCGATCGCCCAACACCTCACCCGTCTGAGCATTCACCATTACCTGGTACTGCTTATTCTTGTAGCGATAGGCCCCCAGCCAAACGGGCATCAGCACGTGGCTGTATTTCGTATCAAAGTAGTGGGTTTGGCTGGTTTGAATCCGCTGCTCATCGCCGCCAATGTCCCGACAGATGGCCAGGCGAATCTGGGGTTCCATCCGCCGCTTGGCGATATCAAAGCCCTGGAGGACGTTGGTTTGATAGCGCTGGGCTTTGAACCCCGCCAGGTAATTGGCCTGGTAGGGCTTCAGAGCTGATAACTGCCAGGGTTCCAGTGCCTCCAGCCGCTTCTCGTTCATCGCCTGGGTGGCGGCAACCAGGAGGTCTTTGAAGTAGCAGTGAACCGTGCCGCTGGCATTTCGCCAGCGAATGCGTCGCTCCTGGTCTTGGTAGGTTTCTTGCTTCCCTTCGCTGTTGGTCCGCGTTCGCGTCACCGTCACATAGTAGGCATCGCCCCGCTGCCCCTTATACTGAGTCTTGGTATCGCTCTTGTAGAGCCAGAACGGCAGATAGACCCCTTGCAGTTGTTCATGCTGCGCCAGGTGTTTGAGGCTGCTGGGAGCAAACCACTGCTGACTCATCCATTTTTGAACCAGCGCCTGGGTTTGCTTGCGTCCGACCTTGAATGGGATGACGGCGTCCGGGGCAAGGCCCGGATGAGCCGCGCGGGCCTGAGTCACAATGTTAGTGCCGCAGAAGGGACATTTGCCCGCTACCTGGGGTGGTTCAAAGGTGACAATGGCGCGGCATCCTGGACAGTCCACCTCCATCTCCTGGGGCGATCGCAGCGCTGTCTTTGAGGCTAGAAGAATTTGCTGCTCGTCGTAATCGTGTTCTGCAAATCCTTTCTGAATCTGGGAAATGGCCTCATCGTGCCCACAGTAAGGACACTTCATGCGATTGACGCTGGGATTAAATTCCAGCGTTGCCCCGCAGGCCGAACAGGGAAACCGCTGAATCTGGGGAGAGGTCGCCATAGTTGCTTATCCTACGGGAGGCGGGGGTGGGGGTGAGGTTAACAGGTAGGAGAGTTCGGGCACCTGGGCCGCTCGCTGCCAACCCGACATCCCCGATCGCCACACATAGGTTTCGGCAGTGAGGCCATTTTGCACCAGTTGATCCGCTGGGAAAGGCCCAAAGGTTTGCCCGTTGCGAGACAGGTGCCATTGGGCGACCGGGGGGGGTGGGGGCGGTGTTGCTGGAGCGGCAGGCTGGGTCGCCTGTGGCACTGCCTGCGCATTGGGCTGCATAGCATTGACAAACTGCTGCCCCATTGCCAGCCCTACTCCCAAATCCAAACCAGGGTTTCCCCGTCCGGAAGGATTTTCTGCGGACGCCTCAATGGCGTTAGCCGCCTGGTACTGGGTGTATTGCTGCATGTTGCCGAGAATGCCCATGGCATTGCGGCGATCGATTGCCTGCTCTACCTCCGGCGGCAGGGAAATGTTCTCTACATAAATCCGCTGCAGCTCCAGCCCAAAGGCTTGGATATCGGCCTGGATGCTCTGGCGGATGGTTTCCCCAAACTCCTGATAGCGAGCCGCAAAGTCCATAAACGCAGTGTTGGACTGGCCCACCCAACTGGCAAAGCCAGTGAGAATCATATTGCGAATCTGATCCTGAATCTCATCAATCTGGAACAGGCCATCGGTGCTGACGATTTGCTCCAGCATCTGCGCCGGGTTAGCAACGCGGAAAGTGTAGCTGCCGTAGGCCCGCAGCCGCACCATGCCCAACTCCGGGTCGCGCAGGGTGATGGGGTTGGCGGTGCCCCACTTCAGGTCAGTAAAGACTTTGGTATTGAAAAAGTACACTTCGGCCTTGAAGGGGGATTCGAAGCCGTACCGCCAGCCCTGGAGGGTGCTGAGAATGGGTAGGTTTTGGGTGACGAGTTCGTATTGCCCCGGATCAAACACGTCAGCAACCTGCCCCTGATTGACGAAGACTGCCTTCTGACCGGGACGTACGATAAGTTGAGCACCCATTTTGATTTCGTTCTGGAATCGCTCAAATCGATAGGCGATCGTGTCGTTTGACTGATCCAGCCACTCGATGATGTCAATTAGTTCGTTTCGAAGCCTTTCGAAAAGTCCCACGGGTGATCTCCAGTTTTAGCTAGGGTGTCCGCCGTTGCTATGCTAGCCTGCTGCTTCGGCTCGTCGCCGCTAGCGGAGTCAGAAAAACAACAGGCATCGCTGGACCTAGCGTACCCAGGGCGATCGCCCCCTTACCAGAATTTGACAGTTCGTCACAAACGGGACGACTCAATCGCGTGATTTTACGTAATTGCAATCATCTGATGAACCAAGCAGTGGTCATGAATAAAGCAAGTAGAGTGCCCCCCTACTTGCCTTATTTGTATCCAGACACCAATCTACTTTTATCGCCCTACGGGCTAAGGTTTGAGTGTGGAACCCTGGCGGCGCGGGGGTTCCACACCTCTTGAATGTCCTAACATGAAAGCGTAGCGCTACAATTAAGCGGCTTGACGATCGGGCATGACTTTGGCTAGCACCGTGTAAATGGCGATCGCCGCCACAATGCCGTTAATTGGCACGATGCCCCAGGAGGCTTGGGAGGTGAGATAGGCGATCGCCGATGCTGCCACATAGGCAATGATGCCCGCCCAGTTGAACGCGGGCTGGGGCGTGTCCAGCTCGGGAAACTGTCCCCTACGGTGGAGCCAGTAGTCCGCGACAATAATGCCCCCAATCGGCGGAATAAAGGTGCCTAGCAAAATCAAGTAGCTCACCAGTTGCTCGTAGATGCCACCCCAGGCAAGTACCAGCGCAAAGGTAGCGCCACCCAGCACTAGCAGTGTCCGCTTGCTGGTGCGGAACATGTTTGATCCGGCGATAGAAAAGGCGTAGATGGTGTTGTCCTGAGTGGTCCACATATTGAGGAAAAACAGCACCAGACCGCCGATTACCAGTCCTTGCTGGGCCATCACTCGAACGATATCTGGCTCGCCGTAGACCTTGGCACAGAAAGCGCCGCTAAAGATCAAAAAGCCATTGCCCAGGAAGAAAGCAAGCAGCGTGGCATAGAAGCCAACGGTGGGGGTTTTAGCAAAGCGGCTCCAGTTGGTGGACTGGGTACCGCCGGAGATAAAGGTACCCACGATGATGGTGATAGCCGCGCCGAGAGGAAGCGGGTCACCCAGATCCACTGCCTGCAGTCCCGCTAGACCGCCTACGTCATTGGAGGCGATCGCCAGACTCCACACCATCAGCACAATCATGGCGGGCACTGCCAGCCGACTCAGCCAGTCCATTGCTTTGTAGCCAAAGTATGCGGTGGAGCAGAAGGCGTAGGTGAAGAAGAGGATGATCAGCCAGTTCCAGGATTCGGGCACACCCGCGAGGACGTTTAGCAGTTGAGCCATCAGGGCTGAACCCCAGGCATACCAGCCAACCTGAGTAAATCCCAGAATGAAATCTACCCAGCGGGAGCCGACGTTGCCGAAGCTAAAGCGGGCCATGAGAACCGTGGTTAGCCCAGTCTTGGCGGCAATGAAGCCCAGGGTGGCGGCATAGAGTCCCAGAATTAGGTTGCCCAATAGGATGACGCCGAGAAGCTGGGGCCAAAACCGGAATGAGGGACCAACCAGCCCCCCCGCAAACAATGTCCCCGAGTAGAGGGTAAACCCGATGAGGATGGGGGCCAATGACCAGAAGGACTTGCGGGCATCAGCGGGAACGGCGCTTAGGGGAAAGTCCTCTCCCCGCTGAGCGCCTCTGGCGGCAGAGGAGTCGGTGGTTATGGTCATAGCAATTTTGCGATCTATAGACAGCACTTCGATCCCAGCACCTCCCGTCCCTTCAGAAAGTTCGCGGCGCTACAAATGACGTTCTGAACGGTGCGCTTGAGTGGCTGCAAATAAATGATTGAGTGATTAGCACTATAGCCAGAAATTCATTGAAGCAAATCCCAGAGTTCCGCGAAACTCTGGGATCTCGGTTGAACCTATCGGCGGCGGATGAGGTAGCTCATCGCTTCGCCCTGGGGTGAAGTAATCAAAATGCCCCTTTAATACCGGCAGGCATATGATCGGTTGTGGGCGATCGGCCACTTCTTTTTAACCTCTAGCGAAACTATCGCCGCCCCAAGCGCCGAGATAGCACTCCGGAAATAATCTTCTCGATAGCAATTCCCAGCGTTACTGTTACAGCAAACCCAGCACTATTACCAAAAGTTAGCCATCCAATAAAAAACGCTGAACCTAAAAGAACAACAGAAACTACCTCTAAAATAATATCTCTTTTTAGAGAACTACGTGCTGTCTGAGCAAGTAATTTGAAGAATTTCTCTCTACTTGAACCAGAGGTATACAGCTTTGTTGCAGGAGATTCGTTCCGGAAGAAAACAACTGTACAAAATTCGTCCTTGTAGCTTATTGAAATTGTATCTCTCGAAAAATTTTGTACGGGTACTAATAACTCTCCCTCCGCCCAGCCAGGATCTATTTTGGTAGATATATTTGATAGCCCCTTAGAAACTTGAGACACTTTCGATAGTATTAGTGCGGATACAGAACCATCTTGAGGTAGTTTGCTCTTCTCAAACGTCCCTACTAATGCGATATCTCCAGGTCTAATCTCAACTTTCTTTTCGCGTTTGCGTTCTGTGATATTAAGAGACGGTTGAGCAATGAAGGTTTTGTAAAATCCCCCAACCCTTAAGTCATAGCCCATAGGAGTAATACATTCTTCAGAACCGTCCTTAATTAGAAGCTTTTTAGGACTATTCCATTGCTCTTCGTCAAAGCAGAGGATCTTTTTCAAATCTGTATCAGTCAGTATTGACATAACTTAGGCAACGGTAAGATTGCTAGGTTATTTATTCAGTTCAATTAAACACGAGCCAGAGTAACTTGGGCTGGCTGATCTTGATACTTACCTCTGCGCTGCTCATAGTTAATTACACAGCGTTCTCCTTCCAGGAAAATTAACTGAACAATGCCTTCATTTGCATAAATGCGGCAATCAGCGCTGGAAGAGTTAGAAAACTCAAGCGTTAAATATCCTCTCCAGGCAGGCTCGGCGGGCGTAACATTTGCCACAATTCCACATCTTGCATACGTGCTTTTACCTAAGCAGATTACCGTTACGTTTTCAGGTACATCCAATTTTTCTAGAGCAACCCCTAAGCCGTAGGAATGGGCTGGAAGAATAAAATATTCGCCATCCTTATCCGAGTGCAGTTCCGTCGCCTCAAGGTTAGCAGGATTAAAATTCTTGGGGTCAACGACCGTGCCAGGAATGTGCTTAAAGATACGAAACTCCACTGGCGACAGCCTGATATCATACCCGAAGCTACTCAGCCCAAACGATATGACAGGTAAGTCCCCTACCTTGCGTACCTGCCGCGCCTCAAACGGAGTAATCATTCCCCGCTCAGCCATCTGCGCAATCCAGCTATCGTTTTTGAGCATGGTAGTGTTCTGAGGTATGAAATTCATCTTCTCTCACGTAGTGTCTTAGATTATATAGACCACTACGTTATACCTCATGTGCGATTTTTGCAACCGAATATCACAACCCGTAGCGTTGAGACAGAGTGCTATGCATAAGAAGCGCTAAATGTAGAGCCATAATCTTTCTGCGAAATCTTGGAATCCCTCAAGAGTCACAGGCAGGCTCGGTTCGTCTAGGGATGCACTGTCGATCTGTTCTTTCTGTTAGTGGGTTAGTTGCTTTGCTCCCAGCCATTCCGCCCTCACCCCAAACCCCTCTCCCAATCTGAGAGGGGCTTTGAAACTGGCGATAGGTTCCGGCTCCCCTTCGCCCAAGTTGGGAGAAGGGGCTGGGGGATGAGGGCAATGTCTATGCCAAATGACCCACTAAATATCTTCTAACTTGCTATAAGGAGAACAGACTCATCTCTGGAGACCCCCATGACTACGACGGCCCCCTACGGTTCCTGGAAATCCCCCATCACCTCCGATTTGATTGTGGCGGGCAGCATTCGGCTGGGGGAGATGCGGCTAGACGGTGAGGATATCTACTGGCTGGAGGGGCGGCCCACGGAGGGGGGGCGCTACGTGGTGGTAAAGCGATCGCCCAACGGCACCACCCAGGACATCACCCCAGCAGATTTCAACGTGCGCACCCGCGTCCACGAATACGGCGGCGGTGCCTACATCGTAGTGGACGGTGCCGTTTACTTTTCCAACTTTAAAGACCAGCGGCTCTACCGCCAGCGTCCTGGCTATGACCCCGAGCCGATTACCCCCGCTGACGTCGATCTGCGCTACGCCGATGCCGCCTTTGACCGCCTGCGCGATCGCCTCATTTGCATACGGGAGGACTACCGGGGCGAGGGCGAGCCGGTGAACACGATCGTGGGCGTCTCCATTGCGGGCAGCGAAGACGGGGGCGAGGTGCTGGTTTCCGGCAACGACTTCTACGCCTATCCGCGCCTCAGCCCCGACGGGCGCACCCTGGCCTGGATTAGCTGGAACCACCCCAACATGCCCTGGGACGGCACCGAGCTGTGGGTGGCCACCGTAACGCCCGAAGGTTCCCTGAGCATGGCCCAGAAAGTGGCGGGGGGCGATCGCGAGTCCATCTTCCAGCCCGCCTGGTCGCCGGATGGGGTGCTGCACTTTGTGAGCGATCGCACTAACTGGTGGAACCTCTATCGCTGGGTGCCGCCCCAGTCTCCCGAAGTGCGCGGCGGCAGCGCTACCCCCGGTACGGTAACGGGAGGCATCGAGGCCCTGTGCCCCAAGGATGCGGAGTTTGGCCTGCCCCTGTGGGTGTTTAGCATGGCCACCTACGGCTTTGAGTCTAGAGACAGCCTGGTGTGTACCTACCTGGAGGACGGCGTCCAGCACCTGGCGCGGCTGCACCTGCGGACGCTGGCACTGAGTCCTCTGGAAGTTCCTTACACCAGCATCGGTGGCCTGCAGGTGCAGCCGGGGGTGGCCGTATTTGGGGGTGGCTCGACGACGAAGCCGGGGGCGATCGCCCGCTTAGACCTGACTACGGGAGCGAGTGAGGTGCTCCAGACCGCCAGCAATATCGAGGTCGATCCGGGCTATTTATCAGAACCGGAGGTAGTGGAGTTTCCCACCGAGAACGGTCTCACCGCCTATGGCTTTTACTATCCGCCCAAGAATCAGGATTATGCTGCAGCGGCAGGCGAAGCCCCACCCCTGCTGGTGAAAATCCACGGCGGCCCCACCGCTGCCACCTCCGCCGCCCTGGATCTGCGCATCCAGTATTGGACCAGCCGGGGCATCGCCATCCTGGACGTGAACTACGGCGGCAGCACGGGGTATGGCCGAGAGTATCGGCAGCGGCTCAAGGGCAACTGGGGCATTGTGGACGTGGATGACTGCGTCAATGGGGCCATGTACCTGGTGCGCCAGGGCAAGGCAGATGGCGATCGCCTCATGATCGATGGCGGCAGCGCCGGGGGCTACACCACCCTGGCGGCTCTGGCCTTCCGGGATACCTTCAAGGCGGGGGCCAGTCTTTATGGCGTGAGCGACGCCGAGGCCCTGGCGCGGGACACTCACAAGTTTGAGTCCCGCTATCTGGATAGCCTGATTGGGCCGTATCCAGAGCGGCGGGATCTGTACGTGGCGCGATCGCCCATTCACGCCACCGATCGCCTCTCCTGCCCGGTGATTTTCCTTCAGGGAGACGAGGACAAAATCGTGCCCCCCAACCAGGCCGAGTGCATGGTAGACGCCCTCCGGGCCAAGGGGCTACCCGTTGCCTATGTGCTGTTTGAAGGCGAGCAGCACGGCTTCCGCCGCGCGGAGAACATCAAGCGGGCGCTGGATGCAGAGCTGTACTTCTACTCGCGCGTATTTGGGTTTGAGCTGGCGGATGAAATTGAGCCTGTGGCTATCGAAAATCTGGCCAGTGCTGGCGATTAGCGCATCTGAGTCGCGCAGCTAAGAACCTATCCGCACACCCCGGCAGGGGCTTGGATGCCAAAATCTCCAGCGAGTTTGCGCATGGGGCGTAAGAGGATGCGATCGCTCCCTCCGTATCCGCTGTGCTGAGTTTGACCAGAGCAGCATCCAGATCGCATGGAGGGCTGAATAGCGATCTGAATGGCTGTAAGGGTGGTTCACTATAGCTTTAACCGTACTTCATAAAATAAATAAGCTCGGATTCCTACGTAGGTCTACGGAATCTCTATCTGTCGAGATGTATCACCAGTCGTAGATTCGTTTGAGACGACGCGCTGGCAGCCACTGAACATGTCGATTAGATAGATGACCTAAAACACCATGAGCAACTCTAATCTAAATCTCATTCAAGGCAGTGGTCGGATTGATGGCACGATGATGGCCGACTGTATTATCGGCAGCAGTGCAGTCGATTGGATTGAGGGATACGAAGGCGACGACGAAATTGAGGGAGGCGGATCAGGCGATCGCATCTATGGCGGCGATGGCGATGACGTAATTTCGGGAGGAGACGGCGACGACAGAATTGATGGACAAAACGATGACGACATCATCTACGGCGATGCCGGAACCGATGACCTGGCCGGGGGAGATGGCGACGACTATCTCTTTGGTGGAGAAAACGCCGCTACTTTTTCATGGTTGATTGAAAGCCTCAATGGAGAGGATGGCAACGATGTTTTGATTGGGGGTGCAGGAAACGATCGGCTGGTGGGTGGTGATGATGGTCGCAACGATCCCAACGACCCCGATGACGACTATCTTGTCGGCACAGACTACACCGCTGGCGGCCTTGGTGAAATTGACTATCTGCGGGGTGGGCGAGGAGCTGACACCTTTGTGCTGGGTGAAGTCAGATCAACGCTGCAGCAAGATGATCTGCGGCTAGATGAACTGACCGGGCAGACCGTGCGCCAAAAGACTTATTACGTAGACGGTGCGTTTAAAAATGGCAATGACAGCTATGCGGTCATTGAAGACTTTCGAATTGCCCAGGGGGATACTCTCCAGCTCATCGATCCGGCGAAGATGGGAGGGATATATTCTGCTCCCCAGTCTTATGTGGTGGGTCCATCACCGATTCCAAATGTTCCGGGCAGTGCTATCTACCTGCAGTCAAACTGGTCGTTTTTCCCGGATGACTTAATTGCGGTCGTGCAATTTGGAGTCAATGCAGAGCGTCAGGTCAACCTGGGGGCCAACTACATCAGCTATGTTGGCGATCCGCCACCACCTCTGGAATTTGAGCCGTTCCCCTTACCCTTCCCCGTGCCAATCGAGCCATATGATGGCCCCATTGGCACCATTATTGGATAGGTAGGTGGTCCGACAAGCCTAAGATAGTGCATCAGGCGATCGCGTCAAACTTTTGACTGGTGGGCAACGCCCACCCTACGTGGTGCAATCTATTCCATCAAATTAGCCGTGTCAGACCAGTAGGGGCAAATGGCTATTTGCCCCTTGAGCGTCCTAACGCGAAAGTGTAGCGCCATACATTAAATTCTTTTTTTCAGCGAAATCGGGATAAGATACGCTCAGAGATGGCAAGATATCCTGTTAATCCATCCTCCAAAGTTATAAGCATATGAGTGAATACAGCATCTTTACGTCAGAATCCGTGTCAGCAGGCCACCCCGACAAGATGGCTGACCAAATTTCTGACGCCGTTTTAGACGCCATTTTGCAGGACGATGCCCACGCTCGGGTCGCCGTTGAAACCATGGTGAAAACGGGCATGGTAATTATCGCTGGAGAAGTGCGCACAAGCACCTACGTCGATTTGGAAGACGTGGTTCGAGAGGTCGTCTTAAGCGTGGGCTACGACAGCTCAGACGTTGGCTTTGACGGGGCATCCTGTGCGGTCATCAACGCCATCGGCAAACAGTCTTCTGACATCGCCATCGGGGTGGATGAGGCTGCCGACAAAGACCTGGGCGCTGGCGACCAAGGGCTGATGTTTGGCTATGCCACCAACGAAACAGACGTATTGATGCCAGCACCCATTTACTATGCTCACCGGCTGGTGGAGCGCCAGGCAGAGCTGCGGCAGCAGAACGTTTTGCCCTGGCTGCGTCCAGATGCTAAAAGTCAGGTGACCCTCCGCTATGAATCTGGCAAGCCAGTGGCCGTAGATGCAGTCGTGCTCTCAACGCAGCACAGCCCTGACGCTACCCTGAAGGATATTCGAGAAGCGGTGATGGAGGAAATCATCAAGCCCATCCTACCGAGGGAATGGCTGCACGTGGGGACCCAATACCACATCAATCCAACGGGCCGGTTCATCATCGGTGGCCCAGTAGGGGACTGTGGCCTGACGGGGCGAAAAATCATTGTCGATACCTATGGCGGCATGGCGCGCCACGGTGGGGGCGCTTTCTCCGGCAAAGACCCGTCTAAAGTGGACCGTTCAGCAGCGTATGCTGGACGCTACGTTGCGAAAAATATCGTTGCCGCGGGTTTAGCCGATAAATGCGAGATTCAGGTTTCTTATGCCATCGGCGTATCGCAGCCCACGTCAATTTGCGTCAACACTTTTGGTACCGGCAAAATTGACGATGAACATATCTCTAAGCTGGTGCGGCAGCATTTCGACCTGCGGCCTCAGGGGCTAATTGACATGCTGAACTTACGCCGTCCCATTTATCGACAAACCGCCGCCTATGGTCACTTTGGCCGCGAGTTGCCCGATATGACTTGGGAGAGGACGGACAAAGCCGACCTGCTGAAGGCCGCACTCTCGTAGATTATCAGGGTTCTGCCGATGGGGAATTTGTAACGCCAGTTTCTTGCGGGGGCGATCGCCAGCAAATCAAAAAATTGTAAGATTGGATACAACTAGCAGGGCAAACCAGTGGAATGTTAAGGACAGTTAAACACGAACCTCTTGGACGGATCTGTTGCTGTTGAACCGTCGATTTCTGTGATTTCTTTGGTCTTTGAACCTGCTGTTTCTTTTCTTTGAGTGCAATTAGTTGATGAGTGATATGACTATGCGGAACTGGCGTTCTTTGCTATTAGCATTAGCGTTGATTGCGGCTCCCATTGCGGCCTGTAGTGAACCCCCCGCCGATACGGCAGCCGATTCGGCCACTGACGGTGAGCAAACGGCAGCTGCTTCAGGGTCTAGCCGTCTACAAACGGTGCTAGACCGGGGCGAGCTGATTTGCGGCGTTGAGGGAAATATCCCTGGCTTTAGCTTTGTGGATGAGAGCGGTGCCTACTCCGGGCTAGACGTTGACTTCTGCCGGGCTGTTGCCGCTGCTCTGTTTGATGATCCCACTGCGGTGCAGTACCGCAACCTAGACTCCACCGAGCGCTTCACTGCCCTGTCTGGCGGTGAAGTAGACATGCTCTCCCGCAACACCACCTGGACGACCAGCCGGGATACCTCAGTGGGTCTGGAATTTGCTCCCACCACCTTCTACGATGGCCAGGGCATGATGGTGCGCGAAGATAGCGGCATCACTGAGCTGGAAGACTTTGCTGGTAAGTCTGTCTGCGTTGAGACGGGCACCACCACCGAGCTAAACCTCACAGACCAGATGCGGAAGCGCGGCGTCGAGTTTGAACCCGTGGTGTTCCAAGACGCGAACGCTGCCTATGCCGCCTATGCCGAGGGTCGCTGCGAAGGCATGACCTCCGATAAATCTCAGCTCATCGCCCGCCGCTCGACGCTACCCAACCCCGATGAGCACACTCTGCTAGAAGTCACCATGTCTAAGGAACCCCTGGGGCCGGTGACGATCAACAACGACTCCCAGTGGTTTGACGTGGTAAAGTGGGTCACCTACGCCACCATTGAGGCAGAGGAGCTGGGCATCAGTCAGGGTAATGTTGAGGAAATGCTCAGCGAAGAAGACCCCACCATCGCTCGCTTCCTCGGCCAGGAAGGAGATCTGGGTGAAGGGCTGGGCCTCAGCAATGACTTCGCCTACCGCGTCGTCAGTCACGTGGGTAACTATGGCGAAATCTACGAGCGCAACCTGGGTCAGGAATCCCAGTTTGAGCTGTCTCGCGGTCTCAATGACCTGTGGACCAATGGCGGCATCCTCTATTCGCCTCCGTTCCGTTAATTGATTAACATCCTGTAGGGGCGAAGCATTTCGCCAAGACGTTTGGGTTGAGGCCCAGAGGTTATTTCGAAATGCTTCGCCCCACCGCTCTGTGTTTTTAATTTTTCCTAATCATGACAGCCAGCGGCTCCACACCAGATCGAAAGCCTCCCCTTTGGCGTGATGAGCGCTTCTGGAAAATTGCCTTCCAGGTCATTACGCTGGCGGTGGTGGTGGCTGTACTTGCCATTCTCATTACCAACCTCAATCGCAACCTGGCCCAGCAGGGCAGCCGCTTTGGGTTCTCCTTTTTGACTAATGCGGCGGGGTTTGGCCTTGGGGAGAGCCTGGTAGAATATCAGCCCCAAGACCCCTATACCCAGGTGATCCTGGCAGGAATCGTGAATTCCCTGCGGGCGATCGCCCTTGGCATCATCACGGCGACGATTGTGGGGGTGCTGGCGGGGGTGGCCAGCTTTTCAGAAAACTGGCTGGTGTACAAAATCAGCCGCGCCTATGTGGGGCTAGTGCGCAACGTGCCGCTGCTGCTTCAGCTTTTCTTCTGGTACTTCGCTATCTTTTTCCAGCTACCGCCTCCCCAGGAGCAGATTCAGGTCTTGGGCCTGGTGGTGCTGAGCAAGCGGGGAGTTTATCTACCGGGACCGTCCTTGTCTGACCAAAACTGGCTGGGGCTGGTGATGCTGATCGGGGCAGCCTTGATTTCTGGTCTGCTGGTCAAGCTGGTGCGGGATGCCTGGCAAGACCGTCAGCTACCGGGGATTCGCGGCTTGGGGGGTCGTATCGGTAGCGGTGTTCTGGCGCTGCCGGTTCTAGCCGTTACCCTGTTTCTGGTGGTGCGGGGTTTGGCCTATCTAGTTGCAGGTGAAGATAACGCGGCCCTGGGCACCGGAGCCTGGATTCCCGTGATGATTGTCGGCCTGGTGGCGCTGGTATTGATCTGGCGGCAGCGCACCGTTGCCATTGTGGAGCGGGGCAGCACTGGGCAGACTCACATGATGGCCATGGGGGCGATCGCCGCTGCTACCCTACTGATTTTGGTCTTTGGCCTGGGGTGGCAGGCTCCAGAGGTGGTGGATACTGGCGGCGCGACCGGAGGACTGCGCCTGTCCCTGGAATATGCTGCTGCGGTGACGGGCCTGACCTTCTACACGGGAGCCTTCATCGCCGAGATTGTGCGGGGCGGCATTCAGTCTGTCTCCAGGGGGCAGTGGGAGGCGGCGCGATCGCTAGGATTGCCCTCCGGTCTAGTGATGCGCCTGGTGGTGTTTCCCCAAGCTCTGCGAGTCATTATTCCGCCCCTCAACAGCGAGTACATGAACCTGGCCAAAAACTCTACCCTGGCCTTTGCCATTGGCTATCCAGAACTCTATTCCGTCTCTAGCACCACCTTCAACCAGACGGGTCGCCCCATTGAGATTTTTCTGATCATCATGGCCACCTACCTGATTTTGAACCTGCTGATTTCCCTTTGCATGAATCAGCTCAACACCTTTGTCCAGCTCAAGGAACGCTAGACCATGACCACCACCAGCCCCCAAGTTACTTCCACTGCACCAGCGGTCAGCCGCCCTGGGCCGGTCGAATGGCTGCGCAAAAATCTGTTCAGCAGCTGGTTCAGTAGCCTGCTCACCCTGCTGGTGGTTGTGCTGCTGGGGCTCTTTGCCAGAGGCTTGATTACCTGGGCCATTACCCAGGCCCAGTGGGCCGTCGTGCCCAACAACCTGGCCCTGTTTATGACTGGCCTCTATCCGGCGGAGCTGTACTGGCGTATCTGGGCGATTTTGGGCCTGGTGGTGACTTTGGCCGGGCTATCTTGGGGGATTCTGGGGCGCAACGTCGCCACTTTGTTCAGCCGGACGGTGCTGATTCTCCTGGGGGTGATTTGTGGGGCGATCGCCCTTTTTCCCCTCACCCGTCCCAGCAGCCCCAAGCTCCTGGGCATGGTGGTTTTGACGGTGGCCACGGCCTGGGTGGGGCAGCAGGTATCCCGCCGTACGCCTGCCGTTGGGCGATGGCTTCCCTTGGCCTGGTTCCTGTCGTACTTTGTTGTCCTTTGGCTAATCGCTGGCGGCCTGGGGCTGGAGGTGGTGCGGACGGATAAGTGGGGCGGACTGGTGCTGACGCTGCTGATGGCGATTACGGGCATTGCCCTGTGCTTTCCCATCGGCGTCGCGCTGGCCCTGGGCCGTCGCAGCGATCTTCCCGTGGTGCGCTGGCTGTCGGTGGCCTACATCGAGCTGGTGCGGGGAGTGCCCCTGATCGCCATTTTGTTCATGGGGCAGGTGATGATTCCCCTCTTCTTGCCAGAGGGAGCCCGGCCCGATCGCATCATTCGCGCCATTATTGCCCTGACCCTGTTCAGCTCGGCTTATCTGGCGGAGAACGTGCGGGCGGGGCTGCAGTCGGTGCCGCGGGGCCAAACCGAGGCGGCTTTCTCCCTGGGGCTAAACCGGCCCCTGACCCTGGCCTTTATCATTCTCCCCCAGGCCCTCAAAGTCGCTATTCCAGCGATTGTCGGCCAGTTTATCAGCCTGTTTCAGGACACTACCCTGCTGGCTACCCTGGGCTTGCTGGAGCTGCTGGGCATCAGCCAGTCCATCTTGGCTAACCCCAGCTACATTGGGCGCTATGCTGAAGTTTATCTGTTCATTGGCGTCATCTACTGGTTCTTCTGCTACGCCATGTCCCTCGGCAGTCGGCGCATAGAGCGGCAGTTGAACACGGGGTCATGAGTATTTTTTGGACCCTTGATAGAGAGGATTGATTGGGTGGCGATCGCCCACACCGCTGTCCCGTGTAACAGTTAACAATCCTCAAGGGGATAACGAGGTACGGTGATGCCATAATCAGAGAAAAGTGGGCTTTAAGCTTGGGGATTATAAGGAATAACGACACCATGACCCAGTTCCAGACCGAAACCAGTGCTGTCCATACCAACGGCAGCCAGCCGATGATCATCGCTCAAGACGTAGAGAAGTGGTACGACAATCACTTCCACGTGCTGCGGGGCGTGAACCTCACTGTGAACAAAGGAGAAGTGGTCGTGGTGATGGGGCCATCGGGGTCGGGTAAGTCCACCTTTATCCGCACCTTCAACGCCCTGGAATCCTATCAAAAGGGCAGCATCATCATTGATGGCATCAAAATTTCTTACGACCTGAAGGACATTGAGAAAATCCGCCGGGAGGTGGGCATGGTGTTTCAGCAGTTCAACCTGTTTCCTCACCTCACCGTGCTGAAGAACGTCACCCTGGCTCCGATCTGGGTGCGTCACTGGCCCAAGGCCAAAGCCGAGGAAGTGGCCATGCAGTTGCTGGAGCGGGTCGGCATTCTGGAGCAGGCCCAGAAATATCCGGGGCAGCTCTCCGGTGGGCAGCAGCAGCGGGTGGCGATCGCCCGTGCCCTGGCCATGCAGCCCAAGGTCATGCTGTTTGATGAGCCTACGTCGGCCCTCGACCCTGAGATGGTGCGGGAGGTGCTGGACGTCATGCGCACCCTGGCCGATTCTGGGATGACGATGGTGTGCGTCACCCACGAAGTCGGGTTTGCCCGCGAGGTCGCCGACCGGGTGGTGCTGATGGACAGCGGCTTGCTGGTGGAAGAGGCCACGCCGGAGGAGTTCTTCAATAACCCTAAGGAAGAACGGTCGAAGCGGTTCCTCTCCCAGATTCTATGACGCGATGGCGAGCTTCTAAAGCTCCATGAAGTCGTACACCACAACGCCAGTTTCCGGATCATTGACAGCGGCGATGTAGCCCGTCTTCACCATTTCCCGCAGGGTCGTTTCCACTTCAGTAAATCCGTGCCCCGTATCCATCACCCCTTGGGTAACGGTGAGCTTACCGCCCCGCTTCGCCGCTGCTTTCAGGAGTTTGCGCATCAAATCATCTTCTTGAGAAGCGGTTGTTTCCGGTCCCTTCTGGCGCGATAAAGACGAGTTATCGTCTTTCCCAACTGGAGACAGGGACATCCCCCCCGGCGGCGACGTTTGCGGATACAGAAGCACGTTTTGGGGAATCATGCCGCGCCGCAGCATCGCCCGGGCGTTGTGATCTTCTACCATGCTGGGAATTAGCAGCAGATCAACCAGTTGCCCAATGCCAAATAGGCCCCAAGTGCAGAACCAAAGCAGCCCTGTGAAAATTTTGCCATTGTAGAGGCGATGCAGCCCCGCAAACCCAAATAGACAGCAAAACCAGAGGAGGTAGCTGGTGCTTACATTGTTCATCGCTGCGTCCTTTTCTCGAAACCGCGAAGGGAGCCCGTGACGAGGCCACTCATTCCAATGATAGACTTGGCAACCTGAAATCGGCGATCTGGGGTAGACCTGCAGGCTTAGACGCTGGTCAGGCGGCGATCGATCCAGGCTTTGGCATTGCGGACGGCTTCGGTGCGGCTGAGGGCGCAGGCATCGGCCACGGCTGACCCCGTTTCGTGATCCACCCAAGCGGCATAGATGGCCTGGCCCTCGAAGGTGTCCTGGTCAATCTGGATGCGGCAGCCGCGATAGGTGAAGGACACGATGATATTAGGGTAGTGGGGCTCCAGGATTACAGGTATCGCTTCCATCGCTCAAAAAAGTGGTTGAAGTTACTCGAATATAGCCCTGCAGGCTAAGGTTTGAGGGTGAAATCCGCGCGTCGCAGGGGTCCTACACCGCTTAAGTGCGCTAACGCGAAAGTGTTGGGCTATATTTGTATGCTAGCGAACTACTGGATACCGTTTGGTTGCCGAATGAACAGAGCGCGGTAAACCGGGTCGCCCTGGGAGAGGGTTACCACCTCCCGCTCGGTCGGCACGGGCAGCGGATTCTCGGCCAGCCACGACTCACCGCCCCGCCGCCCAAACTGGGGGTGTTCCTGGAAGCGATCGCACATCTCCCGCGCCACTGACTCTATATCCGACTGCAAAAACACCGTTCCGTTGGCCACCAGAAACTCCGCTAGGTCGGCCACTAGCTCGGGCTGCACCACCCGCCGCTTCTGGTGGCGCTTTTTAAACCAGGGGTCGGGAAACTGAATGGAAACCCGGTGCAGCACCTGGGGCGGCAGCGTAGCCAGGAGCGATCGCAGCGAAATATTGATGTTACAAAAAATGAAGTGCAGGTTGGTCAACCCCAGCTCATCCCGAAAGGCGATCGCCTGCTCTACCAGAGGGGCACGAATCTCGACGCCGAGAAAGTTCCAGTCGGGCAATGCCTGAGCCATGCCCAGCAAAAACTGCCCCCGAGCGCTGCCGATGTCCAGATGCAGGGGACGATGTGGTACTGGATAGACCTTTTCCCAATCCGGCGGCGGCGTCGGACGCTGATACTTCTGGCTCAGGGGATTGACGTGTTGACGCACGCGAACGGGTGCCAACGATGCTTTGACCTCCAAAAATATAGACGGCTGCTACCTCTAGCCTATCGACTGGAACCCCGCCGCGATTCCAGTCGGAATTTTTGGCCCCCCTTTGGCTACTGGCATAGGCAGTCGACTAGGCTGGTAGAGAGCCTCTCCAGCGCCATTGGAGAACCAATCATAGGCATAATATATGAACGACGAGCGAGTTAAACAGTGTGTTGAAGTCATTCGACGACAGATGGCGGCCCTGCAAAGGCAAGCCACGATAACAGCGCAGGAAGAAATTGAGATAGCCCTAGACGTTTTGCAGCTCGTCAACGAAGAAAAGCAGGCGTGCCTGGAAGTGAGAGAGCTTATTGAGGAGACGCTCTTGGCGCAGAATCAGGACTTCTCTGCCCGCTATGAACACTATTACAATTTGTTTCAGTCCTTACCGATCGCCTATCTGGTCACCAGTGCCAGTGGCTTGATTTTGGAAGCAAATCAGGCGATCGCCACTCTGCTAAACGTTACCCAGCAGCACCTGATTCGCAAGCCCCTGGCCGCCATCGAGCAGCACCGCCCCGATGTTCTGGTGAGCGACATTCGCATGGCCGACCAGGATGGCTATGCCCTGATCCGTCGGGTGCGCGAACTGGAGGCCCAGCAGGGGGGGCACGTCCCAGCGGCGGCACTGACGTCATATTTAGACGAAAGCCGGGAAAAGGCCCTCACCGCTGGCTTTGAGGCCCATTTGCACAAGCTGGTCCAGCCCAGCGAGCTGGTTAAGCTGGTGAGCCAGCTATCAGGCCGCAACAAGGGTTAGGTGGTTAGGTTGGTATCCGTGCATTGCATTGGTCCTCCTGATGAAATTTCAACTATCGAACAAGCAAAATCAAAAAATACCTTCGGTAAAAAGCATATGCAGGCCAGATACGACGTAGAAGACATTTTAAGAATTCGCTGGTCCGATACATCGATTGAGGAAAGCGACGAAGAACAGCCCGGTGTAATCCTTGACTACGACCAGGAGGGGAATGTGGTTGGTGTAGAAATTCTGAATGCTTCCCATAAAATGGGTCAATGGCAACGGTTAACCTCATCTATTCAGACAGAAGTGTAGATTAGCCATGCCCCGTCCCCTGACTGGAGACGTGACTCTCGACGATGTGCTGATTACCGAGGAGCTATCCCGGCGGCCTGCCCGTGAGCCGAACTGGCGGGCGGAGAATGAGGCATTGCGATCGCTCACCCGGCAACTGGTCCACGACCCGGAGGTGATGCTGCAAAGCCTGGTGGAATGGGCGGTGGATCTGGGCGATCGCAGCCCGGTCACTGCCGGGGTCAGCCTGGTGGAGACGAATGCCGATGGAGAGGAGGTGTTTCGCTGGGTGGCGCTGTCGGGCACCCTGGCCAGTCACGTCGGCGGCTGCACCCCGCGTCACTTCAGCCCCTGCGGGGTCTGTCTGGAGCAGGCAGCTCCGGTGCTGTTTTCCTATCCTGAGCGGTACTTCACCTATTTCCAGGAAGCTAACACGCCTTTTGTGGAAGGGCTGGTGCTGCCGCTGATGGCTGATGGGCAGGCCCTTGGCTCCATCTGGATAGTTACCCACGCTGAGGGGCAGCCGTTTGATGGCGAAGATGTGCGGCTGATGACCGGGTTGGCGGAATTTACCGCAGCGGCCCTGTTGCGGGAGCAGCGCGTCCAGAAATCGCTGAAGACCCAGGCTCAACTCGCCAAGGCGGCGGTCGATCGCCAGCGGTTAGAAGCCCAAGCGCTGGCGTTGGTTGAAAATCTGCCCGGTGGGGCGGCGTTCGTGGTCGATCGCGACCTGCGCTACACCATGGCCGCTGGGGAAGCGCTCGAAGCCACCAACTTCCAGCCCAAAGATTTTGTCGGGCGCACGATTTTTGAGATGCTGCCCCCCGCACTCGCCACCCGCTACGAGCCGCTGTACCGTCAGGCACTGGCGGGGGAACCGTTTGCGCATGAGCACCAGGCCCATAACCGCTGGTATATCTCTCGCGGCACACCATTGCGGGCTGGGGATGGCGAGATTTATGGGGTGCTGGCGGTTTCTTACGACATCAGCGATCGCAAACAAGCCGAAGGTGCGTTGCGTCAATCAGAAGAACAATACCGCACGTTGTTCGACTCGCTCGATGAAGGGTTAGCCCTTGTTGAAATGATCTACGACGAGCAGGGCGAGATCGTCGATATCATCTTCCGCCAGGTAAACCGCGCCTACGAACGTCAGGGTGGCGTTTACAATGTCGTCGGGCGTTCGATTTTCGACGTTATCCCCGGCGTTGAAGATTACTGGCTCGACCTGTACAAGCGGGTTGCGAAGACGGGCGAACCCGTGCGGACAGAAAACTATCAGCAGGATGTTGACCGCTGGTTCGATGTTTACTTCTCGCGGGTTGACGATAACGGGCGCTTCGTTGCCATCGTCTTTGCCGACATTAGCGATCGCAAACAGCGGGAGCAACAGCAAGCTTTCCTGCTCGCGTTCTCTGACGCGCTGCGGGCAGAGTCCGATGCGGATGCCATTGCGAGTCGAGCGTTGCGGATGCTTGCCGAGCATCTGCGCCTCGATCGCTGCTGGCTGAGCGAGGTGTTCGAGCAGCAAGGGATCTCCACGGTCGGCCCAGAATATCACCGATCGGATCTGTCGCCGATGTCGGGCACCTTTCGGCTGTCGGACTACCCCGAAACGATGCGGCAGCTTGTGACCCAGCCGATGGTTATCCCCGATGCGACCAATGACCCGCGCTTTGCAGACGCCGAAAAGGCACTGCTGGATCAGTGGCACCTGCGATCCCTGCTGGTTACGCCGCTGCGAAAGGGGCAACACCACGTCATCTGGGCGATCGCGGCGACCATGACCACACCCCGTCACTGGAACGAGTCGGAGCGGGTGATGCTGGAGCAAGCCGGTGAGCGCATCTGGGCAGCAGTGGAACGTGCCCGAGCCGAAGCAGCCCTACGAGAATCGGAGGAGAAATATCGATCGCTGTTTGAGTCGATTAACGATGGCTTCGCGCTGCTCGAAGTGCTGTATGACGATGACCATCAACCCATCGATTGTCGCTTCCTGAAAGTCAGCCCCTCGTTTGAGGCTCAAACCACGTTGCCCCAGGCTCAAGGTAAAACCTTCACAGAACTCATCCCGTTGATTGAGCCAGGCTGGTTTGAGCACTACCACCAGGCGCTGGTTACAAACGCCCCGGTTCACTTTGAGATGTACCAGAGTTCTATCGAGATCTGGCTTGAAGTCGATGTGTTGCCCTACGGCGATCCCCAAGATCGACAAGTGGTAATCGTTTTCAAAACATCAACGAACGCAAACAGGCCGAAGCCAACCAAATTCGCCTGGTGGAAGAGCAATTTGCCCGCCGCGAAGCCGAACAGGCCAACCGCATGAAAGACGAGTTCCTGTCGATGGTCTCCCACGAACTGCAGTCGCCCCTGGTGGCCATCCTCGGCTGGACTCGCCTGCTGCGCGCCGACCTGCCCGCCCCAGACAATCTGGCCAAAAAGCTCGCCACCATCGAACGCAACGCCACCCTCCAGGCCAAGCTGATTCAAGACCTGCTCGACATCTCCCGCATTCTGGTGGGCAAAGTGAGCCTTACTCTGAAGCCCATTGAGCTGGTGCCCGTGGTTGAGGGTGCGATCGCCTCCATTAATCATTTGACCGCAGCCAAGGGGGTTGATTTTAGATTTGTGATTTTAGATTTTGGATTACCAGAAGACACCCCCAATCCAAAATCCAAAAGCCAAAATCCAAAATTCCCAGTGATGGCCGATCGCGATCGCCTCCAGCAGGTCTTCTTCAACCTGCTCACCAATGCCATCAAGTTCACCCCAGAATCGG
This sequence comes from Elainellaceae cyanobacterium, assembly GCA_050331615.1. Taxonomy (GTDB): domain Bacteria; phylum Cyanobacteriota; class Cyanobacteriia; order CAKZMO01; family CAKZMO01; genus JAYKGU01. The sequence continues at coordinate 33,016 of JBHJGR010000234.1, forward strand.
GTTGCGTTATCGTCGAGCTCTCTCCTTATATGGGGAGTGATCTCTCTGGGGAAGCCTACGCCCAAATTCGCGTGATGGACACCGGTATCGGCATCGCTGCTGACTTTTTGCCCCACGTGTTTGACCGCTTCCGGCAGGCCGGAACGTCGGGGTCAACCGGGGGGTTGGGGCTGGGGCTGGCGATCGCCCGTCACCTGGTAGAGCTGCACCACGGTACAATCGAAGCTGCCAGCGACGGCCTGGGACATGGTTCAACTTTCACCGTCAAGCTGCCGCTCAGACAGCATGGCCCATGATATCTCCCGGCTCTCCCCACGAATTTGAAGCACTTCTAGACTACCTCCAGCACCACCACGACTGCGACTTGAAGGGCTACAAGCGCTCCACCTTGATGCGACGGTTCTACCACCGCATGCAAAGCCTTGAGATTGAGAGCTACCAGGAGTACTTGCAGTATTTACAGGCCCATCCCAAAGAGTATGAAGCACTCCTGAACGATGTCTTTATTAACCTCACTCAGTTCTTTCGCGATCGCGATCCCTGGGTCTACCTCGACACTGACATCATTCCCCAAATTCTCGATGGCAAGCAGCCCGATGAGCCGATTCGCGTTTGGACGGCGGGCTGTGCCACGGGGCAGGAAACCTACAGCCTGCTAATCCTGCTGGCAGAGGTGCTGGGCCTGGAAGCCTGCGCCCGCCGGGTGCGGTGCTATGCCACCGACATCGATGAAGACGCGCTGATGCAGGCCAGGAGAGGTATTTATGGCGATTGCGAAATTGCCAGCATTCCCCCAAATTGGCTAGAAAAGTACTTTCAGCCCGCCAAGGATGGGTATCAAATTCACCCCCTGCTACGCCGCACCCTTGTCTGCGCCCACCACGACCTGGTCAAAAATGCGCCCATGCCAAGGATTGATTTGCTGATCTGCCGCAATGTCTTGATGTACTTCAACCCAGAAGCTCAAGCAACGATTCTGGCTCGCTTTCACTTTTCCCTCAGGGATACGGGCTTTCTCGTCGTTGGTAACGCAGAAATGCTGGTTCATCACCGGCAAATTTTCACGCCCGTTCATTCGCGGCACCGGATCTATACCAAAGGGCAAACGCTGGAGCTGAAGGATTATCTTTCCATTGCCCCCAGGTCTCACAAATCTCGACCCCCTGATGCACCGTCCCTCCTGCACTATTTTTGGCGCACAGCCTTTGAAACGAGTCCCGTTGCCCAGTTCGGTGTCGATCGAGAAGGCAATCTCATTGCCGTCAGTAAGCAGGCCGCTGATTTATTTGCCTTGACCGTTGACGACTACCATCGCCCCTTTCAAGATTTGGAGCCAGGAAAGCTAGTGGCCCTCCAGTTTTCCCTTGACTTTGACCGGTTTTACCGCGATCGCCAGCCGTTCACCATCCAGCAGGTTGCCTGGCAAACGCCGGAGGACACCCGGTACTTTGACGTGGCGATCGCCCCCGTGTCGGCGCTGGATGGACAGCTCCTCGGCATTATCCTCACGTTCCTTAAAACAGGTCGTTCATGAATTCCTAGCCAACGTGTAGCGCAGGGGCTTTACCCACAAACCTGAGTCCGTAGGGCTATAATTGCGTATCCGGGAAAAATTTTCGTCTAGGCGATGGTTTCGGCGGGTACCGAACTCGCCCCTATGAAACCACTCAACTTTGGACATGCCAACCCCATGACCCAGCCCATTTTGATTGATTGCGATCCGGGCATTGATGACGCGATGGCGCTGCTGCTGGCCTTTGCCGCGCCAGAGCTGCAAATCTTGGGCATCACCACCGTAGCGGGTAACGTTCCCCTCGATCTCACCCAGGTCAACGCCCGCAAAATCTGTACCCTGGCCAACCGCACCGATATTCCCGTCTATGCCGGGTGTCCCCGGCCCCTGCTGCGATCGCCCACCACTGCTGAGGCGATTCACGGCCAAACGGGCCTGGGAGAAGGGCTGCTGCCCGCCCCTACCGTGCCTCTCCAGCCCCAGCACGCCGTTGAGGTGCTCATCCAAACGCTGCTGAGAACGCCCCAACCCATTACCGTTGCCACCCTAGGGCCGCTCACCAACCTGGCGGTAGCGCTGATTCAGGCTCCCCAAATCGCCCCCAATATCGACGAAATTGTGATGATGGGCGGCGCTGTCACCCACGGCAACGTCACCCCGTGCGCCGAGTTCAACCTCTATGCCGACCCCCATGCAGCCCAGGTCGTGTTTACCAGCGGCATCCCCATCACCATGCTAGGGCTAGATGCTACCCATCAGGTGCTGACCACTCCAGCGCGACTGGCGGCCATTCGGGCGATCGCCACCCCAGCGGCGGACAAAATCGCCACTCTGCTGGCCCAGTACGGCACCGCCGATCAGGAGCGCTACGGGCTGGCGGGAAGTCCGCTCCACGACCCCAATGTGATCGCCTACCTGATTCAGCCCAGCCTTTACCAAGGCAAGCCCTGCCACGTGGAGGTGGAGTTGACCAGCCCCACCTCCCTAGGACGCACCGTGGTGGACTGGTGGAACACCAGCGGCAGACCCGCTAACGCTACGGTGATCAATGCCGTTGACGCGGATGGATTTTACGACCTGCTGACTCAGCGCCTGGCCCAGATTTAGGAATCGGAAACCAAACCGCCATGCTCCTATCCCAGCACCAGACGCCGCTGGTGGATGCTCTGAGGGCCAGTGCCGCCCGGCCCCATGCCGCTTTCTATACCCCTGGCCACAAGCGGGGGCAGGGCATTCCTTCGGGCTTCAAAGATCTGTTGGGAGCGGATGTCTTTCGAGCAGACTTGCCAGAGCTGCCGGAACTCGACAACCTCTTTGCGCCGGAGGGAGCCATTCACGCCGCCCAGGAATTAGCCGCCGAGGCATTTGGCAGCGATCGCACCTGGTTTCTGGTCAACGGCTCTACCTGCGGCATCGAGGCGGCCATTCTGGCTATCTGTGGACCGGGGGACAAAATCATCGTGCCCCGCAACCTGCACCAGTCGGTAATTTCGGGACTTATCCTATCGGGGGCTAGTCCCGTGTTTGTGCAGCCAGCCTATGACCCGGCGTGGGACATGGCCCACGGTCTGACGGTAGGGGCGATCGCCACTGCCCTGGAGGCCCATCCCGATGCTAAGGCAGTGCTGGTGGTCTATCCCACCTACTACGGCACGGGAGGCGACCTGGACGCGATCGCCCACTGCGTCCACCAGGCCGACCTACCGCTGCTGGTGGATGAGGCCCACGGTCCCCACTTTGCCTTTCACCCCGACCTGCCGCCCGCCGCCCTCGCCGCCGGAGCCGACCTGAGCGTCCAGTCTACCCACAAGGTGCTGGCCGGACTGACCCAAACCGCCATGCTGCACCTGCGGGGCGATCGCCTCTGCGCCGATCGCCTCAGCCGAGCGCTGCAGCTTACCCAGTCCACCAGCCCCAGCTACCTGCTGCTCGCCTCCCTCGACGCCGCCCGCCAGCAGATGGCCCTCCACGGCAGAGCCCTGATGAGCCAAACCCTCCAACTGGCTCACCAGGCCAGATCTGCCCTGCGGTCTATGGCGGGCCTGCGGGTGTTTGACCTAGACCTGGGTCATCCCATTCCCGGCTGCACCTGCCTCGACCCCACCCGCCTCACCGTCGATGTGACTGGCCTAGGATTGACTGGCTTCGACGCCGACACCTACCTGCACCAGTCCCTCGGTGTTACCGCCGAACTCCCTGCCCTCAAAACCCTCACCTTCATCCTCAGCCTCGGCAACACCCCCGCCGACATCGACGCCCTGATCGCCGGATGCCAGCACCTGGCCAACCGTCGCTCTCCCCACCCATGCATTCGTCCACCCATTCACCTGCCAACCCCGCCGCCCCTCCAACTCACTCCCCGTCAAGCCTTCTTCGCCCCCACAGAAACGGTGGCGATCGCCCAAGCTGCCCACCGCATCTGTGCCGAGCTGATTTGCCCCTATCCTCCCGGCATCCCCGCTTTGTTTCCGGGGGAGGAGATTACGGTAGAGGCGATCGCCCACCTCCAGCAGCTTCAAAAAGCAGGCTGTGACCTGACCGGCTGTGCTGACCCAACCCTCGCCACCATAAAGGCGATCGCGTCAAACTTTTGACTGGTGGGCAATGCCCACCTTATGCCTGGTGGGCATTGCCCACCCTACGCTTAAGGCGTTGCACAAAATTATTTTTGGGGACCGTGCTCCCGCGAAAGGCGCACCCCAGAAAACGTAGTTAAATTTGCTCAAGTACTTAGATGCTCATGCTGGCATCTTCGGCGGCATCGGCCTCCTGGAGCGACTCGCTGGTATCGTCAGGCGTGGACTCGACGGGAGAGTCACCTTCAGCGCCAGCGACTTCCTCCTCTTCAGGGAGTTCGATGATGGCCTCGGGCATCTCTTCCCGGAGGGCGGCCAGATCTTCCTCGTCCATTAAGTTGCGCACCTGCTGCCAGTTGATGTTGCCCTGGGAGTCTAAATTTACCTGGATCGCCTCCAGCCGCCGCTCATCTACCACCAGCGGATCAACCACCTGGCAGTCGAAGCTCTCGCCGGGGGTATTGACTCGGTAGGTGCCGCCGCAGTCGATGGTGGGCGATCGCCCAAACTCATTCACAATTTCTTCCTGGAAAACCCGCTCCAGCTCTGCCAGATTGAGCATGCCCCTGGAGTTGGGCACGTTCCACTCGACGCTGCCTTGGTCGTCGAGCTGGGTGACGCGAATCAGAAAAGCGTTCTCCTCATCCAGCTTCCCAAGGCAGGGAAAAGACGCCTCCGCCATCGGCTCGACCTCGCGAGGACAAACCACCTCGGTCAAGGCAATGTCGCTCTGCTGGGCCAGCTCCTGCTGGATGATCTCGGCGATCGCGTCCGTATCAAGTCGGGGAGTGCAGCCAGTGGCGATCGCCGCGGCACCCACGGTTAATCCAGCAATCCAGTAGGAACGAAACTTCATCGCGCAATGATCAACGGCAAGGGGCTAGAACAAGATGATACTAGCGCTTAAGCTAGCGAGTGAGCGTAAAGGCCAGGTTAAGGCGAAGAGGATTCCAGCCCCCCAGCCTGGGTCTGTGGTGACAGACAAGAGCCGCATCGAGACCCGGCTGACCCTGGTGGAAGCCCTGATGCGATCGCTGGGAAATGTCTGCCAATCTCAGTGACAGCGTGGGAAGATAGAAACCAGACCGATTGGCAGGAGAATGTATCGTGACCCAGGATCTTCAGGACTTTATTAGAGCCTACATCGCCGCAGTTCATCAGCGCTTTGATGAAGCCGTTGCCCTCGACCAGAAATCCATCACCGAAGCCGATCGGGCCTTCTTCGACGGGGTCACCTTTTGCTACCAGGATGCCCTGAAAATTCTCAAGCAGGAGCTAGAGGCACGGGGGTATGATGCTGAAGGTTTCGAGCCTATTGTCCCTGAAAAGCCGGAATCCAATCGGGTGGAGATTCCCCTGCCCAGGGGCGATCGCGAAATCCTTTAGTCTTAATTCAGCCCATCTTACTTGGGAGCGTAAACCATGCTTGATGCACTCAACTCCTGGCTGGGGCGTCGCCCTGAAAAAATGACGGCCAACGTCGAAATCTACACCTGGCAGACCTGCCCCTACTGCATCCGCGCCAAGCTGCTGCTGTGGTGGAAAGGCGTCGATTTCACCGAATACAAAATCGATGGCGACGGGGCCGCACGAGTCAGGATGGCTGAACGCGCTAACGGACGCCGCACCGTGCCCCAGATTTTCATTGACGATCGCCATGTCGGCGGCTGCGACGATCTCTATGCTCTGGATCGGCAAGGCGGGCTAGATCCGCTGCTCATGCAGAAAGCCTCATAGGGATAGCGTTACGCTTTCCCGTTAGGACACTCAGGAGGCGTGGAACCCCCGCGACGCGGGGGTTCCACACTCAAACCTTAGCCCGTAGGGCTATATAGCGCTACGCTTTCGCGTTAGGACAATACTGCTAGAGAGCGCTCTGACATCTCCCCAGCCCTAGAAGGGCGGGGGTTCATGGAATCCACGTGGGAGAACCGCCCTAGCCGAATACTGAGATATCCGAGGCCGTCAGGTTTAGCCCTGGGCTTAGATTGGCAAGCCGGACCTGCTGCTGAGCGCGGGAACCGTCGGGGTCGAAGAACAGCGCTCCGGTGTTTTGGTTGTAAATTACCCGCTGCCCCCGGCGGGAGGCAGACGCGCCGACGGTGAACCGGCGATTTTCCAGGACGCCCCGCTGCAGATTGCTGCCGAAGCCCTGGCGGGAGAGGGCAATGCGGTCTTCGCTTACGGTAAAGTCGCGAATGCGGTCAACGCCCTCGTCGGGATTGTCGAAGGAGAAGCGATCGCTCCCCAGCCCACCCGTGAGGTTGTCCCGACCCTCGCCGCCGAAGAGGCGATCGTTGCCAGCACCTCCCTCTAGCTGGTCACTGCCGCTGCCGCCCAGCAGGCGATCGCTGCCCCCCAGCCCCGTCAGCGTATCGTTGCCGTCCTCGCCCGAGAGCACGTTCCTGCCGTCATTGCCCACCAGCCGGTTAGCGCGATCGTTGCCGGTGCCGCTGATGTTGCCGCCTCCCTGCAGCTCCAGGTTCTCAAGATTATTCGACAGGGTAAACCGCCGATCGGAGAGCACCGTGTCGTTGCCGCCGCCGGACTGCTCCACAATTTCGTCGGGTCTGCCGCTGAGGATGTAGGTGTCGTTGCCCCCTTCACCAACGAGGCGATCGCGCCCCGCACCGCCATCCAGCCAGTCCTTGCCATTGCCGCCCCGCAGAGTGTCGTTACCGCCGCCGCCATTGAGGATATCGCCGCCACCGTCACCGTTGAGGGTATCGCCGCCGCCACCGCCGCTGAGGGTGTCGCCCCCACCGCCGCCGTTCAAGTCGTCATTGCCGCCGCCGCCGTTCAGGTCGTCGTTGCCGCCCTCGCCGATGAGGGTATCGTTTCTAGCGCCACCATCGAGGCGATCGCTGCCGCCGCCCCCCAAGAGCGTGTCGTCACCGCCGCCGCCCTCCAGAACGTCGTCATTGCCGCCACCTTCAAGGCGATCGCTATCCTTCTCGCCCCGCAGCATGTCGTTGCCGTTGCCCCCTATCAGTTCGTCCTCCCCTGCGCCGCCGTTGAGGGTGTCGTTGTTGCCGCCGCCGTTGAGGATATCGTCGCCCGCGCCGCCCTTGAGCGTATCGTCGCCGGACTCGCCCTGCAGCTCGTCGTCGCCATCGCCGCCATTGAGCGTATCATTATTGGCTCCACCGCTGAGGATATCCTGGCCGTCGTCCCCCCGGAGGGTATCTTCACCGTCGTTACCATTGAGGGTGTCGTTGCCGTCATCCCCCCGCAGAAAGTCGGCCCCTTCCAGCCCGGTCAACTCGTCATCGCCCGCATCTCCCCGCAGGCGATCGCCCCCTTCGCCACCGTTGAGGCTATCGTTGCCCTCACCGCCCCGGAGGCGATCGTCGCCGTTGCCGCCGTGAAGATCATCATCGCCCTCATCCCCCCGCAGGCGATCGTTGCCGTCGTCGCCGTTGAGGGTGTCGTCCCCTTCACCGCCCTGGAGGCGATCGTTGGCGTCACCGCCTCTCAGGTCGTCATTACCGGCGTCTCCCCGCAGTTCGTCGCTGCCGTTGTCGCCGAAGAGATTGTCGTGACCATCGCCGCCATTCAGCTCGTCGGGGCCGTCCTCGCCCTGAAGATTGTCGTTCCCCTCATCCCCGAAGAGATCATCCCTCCCGTCGCCGCCCCGCAGGCGATCGTCCCCTTCGCCGCCAGTAAGCCGATCTCTGCCTTCATCGCCGATGAGTTCGTCGTCGCCCACGTCGCCCACCAGCACGTCGTCGCCCTGGTCGCCCTCGATGCGGTCGTCCCCCTCGCCACCGATGAGGGCGTCGTCATCCCCCAGCCCGAAGATAAGGTCATCGCCTTCCAAACCCGTTATGGTATCGGGTTCGGGAGTGCCCTCCAGGGTGTCTCGGTCGTCGGTTCCACGGATTGATGCCACAGCAGCACCTCATAAGAGCAGTAAAGAGTTAAAAGCAAGACTTAGTCTACCCAGAAACCGCAACCTATACAGCAAAATTCACAAAAAACTGGGACGGTTGCGATCGCCCGATACTGCACCCCTGGAAATCTAAGACCGGCGAAAGCGCTGGAGTAGACGCTGCCGCAGTAGGTCAACTTCAGGGAGATTAAGCTGGAGGGCGATCGCCCCAAATAAGCCCAACCCCACGCATCCGGCAATACTGAGTTGAACCATCTGCACCAGCAGCCCTTCTGTACCGAGCACCTGCTCCAGTCCTCGGCGAGTGGCCCAGCAGCCCAACCCAGCGATCACGCTTGCGCCGGTCAGAGCTGCGATGGGACGGTTCCACGACCGCCAGGGCAGGCCATAGAGTTTACGATCCAGCAGCCAGAGCAGCAAAAGCATCGAAATTAGATTAACACCAACGGTGGCCAATACCAGGCCCGGTGCGCCGAAAAGATTCACCAGCAGATAGTCCAGCAGGGCGTTGAGAAAGATATTGAAGATGCTGATGCGAAAGGGCGTCTCCCCGTCCCCCAAGCCGTAAAACACCCGCACCAGCACATCCCGTCCCAGGTAGACAAACATGCCGATGCCATAAGCCACCAGCACCGAGGTCACCAGTCGGGACGCCTCCTGGTCAAAGGCGAAGCGCTCGTACACCACCCGCACGATGGGCAGGGCCAGGGTGACCATGAGGGCACTGAGGGGCAGCATGGTGATGGCCGTGAGGATCAGCCCCTGGCGGATGCGGTCCTTCAGCTCATCCCAGTCGTTGGGATCGGCCAGGCGCGAGAAAACCGGCAGCAGCGGCACCAGAATCACGTTGGAGATGATGCCCAGGGGCGTCTGTACCAGCAGGTTGGCATAGCTCAAAGCCGCCGCCGCCTGGGGAATGAAGGAGGCAAAGAACAGATCGGTATAGACATTGATCTGCATCATGCCGGAGGAGAAAGTCGCAGGCCCCATCACCTTGAGCACATCCCGCACCCCCGGACGGTTGAACTCAAACCGGAGGCGCAGCTTCCCCAGACCCAATCGCCACAGCAGCGGCACCTGAGCCAGCCACTGCACCACCGCCCCCGCCAGCGTACTCCAGGCCAGCACGAGTCCGCCCACCAGAGCGTAGCGGGGATCGGTGATGTTGCCCCCCAGGGTAATGACCAGAGCGCCCAGGCCGATGAGCACCGCACTACTGGAAAACAGAGGACTGATAGAAGGCAACCAGAACTGGTTCGCCGCATTGAGCGTCCCGAAGCCAATGCCGATCAGCCCCGCAAACAGGGCAACGGGAGACATGATGCGGAGCTGCTGAATGGCGATCGCCCGAATCTCCATCCCCTCAGCCGTCTGGCTCAACCCCGGAGCCACCAGGTCGATGAGACGGTTGGCAAAAAAGAAAATGAACACCGTCACCAGCAGCAGCGCCCCGCTCACCAGGGTGGTCATGGTTTCCACCAGCGGCTCCACGTCCTCCTTGCGGCGCTTCGACAGAGCGCTGACCATAGCGCTGTGAAACGGGCCGTTAATGCCCCCCAGCAAAATCAGCAAAAACCCCGGAATCACATAGGCATAGTTATAGGCATCCACCGCCGCCCCCACGCCAAAAGCCGCCGCGATCGCCTGCTGGCGCAGCAGCCCAAACAGCTTACTAATCAGAGTGGCGATCGCCACAATTCCCGCAATGCGGGCCAGGGAGCG
>JBHJGR010000235.1:0-4029 GCA_050331615.1 Elainellaceae cyanobacterium
TAGTATTTGCCGCTGTGAGGCCCCATGTCTTCCAGATCAACGACGCGCCCTGGGCGGATTTCAGGATTGCCTTCCCCCTTGGCATCGGCATGGACATACTGCCCCGATAGCTCGTCGTAGAGGGCTTGAGCCATTACATCCGCCTCCTTAGACTGAAACATGGGGCGATCGACCAAGAGCATTTTGGGATTGTCCGGCTTTTTATCAAAGGCGCTGCTGCTGTCTTTGCCCTGACCGTTGTCGGTTTCGGTGATCAGGTGCTCGGATTGGACTGTTGAGACAAAGGGTCGCTTGCTGCTGTAGTCCCACCCCCGCACCTCGACTTCCTTGACCTGCTCCGCACTGGTTACCCGCACTCGAAAGTTGCTAATGTCTCTGAGCCACTTGAGGTTCAGAGTTTCGCTACTCTTCGGGGCGCGAAAGTTAAGAGTACCGTCCTGGACAAAGAGTTCATAGCCGAGTCGAGCAGCGCGATCGCGTAAAAACGCCATATTAGTCTGGTTTTCCTGAAAAACGTAGTCGTGGGGAATGCCGCTTTCATCGATTTCTCCCGCTTTAATACCGACCTCATCGATAACTTTCTTGACGATATCGGTATCAGTCATGTTTTGGAAAGAACGATTAAACCGTCCCCGCTGTAGCCGGTGGGAAACGTCGTAGCCTCGAATAACAATGGGAGCCTGAGTGCGATCGCTAAAGTGGGTTTCAATCGCCGTAATTTCGCCCTCAATCAGATACTTTTCCGCACTGGTATCACTATCTGAATTGCTACTTGCACGACTGGGGCGGTTGCTGTTGGGGCGATCGCCATTTGACTGCCCAGAACTCTCATCTGAAGCCGTACCAGGCACCAGCCCAATCTTCACCGTCTTGCCCATTTTGAGCAGATCCTGATGCTTCCAAACCTCCTCGTTAGGCGTGACGGGCTGATAGTCGTTTCTGAGGACGAGGGTGAACATGGCGGGCAGATGCAGGCTTTCTTCCACGATGACCTGTAGAAGGTCGTCCATGACTTTGGGTGGGTTGCGATCGCCATCAATCTCGATATCCGGTAGAGATTGATAGCTACCAATGGGATCGTTCATCGTCGAGGATGGAGACATAGGTCAAACACGCGATCAAAGGTATTATCAAGAATAAATTTAGAATTATGGAATAAGTAGGCGGTCATGAGTAAACGTAGCTATGGTGGGGTGCGCTCCCCGGCGGGGGACGCACCCCACTGGCTTTTATTTATGGCCATGTACTTACTACCAACTATGGATAGCGTCTATAGCCCGAATCGGGCAGCAATACTATCTCGCATCCGATCAGGATTCACTCTTGCCAAATCAGGTCGAGGGCGTCCGTCCGTCTCTTTTAGCGTCAGGTTGTCAATGATAGCTCGAACTGGAGTGCCGTCAGGAAGAAACATTGTTAGCTTATAGTCAAGACGCTCAATGACGCAATAGGGCAAATATTTGTCTTGATTTCCCCATAAAAACCTATAAATAGGCGTCTTCTCTTCACTATTATCGGTAGAATTACCGCTACCATTCCTTTGCCCCGATGCTGAACCTCGGTTGCCTATTTTATTCGATAAATCACTGCTAATTTTATCAGCAAACTGCTGCACATGCTTTACGTACTCGACAGCGCATAGAAACGGGCGGATATAAACCTGAACATCTTCTCGTTCCTCATAGGTATCAAACATAATATTGCTGATAGTAATGGTGCGGGCTTTGATGTGGGAAAAACTAATTTTGGGTCGCCCCGTTTCTTCAGTTCGGGCACCGTTTTCCTCTGACGACTCCACTTCATGCTGAAACGATAATTCAACAGGATTGAACATAAAGTGAATATCCGGTACCCCTCTGTCGAGGGCTTTGAGATAGGCTTTTTCGAGTTTCATCGTTCAATAACCGTTATCTTCAGTGATTTTTTATGTTTGTAGCTATTGGTTTGCTCTAGTATCCGTGGCGCTCACTGTCGTACCGTAATCGGCTTGCAAGAGAGCCACACACGGTTTCGATTAGTTCCGCAACCTCTCTGGGAATGGGCACCTCTCCATCTTCCGGTGAAGCCCGTGGTGGCCCTGTTTGCTGGCGTGATGGCGATCGCCCCGCCAGACTATTTCGGGGAGCCACAGCAAGCCATGCCGATGGATAGTCGGCGGGCAGGCCATGCCGTTCCTGAGCCAGGACGAGGCGATCGCGGAAATGACAGTACAAATATCGGGCTAGCTGTTCCAGGGTTTCATCGTCCAGTTCTGCCAATGCCTGCTCCGCACCAGACAAAGCATCGAGGGGATTAGCTAATGCAACTGCTGATGAGGCAGCGTCGGCTGCATTGCCTGGCTGGAAACGGTCAGGGATGGGCTGAGCCGTCAGCTTTGCTGACATCATTGCTGACTCAGGCCCATCCAGGGGTGCTTCGGTCGGTGGTGCTTCAGCGCTCCGGCGAGTAGTTGGGGATAGACGCGAGAACTGCTGCTCCCAGTCTTCCTGAAGGGATGGCTGAAGGGAGGGAGCACTATTGACCAACAGATCCTCAATGCTGGCCCAATTTTGAGGCGATGCGATCGGCACGGTATCCGCTGCGGTAGAACCGAGTTCGCCCTCGGATACGCCAACTTCAGTCGGTTGAGCTTCAGGTGGTTGCTTTGCGGTTGGTTGCTTTGCGGTTGGACCTTTGCTGGATGGACTGACTATGGATGAACTTGCTGCTGTTAAGTTCTGTGGTATCGCTGAATCACTAGCGACCAGCGCTGCATGGGATGTGTGGACATTGAAAGTACTCGCCTCAAAGGGTTCATCAGCAGGACTGGCATCCAATTCAGAATTAGCATCCGCAAGTACTTGCCCCTCCTGAAGCTGCTGCCACTGCCCCAGTGGATGACGCAGGGATGGCATCAAAGGCGTGAATTTAGCCTGAATAATGGGAGCTATATCGGGACTGTTAGATTCCAGCAGCTCAACTGGCTGATCTTGTTGGTATATTTGATTTTGTTGGTATATTTGATCTTGTTGACCTTGATCGCTGACGGTTGGCAAAGGTGAAATGACTGTATCAACCGCAGGTTCAGACTGCCGAAGCTGTACCTCCCCAGTTGCGGCGATCGCACGTCTATCACTGGCAGATGCGTCCTGGAGAGATGGTTGGTCCTGGGGCGATCGCCCTTCTCCCCCCTTCGGTGCAATGTCTATGGAAGCGTCCCCTGTAGAATTCTCGTCCAGAACTGGGGACAAGAACGGTGGTAGATGAGGCGCAGTTTGGCGAGGAATACCTGACGGCTCGGAAAACACTTCTACGGATAAATCGCGAGATTCAATCCCTGAGGGAGGTTCCGTACCTGCGGTCAGGTTGACATTGGGAGGTACACCCTTGAGCGCCGGAAAGCCAGATTCCGAGTCATCTTGCTCTCCTGCCACTTCAGAAAGCGGCGCAACTAAGGGCGCAATCGTGAAGTCTGGTAACGCCTGGCTGGAACGTCCGCGATCGGGTGTCTCATCAGTGCTAACCGGAGATGGCAAGGCTGTAAAGGACTCAAGCAATGAAGGGGTTTGCTGGTCGGGTAGGAGGGAAAGGTAACGGTCCGAAAGCGTCAGGGTAGTAGAAGATAAAGCCTCACCATCGGGGCGACTCGGAGGAATCGAATCGGGTTGCAGGTTGACAGATGGTACGGACGGTGTGTCTTCAGGATCGGGATAAACCGGCGAATCCGCGGCAAAGGATGCGATCGCAGGAGTCTCATCGGGCAAGGGTGAGGAACTGAAGAGTGAAGTAGAGTCGGCAAAATTCGTTAGTTCTGGCTCTGGCTCTGGTTCTGCTTCTGGTTCTAATTCTGACACTGAAGCGGCAGCCGTATCCTGGTCTGCTCTGGGTTGAGGCGATCGCTCCACATCAGCATCAGGCACATCCGAAGATGGTTCAGCATCGAACAGCGGCAAAGGCTCTGGCGTCGATGAAAGACTTGCCAATGGAAGATTTGCCAAATCCCCAGGGCTGGACTCGGTGAAGGAACGGTGGGGCGATCGCCCCTGCTCC
>JBHJGR010000236.1:0-2719 GCA_050331615.1 Elainellaceae cyanobacterium
GCGGCCGGCTGGTCGGTTGGCCCCTCTGATTTCAGCCCCTGAGCTGTCAGACCCGCTGAGGGCAGCCCCGCTGAGTTTGCCATTACTGAGGCTAGCCCCGCTGAGGTCAGCCCCGCTGAGATTGGCATTACTGAGGCTAGCCCCGCTGAGGTCAGCCCCGCTGAGGTCAGCCCCGCTGAGGTCAGCCCCGCTGAAGTCGGCTGTCTCCGCATTTCTGCTGGTAATGGGGAAATTGAGCAGCAGGAAGACCCCACCAGTAACCGCCGCGATCGCCCCGATACCGCTAATGAGGGTCTCACGATGGGGGTGAGCCAGGGTTACTCTTTCGTCATGGGATAGGCGACCATGATGTGGCTGAAGTCTGCGATCGGGGAGTAACCAAAGCCACCCCACTATCCCGAGCAAGACAGGCGTGGCGATCGCTCCCATCACCCACCATTTATGGCTCCTTATCTTTGGCTGCCACCGCTTGAATCGCTCTCGCATGCTTGAGACTCCCTCAATGCTGAGCCCATTATCACTCCCATTAATTTGAGAACGCCCTAATCTTTATGCGTTCTTAACCCCCCCATCCCAAACTTCTCGCCAGGATACTTTAAAGCAGACAACCCCTCTCAAATATCGGAATCCAACGACCCATGAGCCAAGCAACGAGTTTATCGCCCATCTATGCAGAAACCCCCGTCGAACTAGCCTCCCATAGGATTGTTGCCTCCTTTCCAGCCAACACGTTTCTGGAGAATTTGGCGATCGCTCCAGACGGGACTCTGTTCATTACCAATCATGAACTGACATCTCCCCCCGGCTAGAAGCCGGGGGGAGACGTCAGTGGGCCTATGAAGCCGTGCTGACCATGTACTACTGCGGCGCACTCCGGGAAGCAACCCCACCCGCCCTGATTGAAGAACTGCTCAATGAGACGGATGGGGATGAGGTTGAACCCTCAGAGGGCGTTTAGCCGCCGATGTTTACGGTGTCGATGACCTCTAGCTTGCCGTCCTCAGTGATGGACCAGATGTCGTAGGTGCCCACTACGTCGCCGTCCTCGTTGAGGTCCACGGTGCCGCTGGCTCCCTGGTAGTCGATGTCCTGGCCTTCGCGCACTAGCTCCAGGGCCTGACACACGTCGGTCACTTCCTCACCGGGGGCATTGGCCACCTGTGCCACCTGATCCCGCAGCGCTTCGCCCTTAGTAGACTGGGCTGCCTCGGCGGCCAGGACAATCAGCGCTGCCGCATCCCAGGTATTGGGGTCAAACACGCCGGGGTCGCGGCTGAACTTCTCGGTGTAGGCTTGCTTGAAGTCATCAATGGCGGGACCTCCGGCACTGGGGGCGGTGCCAATGACGCCGCTCACCACGTAGCTGCCGTCTGGGGTCTGGCCCACGAGATCGGCGATCGCCTCATCCTTCATGCCGTCCGTCAAGATCACCTGGGTAGAGCCATCCAGAAAGCCCTGCTCAAAGGCGGACTTGAGGATCAGGCTGCCGGTTTCGGGGTAGGCCACCAGCAGCACGGCATCGGGCTTATCGCCGAAGGCTGCCGTCACTTCAGAGTCGAACGTGGTGGCGTCTGGAGCATAGAGAGTGGGGCTGTTGGCATTAGCCACGGTGCCGCCCAGGTCACCAAAGGCCGATGAGAAGGATTCCACTAGGCCGTTGCCGTAGTCGTTGTTGATGGCCATCACGGCAACGTTTTCAAATCCTCGGTCCTGAGCGAGCTGGGCCAGAGCAATTCCCTGGAAGGTGTCGGGGGGGGCCGTGCGGAACCAGTAGCCGCTGAAGTCGCCCGCCTTGGCCCGCTCGGTGAAGACGGGGCTAGTGCTGGCGGGGGAAATTTGCACCACGCTGTTGCGCACCGCAATGTCCACAGCAGCACTGGAGATGGAGCTAGCTGCTGCCCCCACGATGCCGCCCACCTGATCTGCCTCGGCCAGCTTTGTCGCAGCGGATGCACCAGCGGAGGGCTCAGTCTGGGTGTCTTCAGAAATCAGGGTGACGGGCTGCCCCATGACGCCGCCGCAGGCGTTTACCGTGTCAATCAAAAAGCTGGCGCTGTCCTGCATGGGGCCACCGTACTGGGCCAGATCCCCGGTGATGGGCAGCAGGGTGCCCACCTTGAGACCATCCCCCGAAGCTGCTGCGGTGGTGTCGGCAGGGGCTTCGGTGTCTGGCGTGGCGGCGGTGTCGGTTGGAGCAGTTCCCGACTGGCAGGCGGCGGTTAGGGTAAGGAGGGCGATCGCCATCCCCCCCCGTTTACTCAGTCCTAAAAGCGTTGCAGAAATCGTGTTGCTCATCTTAAGTATCCTTTCCTTAGCTAAGGGCTCATTCGAAAATCGTTTCTGTTTAAATCGGTTATATCAGTTCTATGGGAGGTTGCGTTGCCTTGTGAGTAATGAAGATTCGCTCTGGTCAGAGCTTCATTGGAAGAAGCCCTAAACCTGGGCTTAGACGCACGGGGGAAGATGGGAGCTTGGCAGCCCCGCCTCTTCAGAGCGGGGTGGAAAAGCGACACGGGCGACTTCAGTCGCAGTTAGCAATGATATAATGAAGTAGTTCATTTGACTTAGTAAGGTCAACCATCTACGTGTTGAGTCGTTCCTAGTACGGAGAAATCCCGGCAACCGAAAGTGCATATTGCATTGCGGCTCCGAGTTGCAGTAAAGGCAGGGCGATGAGCGTACCGATCTGGCGTTGTGATGGAAGCCGCGAACGGCAAAA
>JBHJGR010000237.1:0-3660 GCA_050331615.1 Elainellaceae cyanobacterium
AGTCTATTTGTCTTTGAGTATGATGACCCCAGGGAAGGACGATGGTTTCAGGTCAATCCTGCCCTGCGGGAGAGCAAGCGTTTCCAGGACTTGTAGGCCGAAGCTTAGCCTAGCGACCGATGTGTGACACGTTTTGCTACTGCCTCCGGACTTCTCACGACTCTTGTGACCGCTGCCTATGACTGACGTCCCCTACCCCACCCATTTGTCGCCGGAGAATGAGCGATCGCTCACCAGCCTGGTGCGAGCCATTGAGCGCACCAGTGGACGGCAGTTCTCCCTGAAACTGGTGCTTTGTAACTATAGCCAACTGCGAAACCAGGTGATGGCACGCCTGCGGCAAGCCTGCTCGGTAGAGGTTCATAAACTAGAGCTGCCTGCCCATACGCTAGCCCTTTCGGGTGCCATTGAAGCTGAGTTTAGCTCCGACGAACTCCAGCGTCTGCCCGTGCTAAGTATCCAGGGACTGGAGCAGGTTAAGCAGCCCGAAGAACTTTGGTCAACCGCCAATCAGGGCCGAGATACCTTTGCCCAGCGCTTTCCCTTTCCGCTAATCTTATGGGTCACGGATGAGGTGCTAAAAACCATGATTCGGGTTGCCCCCGACTTTTACAACTGGGCCTCCA
Source organism: Elainellaceae cyanobacterium (assembly GCA_050331615.1). Classification (GTDB taxonomy): domain Bacteria; phylum Cyanobacteriota; class Cyanobacteriia; order CAKZMO01; family CAKZMO01; genus JAYKGU01. The sequence goes on from JBHJGR010000237.1 coordinate 627, forward strand.
GCCCGATTGCGTTTCGCCTCTCAGCTGCTGAACTCGCTGAATTCCTCCGGCGTCAGACCCATCAGCTCTGGGAGGCCCTTTTGAACACCAATGGCGATTCACTGCTGGGGTTGTCCAATAATCCAAGCGCTGATGACTCAAGTACCTCTATGCCCACCGTGTGCCGTGAGGAGGTGGAAGCGGCTCAGCGGGATCTGGAGGCCCACGGCCATGAACTGGAGCCTGAGCTAAGAGCTAGCCTGAAATTTCTGGTGGGGCAGGATCAGTTTGTGCAGGACGAGATTGACGCCGCCATTGACCATTATCAGGATAGTTTAGCGGTGTGGCAGTCCCGCCGGGACGCCGTGCGGACGGGCCTAGTCTACGTCCATCTGGGGCGATGCCATTGGCGTCAGGCGGAACTCGACCGCGTTCACGATGATGACCACCTGCGGGCAGCGGAGCAGTGTTTTCGTAATGGATTGGGTGCCTTTGAAGCGAGCGATCGCCCCGACCTGCGAGCCAGATTCATCGGCGATCTGGGGGAAACGCTGCGACGGCAACGGGCGTGGAACCCCCTGCAAACGGTGGTCGAGGAATCCCTGACCCTACACCAGGCCGGTGAAAACTGGATGGCGCTGGCCCACGACTATGGCCTAAAAGCAGAACTTTGCCTGCATCACTTCCAGGATTACGAAGCCACCCAAAGCCATGCCCAGCAAGCGCTCCAGCTTCTTGATCCGATTCCCCACCAGCCCAAGGATCGGAGTGCCTTTCTGCTGCTGCTAGCGCAGGCACAAGCACAACTGGGGCAGGTTGAGGAAGCGATCGCCCACCTCCGTACTGCGAGGGAACAGACCTCGCCCTCGGACAATCCCCGCCTCTATATCACTATTCTGGAGCAGCTCAGGGCACTCTATTTTCAGCAAAAGGACTATCGAACCGCTTTTGAATTCAAGCGAGAAAAAATTGTTGCTGAGAGCCAGTATGGGTTTCGGGCATTCATTGGGGCGGGCCGACTGCGACCGCAGCGATCGCTTAAAACCAGTTCTGAGAGCCATGATCAAGTGTCGCCTGAAATTTCAGTGTCGGGCAGACAGCAGGACGTTGACCGCCTTTGCGATCGCATTGTCAACCCTAAACATAAGCTGACCCTTCTCCACGGCCCCCTGGGCGTTGGCAAAAGCTCCATCCTGCAAGCCGGTCTCATTCCAACGCTTCAGCAAGGATGGTTTGCAACCCGCAGAATCATCCCCGTGCTTGTACGCATCTACACAGATTGCCAGTGGGCTGAAAAACTGGGTGAAGCACTCACCACCCAACTACAAGCAACCCAGAACCATCCCGTCCCCCTCCTGCAATCCGCTGCCGATATTCTCCAGCAGCTTCGGCAAAACCACCAGCGCAACCGCGTCACGGTGCTCATCTTTGACCAATTTGAGGAGTTCTTCTTCAACTGTAAGGAAGTTAGTGAGCGCCAGTCTTTCTTTGCTTTTTTGAGTCAGTGCCTCAACATCCCCTTCGTAAATGTCATTCTCTCGTTGCGGGAAGACTACCTGCACTACCTTTTGGAGTGGGAAAGACATGAAGCCGCCGCCATCGACTTGATCCAGGAAAGGGGCATCCTCAGCCGGGAACATCGCTACGAGCTGGGAAATTTTTCCATCACTGATGCCCGCCAGATCATGCAAACCCTCACCGAGCGTGCCCAGTTCTATCTGGAACCAGCCCTGCTTGACCGCCTGGTGCAAGACCTGGCAACCGCCAGCCACGATGTTAAACCCATCGAGCTACAGGTCATCGGCGTCCAGCTCCAGACTCAAAATATCACCACCCTGGACGCATATCTAGCTCTGGGAGAAGACCGCCAGAAGATCCTGGTGCAGAATTATCTGGAAAGCGTCATTGAAGACTGCGGCCCCGAAAACAAAAATACCGCTGACCTGATTTTGTATGTGCTCACCGACGAGAACAACACCCGCCCCCCAAAAACCCGCAGCGAACTGGAAACAGACCTGAAGGCCCTGGAAGAAGACCTACTCAAAGAAGTCAATCAAATAGACCTCGTCCTACACATCTTCCAGCGATCGGGCCTGGTGGTCCTCATCCCCGAAATCCCCGCCGACCGCTACCAACTCGTCCACGACTACCTCGTCTCCTTCATCCGCGCCAAACAACCTATCGTGGAGAAGATGGCCGCCGAACTGAAAGCTGAGAGGGAGAAACACCAACAAACCCAGGCACAGCTCAGAATTTCCCAATTAGAGTCCCAGTTACAGAGAGAAGTTTATCAGTCAAATCAGAGCAGGATGCAACGAGATATAGAACTAAAAAAGGCTCGTCAAAATATGATGGCATTTTTTCTTACACTAATCGTACTGATATTGGTATTTTTCAATTTTAAGTTATCATCAAAAAACACAGAAATTAACGATATTAGAATAGGAAATGAAGATATTTTAAAGTCAGAAATAAGAACTAGGGAAAGAGTTAAAGCAATGCTACATCTCGATAGAGCAGAAGATCTCCTATATTTCGATCGAAGCTCAGGTGACCGAAGAGAAGCAGCAATGATAGAAGTCATGAAGGCAGCACTCATCTTTTTGGAACTGCGAGAATATCCTTCACATGAGCAAAGACTCAGAGTACTTGAGTCATTTAACACGGTTTATCAGCAATTGTTATCCCAATCTGAACATATGCAGATGCCCGGTCAGCTTAGAGAGTATTTTGAGTCTTTGAGCTCTCAAGACTACAATAGCCTAAACTTGGATAAGTTAAGTCATGACAAACTCAATGACGAGCTCAATGAGTCAATTGAGAAATGGCTAGACGCTACTTGTCAACTCATCTACACTGATAGAAGACTCATAAAATTTTCTGCTGAACGGTTAGGTGGAGAAGATCCATGTCAAAGATAAAATATTCCAACAGTCTACTCCCTCATTTTGTAATTCTAAAACGCAGCCAACTCAGAATGCTCATGTTAAATAGATAGCCATAAGAAACGAAGTTATGGTGCGGTTAGGCCCAGCGGAGGCCTAACCGCACCGGC
>JBHJGR010000238.1:0-53220 GCA_050331615.1 Elainellaceae cyanobacterium
ACTTTTCCCGCTGGGGCTGACTGCCCAACATCTAGATAGTTTGACCATTTTGGTGCGGCTGTTTGGTGAGGGGTTGCGGAGTTTGAGATAAAACTCTCAGATCAGTTTTAAGGATGGTGGATGAACCAAGAATCCCCTAGCTTTTAGCTATGGAGAGTGTCAAAACAGCCGGATCATGCCTGAAAACTAGGCCAACATAATCCTGATTGGTCCCCATCTGTCAGTTTGGGAACCGATATGGCGTTACGCTTTCGCATTAGGACATTCAAGAGATGTGGAACCCCCGCGACGCGGGGTTCCACGCTCAAACCTTAGCCCGTAGGGCTATAGAACCGAGATGAGCGTCTCTAGTCGTTGGAGCTCTGCGTAGCAGGGCTCCAACTTTTTCCTTGCTCCCCTCCTGCAGAGAGGCCGTGATTGGCTGCAGCCGTGCCCCTACCGCAAAACCCGCCCCTGCGGCGGCGCAAATTTTTTCCCGGAGTTTCCTAAGATGGAGGAAATGGCTAACTTTAGTTGTGTCAGCGAAGGATGAGACCCCATGACCGAACCACGATTCCCTACAGCATTGCTCAAAAAGCCCGTACTCATTGGCGGGCTGGGCCTGACGGCGAGTCTTTGGCTTTGGGACGGCATTGCCTCATCCGCTGCCCACTGGGGCGGGGCAGTCGTATGGGGATCGGTTGTTCTGGGATCTGGGCTGTGGTGGCTGACTCGTAAACCGCAGGCGATCGCCCCCCCCGAGCTGACCGCAATGACTCCGGTTGACCGTACTGTTGTTGAGAAGGCGCTGGCTGACCTGGATGCCCGCATTCACCACATCGCTCGTGAGCTTGCCGACGGTAGTGCCGATACTTTAGAAACTACAGACACTAGAAGCGGCGAAGACCGCCAGCACCCCCGCATCGCTGCCCTGCGGCAGCAGCTCGACCAGCTCCGAGCCAACCTAGATCGCACCACCTTCAAGCTAGTCGTTCTGGGGGGCTCCTCCGTAGGCAAGACAACGCTGGTTAATCACCTGACGCAGCCGGGGTCTGGTTCATTGGCGGATAGCCCCCCCTACACCCTGTCTATCGTGGATACAGAGGCCATCGCATTTGATGCAGAGCCGTCAGCAGCCCCGCTCTCCGAGGCGCTTGCGGATGCTGACCTCCTGGTGTTTGTTACGGCTGGCGATCTAACCCACTCCCAATTTCAGCGGCTGCAGCCTCTGGCTACGCGTCAGCGGACCCTGCTGGCGCTCAATAAAGAGGACCAATACCTGCCTGCCGATCGCCCGGCCATTGTGCAGCAGCTTTGCGATCGCGTCCAGGCTTTTATCCGTACCGATGATGTCATTGCCGTATCTGGTAATCCTGCTCCGGTGAAGGTGCGGCAGCATCAGGCCGATGGTTCAGTGCAGGAGTGGATGGAGCCCGTCAGTCCGGCGATCGCCCCCCTCACCCAACGCCTAGATACAATCGTGCGCACCGAAGGCCAGACGCTCATCCTGGCGACGGTTTTGCGCCAGTGCCAGGATTTGAAAGCCGAGGTGCAGCAAGGGCTCAACCAGGTCCGCCGCGATCGCGCCCTGCCAATGATCGAGCGCTATCAGTGGATGGCGGCGGCGACAGCTTTTGCCAATCCGGTTCCTAGCCTGGATCTGCTGGCAACGGTGGCGATCAATACCCAGCTAGTGCTGGACCTGGGCGGCCTCTATCGTCAGCAAATCTCTATCGATCAGGCCAAGGCGGCAGCGGGTACCCTGGCAGAGCTGATGGTGAAGCTGGGACTGGCCGAGTTGACCAGCCAGGCCATTAGTCCGTTTCTGAAGAGCCACGTGCTCACCTTTGCCGCTGGTGGCACCCTCCAGGGCATCAGTGCTGCTTATCTGACGCGACTGGCTGGGCTGAGCCTGATCGAATATTTCCAGGAGCAGGATGCGCTTCAGGATGCGGCGAGTCGGGGAATTCAGCGCGATCGCCTGCTGCAGAAGCTCCAAAAAGTGTTCCAAGAGAACCAGCGCTCTGGAATTATTCAAACCCTCGTTGCTCAGGGACTGGGCCGTCTGGTTCCCGCCGCTGCCCCTTCGTCTGCTTCGCCTTCCTCCTCGCTGGCAGATGCGTCTGCCTAACCCAATCTGGTGTCCCATCCTTCCCAAACCCAATCTCCTACCTCCCCCCGCCGCTCGGAAGTATATTTTAATCGGGCGCGGGCCAGCTTGCGGCAGGCGGTGCAGCGCTATGCCCGACCGCTGCGGCTGCCCAAAAATCATTCCCAGGCACTGGACCTACAGTCTGCTCTCCGGGCTGATCGGGACCGGCTCACGGCGTCCCTCGATAAGCTTGACCAGTCTCTTATCCGCATCGCCGTATTTGGGCTGGTGAGTCGCGGCAAGTCGGCTCTGATCAACGCTCTGGTGGGACAGAAGCTGCTGCAAACTGGTCCGCTACATGGCGTGACGCGCTGGCCCCGGTCGGTCTACTGGTCGCTGGATGGGGGCGCGGCTCCCCTCCAGGTGGAGCTGATTGACACCCCCGGATTAGACGAGGTAGGGGGCGACGTTCGGGCGGAGGTCGCGCGCGAAGTGGCCTATCAGGCCGACCTGATTTTGTTCGTAATTGCTGGAGATGTAACCCGCACGGAATATCAGGCCCTCGTTGAGCTGCAGCAGGCCCAGAAGCCCATTCTGATTGTGTTCAACAAGGCGGATTTGTACCCCGACCAGGATCGGCAGACCATCTACCGCAAGCTGGAGACGTTATTTGCGGGGCAACTGGAGGGCGATCGCCCCTGTCCCATCTCCTCGCCCAATGAGATTGTGCTGGCAGCGGCAGACCCCGCTCCCATTCAGGTGCGGGTAGAGCTGCCTGATGGTCAAGTCACCTACGAGTGGGAAGCCCCGCCACCTCAGGTGCAGGAGCTGAAGCAAACCCTGGCCGATTTTCTGCATCGCGAAGGGAAGACCCTGCTGGCCCTGAATGCACTCCGTCAGGCCCGCACTGCCCAGGTGGATATGGCCCAAAAAACTCTGCACCTCTATCAGGACGATGCCGATGAGCTGATTTGGCGGTTTGCCCGCTGGAAGGCGATCGCCGTCGCCGCTAACCCCATTGCCGTTCTCGATCTGCTGGGCGGGGCCGCCGCTGACCTGGTGATGATCCGCTCCCTGGCCCGGCTGTATGGGTTGCCCATGACTGGATATGAGGCCACTAAGCTGTGGAACGCCATTGTCTGGAGCTCTGGCAGCCTACTACTGGGGGAAGTGGGCAGCGGCCTGCTGCTGGGGTTTGGCAAGAGTACGGCGGCGATCGCCAGCGCTTTTGACAGTGCCGCTGGCTTAGCCGCCTATGGCTCGACGGCGATCGCCCAGGCTACTCTAGCGGGATACGGCTCATTTCGGGTTGGGAAAGCCGCCCAGGCTTATCTCCAGCGCGGCTGCACTTGGGGACCCCAGGGAGCTGACACCCTCATTCAAGCCATTCTCGACCAGATCGATGCTGACACAGTGATGCGTCAGCTTCAGAAGGAATTGTCCACTGACGGGGCTGGTGACCAGACGGGGCGAGACAGGGCGGTCAGCCGCTGATCGTCAGCGGCATCGCCTGATTGTGCTCTGTTAAGATTTTCTTCCCAGAAAGAAGTTGTCATCGGGACGGAAGTTAGGCCGGGGGCGGCAATCAGACCAATGTCATGTCCTGGCGCTAAGACCGTCCTCCGTCTTGCGTCGGTAGGACTTGCTAGACTGAAGCAGATTCGGCGGTAATAATTGAAGGCAAGCATGATTTGTCAGGGCTAGTCCAACGGCTAGTTGTTTGTTTTTAACGGGGACGGGTGCGCCGAGTTGACCGAAATTTGCCGAGTCAGCAGCTTTCAGGAGGTTCTGCATGTCAGGGCTAAATGCGACCAGCGGCGGCTGGTCGTCCCGCTACCAGCGCCATCAGTCATCTGGTCTGCCATCCAGAATTTTCTCTCCCGACCCACGCAGCCGTTCCCAAGTTTCTGAGAATTCTCCTGCCAGTCCGCCCCAGGGTCAGCTCGGTGGTGCTGAGAGTTCATCGTCTGCCAGCACCGATCAGGCCCCGACGGAGGTAGAGATGCTGACCACCCAGCTTGCCGATGCCCAAGCCCGCCAGACCCAGCAGGACTTCCGTATTTACCAACTGGAGCAGGCCCTGGAGCAGGCTCTGATTTACCTAGACGAGCTGAAAGAGCAGGTCAGGCATCAGCACAACCTGGAAACCCAGCTGGCAATTACTGAAGAATATGCCTATGTGCAGCAGCAGGCGATCGCCCGACTCAAGCAGCAAGCTGACTCCCCGCCTCTAGATGCCGAAGGTCCAGCCGCCCTAGATGCCGAAGTTCAGGCCGCCAGCCTCACAGTACAGCTCCACCAGGCTCAGCAGCAGGTTGCTGACCTGCAGCGTCAGCTCACAGACTTAGAAACTCAGTGCCAAACCGCTCAAACTGACCTAGCCGACAAGCCCAAGCTTGAGCGGGATCTTGCCCGAATGCGGGCCACCATTGCTAAGCAAAACCAGGAAATTATTGCTCTGCGGGGCGATGTCGCCCTAGAAAAGACAAAAGCGATTGAACTGGCGGCGGTGGAGCAGCGGCAGCGGCGGGAAGCTGCTAGGTGGCAGCAAAGCTGTCAGGATTTGCAGCAGGAGCGCGATCGCCAGGAACTCCGATTGACCGAGCTGGAGCACCAGGTGGCCGAAATGCAGGAGCAGGTTCTGCAGCAGGCCCGACAGGGCAGCGAGTATGAAGCTGCCGTCCAGTACTGGAAAGACCGCTACACCTCTGGCCAGCGGCAGATTGCCCAACTCAAAGACTTGCTGGAGCGTGAGCTCCCCCATCTTCCCCCCGAGTCGGATATCTCAGAACTGCTCACAGCGGTCCAATTCGCCCTGTCCGTCGACAGTCCAGACCCCACGCCACCAGCAGTGGTGCCCTCACCCCATTTCAATACGTTAGACCTGCCAGAATTCATCATTCGGCGCTATCGTTACCGCACCCGGCCCTTGGTTGCTGACCAAAAATAATGGGATATAAGCCTCGTCCTTCCAGGGCGATTTTTAGCACACTGGTATTAGTTGAACGGCCCAAACTTTAAAACTTCAGGCGGGTTTTCCAAAACTATCGGCTCTCCATCCTATGGTGATGTCATTGCGGCAAGCTGACAGCAAGGTAGGATAGACCGTACCCAGAAGGACGTACCCAACCATGGAAGATAAGCAGATACTAATGATTCCCGGCCCTACGCCTGTGCCAGCGCAGGTGTTGGGGGCGATCGCCAAGCACCCCATTGGCCATCGCAGCGGCGAGTTTTCCCAGATTATGGGGGAGGTTACCGCCGGGTTAAAGTGGCTCCACCAAACCAGCCATGACGTGCTGGTTCTGGCTGCCAGCGGCACTGGAGCAATGGAGGCGGGGATTATTAACTTCCTCAGTCCGGGCGATCGCGTCTTGGTCGGTAGCAACGGCAAGTTCGGCGAGCGCTGGGCGCAAATTTCCGAGGCATATGGGCTACAGGTGGAGCGCATTACCGCTGAGTGGGGTAAGCCCCTCGATACGGAAGAGTTTCGCACTCGCCTGGAAGCTGATAGCGGTAAGGAGATTAAGGCGGTCATCATCACCCATAGCGAAACCTCAACCGCTGTGCTGAATGACCTGGAAACGATTAACCGCCATGTCAAGGCTCACGGGGAGGCGCTGATCATCGTGGATGCGGTCACCAGCCTCGGCGCGACGAACCTGCCAGTGGATGAGTGGGGCCTGGACGTGGTCGGCTCCGGCTCCCAAAAGGGCTATATGATTCCACCCGGCCTGGGGTTTGTCTGCGTCGGGCCAAAAGCCTGGGAGCGCTACCAGACGGCTACTCTGCCTAAGTTCTACTTTGACCTGGGCCAGTACCGCAAGTCTGCCGCCAAAAACACGACGCCTTTCACGCCTCCGGTCAACCTGGTTTTTGCCCTCCACACCGCCCTTCAAATGATGCGGTCTGAAGGGCTAGAGGCCATCTTTGCCCGTCACGATCGCCATCGACGCGCCACCCGTGCCGCCATTCGGGCCATCGGTCTACCGCTGCTGGCGGCAGATGAAGCGGCGAGTCCGGCAGTAACGGCAGTCGCTCCCGTTGGGGTGGATGCTGAGCAAATTCGCTCGGGCCTGAAGAAGCAGTTTGACATTGCGGTTGCGGGCGGTCAAGACCACCTCAAGGGCAAGATTTTCCGCATCGGTCACCTGGGTTTTATGTGCGATCGCGATATTCTGTCGGCGATCGCCTCCCTTGAAACGGTTTTACTACACCTGGGATATGACCAGTTCAGCCCCGGCGATGGGGTGCGGGCCGCTGCCCAGGAGCTTCAATCAGGCCCTACAGGCTAAGGTTTGAGTGTAAAACCTCCCGCGACGCGGGGGGGTCACATCTCTTGAATGTCCTAACGCGAAAGCGTAGCGCCATAATTTCTGAAAACCCTTTAAAGCTGAAGAGCGGGCTGATAGCAGCCCGCTCTTCTTATTGCTGGAGTTGTGTTTGAGCTTGAACGGTAATTTGGAAGTTCGACAATCTGAGCAAACGGATGTTGCAGAGCGTATTGTCATACCATGCCTCGTTACATCAGTCTAGAGTTCGTGGGCAGTGCAGTCGATGATCCGACCGGGATAGCCCAATGCAGTCATCTGACACCAACGGCTAGGCCGTCTCCAGCCAGTCGAAAATGCGATCGAGTTGCTCTAGCGTGATCAGCCCATACTGCCACAAGATCATAGGAAGAGGCCCCGGATCTTGCTCGCGATGGCGAAGCGCGATTGAGATGGACGAGGGTGAAATAGCCAGCTCTTCCTGGAGAAACTGAATAAATCGGGAATAGGTCGCGGGAGTCATCGTACTTATCACCTCCTTTTTTTCTTTTGCGTCATTTAAGGGTGGATTACAAGGGCGAATTATGAACCGAAATAGCCTCGCGCTTATCATCGTTGAATTCACTCAAACTATCCGACATTTCGGATGATCTTCATTGAATTTGAAACTTCGGATATTTTTCATGAAAAGTGTAGTCCTCTCTGCCAAGCACCGTGACCTTGAGTGTGCACTCTTCAATCCGTCTGTGGCAGTCAGTGCAAAGCATTCATTCAAAGACTTTAGCGTTCTGTCAATGGCAGAGCATCTATCTTTTGAATGCCTTACTTGAATGTCTTACCACGCTGCTACACCAGACAGAAAAGCGAAGCCGTAAATGCCCGGATTACTTGTGATCTCGATCAGCGAAGATTGCAGTCAGTTCAGTACATGGCCATAGATAAAGCAGTCGGGGAATAAAGCAGTCGGGGTGTGCCCCCCGCCGATAGCTTCGTTTAACTCTGACCATTTACTTAACCGGTGGCGAAGAATTAAGGCTATTAAATCTCACCTAGGACCTCACACCTTCCGCAGGAGTACTCCATTCTAGACAGCATTGTCCAAAATGGTTGAGTAAATTTGAGTAGAAAAATTAAATTTTATAAGAAGCTGTATCCAGACATTAATATTCTGACCGAGAGCAGCGTAGAGGTTTCCCCCAGTCAGGTCATCTATTCGGTTGATTTTCGGCCTGCCAGCTCTAGTTTGCTGGGCCGGTGGCGGCGGGGGCAGCGGGCGACTGAAAGTTAACAGTTAGCGAGTCGCCCACCTGCAGGCCGATTTCGGCAGCGCGACCACCGCGTAGCTCAATTACCTGGTCAACTTCTCCATCGGGGCCGTAGGTGGGACAGGTGGCCGTCGTGCAGGGCGGCACATTATCCGCGATCGCCACCACGGTTTCATCCCGTAGAAACACCATATCCAGCGGTACCTGCACATTCCGCATCCAGAACTGCACGGGGCGCGCCGGGGAAATGACGAACAGCATGCCCCGGTCGTCTGGAATCCTTTCCCGAAACATGAACCCGATCGCCTGCTGCTGAGGCGTTTGGGCAACCTCAAGCAGAATCTCGTTGTCGTTGACCGTGAAGGAGGCGGAAATGGGCAAGCTCTGTCCTAAATTCTGGCTATTTAACTGGGGTGAGGGGGCTTTGGGCGGGGCTGCGTCTACTTCAGATACGGACGGGGGCGCAGTGCATCCGGCGATCGCCATCCCGACCACCATGCTAAGCGCCAAACCACCATTCGTCCAGGCTTGAGCCGGAGTTTTGCGCCAATGAGCCAACCGAATTGTTAAACGAATCACGCTGATCATAAGTAGTTGACAAAATTACTTTCTCAGGGGGTGCGCCCCCGCAAATTGTAATTAATTAAGCTTCGCGCAACACATATCCCACTCCACGCACGGTCTGGATCAACCGCTTGTCCCCCTCCTCCTCAATTTTGAGACGGAGGTATCGCACGTAGACCTCAATCACGTTTGATTCTCCCATGAAGTCATATCCCCAGACGTTTTCCAGAATCTGTTCCCGCGTCAAAACCTCGCGGGGGTGCTCCATTAGATATTTGAGGAGCTCAAATTCCTTCATGGTCAGATCAATGGTCCGTCCGTTGCGGCTGGCGCGGCGGGTAGGTAAGTCCAGCATTAAATCGCCGAATCGGAGTTGCTCGACGCCGGCGGGCTCCGGCTTTAAGTACAGGTTGACCAAGCGCAGAAAATCGTCGGTGCGATAGGGCTTGAGGAAATAGTCATCGGCTCCCGCCTCCAGACAAGCGACTCGGTCATCCACCGTCTCCTTCGACATGAGCAGCAAGACGGGAAACCGTGCTCCTTGCGCCCGCAGGTGGCTGCACAGCAGCAGCCCTGACCCGCTCGACAGCATGCGGTCCACCACCACCAGGTTGGGCTGAATCTGCTCAGCTTGCTGTAGCCCCTGATTGGCATCGTGGGCGATCGCCGTTCGGTAGCCCGATTCTTGCAGGTCGGAACTCATGTGCCGCGCCAACACTTCATCGCTCTCGACCAGCAAAACAGTGGGGGTTAGATCAGGCGTAACGGCATCCATAGCTCATGGCATCCAGGAAAGGTAAGGATTGAAGATCTTGACAAATCATCCCTAGCGCCTCGCCATTAGGGTAGTTCGACTGAAGTGGGCTTGGCAACGTGGGGCAGTCCCCATCCTAATTTTTCTCTGAGGACATGGAAGAACTCGGGTGGATGTAGCCGGATAAATCTGGCGGTATAGGGCGATCGCCAAACGCGAATTTGGTCGTTGGAGGTGATGTAGCATCCAGCATTTCCGTCTACCACCATTACCAGCCGATCTGGGTTGGCCGGATAAATTTTGACCAGCTCACTATCGGCAAAAACCAGTGCCCGTGAGGCCAGAGAATGGGGACAGATGGGAATGAGCTCAAACACGGGCACTCCGGGGGTAATCACCGGTCCACCGGCGGAGAGTGAATAGGCGGTTGAGCCGGTCGGCGTAGAGACAATGACTCCATCGGCGGCAATGTCTACCGGAGCATGGCGACCAATCTCGATCTCGAAGTGGCACATGCAGGTCATTGGCTCACGGTGTAGAGCCATTTCGTTAAGGCAGAGGGCTTCCCAGATGATCCGATCATTCTGAAATACCTGCACCGTTAGCATCGATCGCTCTTCGATATCGTAGTTCCCAGCCATTAGTGCCTCCAGGGCCTGAGGAAGCTGGTTGAGATAGGTCTCCGTCAGAAAGCCCATGTGCCCGGTGTTTACCGTCAGCAGCGGTAGCCCCAGGGGCGCAATCTGCCGAAAGGCAGACAGCACCGTGCCATCACCTCCCAGAACAACAGCAAACGCCATATCAGCATCAAACTCTGGCGGCACGAGCTGGTCAATGGGGGTGTGGCAGAGGGGGCGGTTAGGTTCAGAATAGCCCAGTAAACCGGCGACTCCTGTCGTCAGCTCTACGCCCCACCCATAGGCAACGAGCTTATCCTTTAGATCTTCGGCGGCTCGGCAAGCCATGGGCTTAATGTCGTTGTAAATAATGCCAGCTTTGGGCACATCAAACGTCCGAAATCGTTAAACAGCCAATTTACAGTCAATCAAAAGACTGTCTCGTGCCGAGAAAAACCACAGAGGTAGTGTAAGCACGAACACCCTTTCTTACAGATTAATCGATTTAGCGCCGGGGGCGATCGCTGAGGGCGCAATCTTAAAGCGTATCGGGGTCAACTCCCAATTCTCGCAATCGGGCAGCAAGCTGCTCGGCCCGCTGGCGCTCCTGCTCGGCCCGCTGGCGCTCCTGCTCGGCCCGCTGGCGCTCCTGCTCGGCCCGCTGGCGCTCCTGCGCGACCTGTTCTTCTCCAGCGAGCAGTAAATCGCCATCCTGACTCCACCACCGCAGCCAGGGCAAATCCAGGTTTTTGTAAATCCCCTGCCAGATCCCGAGTTCGACTCCCATCTGAGGGATGGGATAGTGGCCGCGCTCATTGGCAGACACCCGCTCAAAGCGATTTTCAACGTGATGGTATAGCTCGATGCTGGCTCGGCGCACTTCGTAAATGCCGTAGAATGCTGGCCGGATGATTTGCTCATACACCCAAAACTTGCCCGTTAAAGGAGTCTGATCCCGCTCTTCAGAGCCATCGCCAGAGGCAAATTCCAGCACGATCAGGGGCGGCATAAACTCGCGCCAGAGGACGTAGGAGCGACGCACCTGGTCATCTACCAAAGGGGGAACGTTGGGCACATAGAACCAGTCGGGAGCCTCGGCCCCCCGTTCAGGCGGGTCAGTTAGCCGCCAGTAGATACCAGAGTCTTGCCCGACAGTGAACTGGCCGTCGGGGTGCAGCGCCTCCAGGGTGCCCCAAATCGACTCGGTGAGCAAAATGCTCTGGGGGTGCTCCTGGAAGTTTTTCACAAAGGTACCGTCTGACTCAGGGAGCTGGGTGTGATCAGGGTATGGGAAATGGTCAGGCGCATAGTCAGGGGGGCGCTGGTTAACCGGGGAAGGGTGGGGAGAGGGCGGCATAGTAATGGTTTCAGCTCTCTTGGTACAATTATACTGCTATTTCATGTCATAGCCAAATAAATTGGGATCGACTTCCCCCAGGTTCAGGTCGGCTAGACCGTACTCAGCCCAGCGGCGATTCACCATTGCGGCCATGTCAGGGTCAGACTGCAGGGGATCGCCCCAGGGATGGTCGGTTTCCGGCGGAATTTTCGTAGTGGCGTCGATGCCCATGCGCCCCCCTAGACCAATCTTCTGGCTGGCAAAGTCGAGGCTGTCAAACGGCGTCTCTGGCAGAATGAACACGTCGCGGGAGGGATCGACCTTGGAGGTCACGGCCCACACTACCTGGCGCGGGTCGCGAATATTGATGTCCTTATCCACCACGATGACAAATTTGGTGTAAGTGAACTGGGGCAGGGCGCTCCAGAAGGCCAGGGCGGCGCGGCGGGCCTGACCGGGATAGGCTTTGTCAATGGAGAGAATCGCTGCCTTATAGCTGAGGGCCTCCATCGGCAGGAAAAAGTCCACGATCTCCGACACCTGCTGCCGCAGGATGGGGGTGTAGATGCGGTTGAGGGCGATCGCCATCATCGCTTCTTCCTTAGGGGGACGACCGCTGAAGGTCGTGAGATAAACGGGGTCGCGGCGGTGGGTGAGGCAGTGGAAGCGAATCAGGGGAGAGTCTTCCACGCCGCCGTAGTAGCCCATGTGGTCGCCGAAGGGACCGTCGGGCAGCATTTCGCCGGGGGTAATGGTGCCCTCCAGCACAAATTCAGAGTCGGCAGGGACTTCCAGATCCACGGTTTTGCACTTGGCCAGGTGCACCCCCGAACCACCGTAGAGTCCGGCAAACAGCCATTCGGAGAGATCGACGGGAATAGGGGTAGCTGCCGCCATAATGATCAGCGGGTCAACGCCGAGGGCGATCGCCACCTCCAGCTTCTGCCCCCGCTCCGCTGCCTTGCGCAGATGCCGTGCCCCGCCCCGCACCGAGAGCCAGTGAACGGTCATCGTCGTGTTTGACTGGAGCTGGAGCCGGTAGACACCCACGTTGGGCGTACCGGTCTCGCAATCCTTGGTAATCACCAGCCCCAGAGTGATAATCTTCCCCCCATCTCCCGGATAGGGTCGAATCATGGGAATCTGATTTAGGTCTAGCTCGTCTCCGCGCACCACCACCTGCTGACAGGGCGGCAGAAGGTCGCGCCAGGGCTTGGCCTTCACCACGTCAAACAGCACCTGACCAAACTCGATCGCCTGGGACACCTTTTTGGGGGGCTTGGGCTGCTGCAGCATCCCCAGCTTTTTGCCTAGGGTTTCCAGCTCCTCGGGAGACTCCATTTTCATGGCCCAGCAAATCCGCTCAACGGTGCCCATCGTGTTAATGGCAACGGGATAGGGCGATCCCTTCACGTTCTCGAAGAGCAGGGCTGGCCCGCCCGCCTGCAGCATGCGGTTACTGATTTCGGTAATTTCTAGCTCAGGGTCCACTAGTGCCCGGATGCGCCGGAGCTGCCCTCGCTGTTCCAGTTGCTTAAGGAATTCCCGCAGATCTCTCGCCATGATAATGAAGTTTTATAAATGCGTTCTTAGAATCTATCCGAAAACCCCGATAGAGGCTTTTGGAACCAGAAAATATCGCGAGTTTTCGGACAGGCACTTTTTTATTATGGGGGAGATGCCGTTCGCGGGGATCAGATTATCGCCCTACGGGCTAAGGTTTGAGTATGGAACCCGTGCGTCGCGGGGGTTCCACACCTCTTGAGTGTCTTAACGCGAAAGCGCAAGGCTATCGCTTAGCGAGGCAGGACAGGCCAATCAGCCAGCCAGGCCTCTGCCCATCCGTCTACGAATTTTTACCAATGTTAGGATTAGGTTGATTCAGTTACGGCTGCCCCGATCTGGCTCAGCCGACTCATGATTCACGAAAGCTCGGCTGTAGCGGGGTAGTTAGGGTCAGCGACGTTTAAGTGTAGCGCCAGACAGCTAGCCCTCTACTGAGCCGCTACTCTTTGATGAGCTTCACCTGGATGGCGATTGTCAGTAGGCCGGTCATCTTCGCCACTGATGCGTATCGCGCAGTTAGCCAAGGCGGCTTCAAGGTTTCGTAGGGCATAGCCCCCCGGTAACCTCCTGCGTAGCCCACTCTGAATTCGCACCCGATTGGCGTGCAAAGGATTACCTGAATCTATGGATTTGCTTGACAACCTGTTAGCCACGGGACCGTTTATTCCCCACGGCCACTGCTACCTCTGGAATCCAGGGCTGGTTTGGCTGCATTTGCTCTCTGATGCCCTGATTGCGGCAGCCTATTTCTCGATTCCGGTGATGCTGCTCTACTTTGCGGGCCAGCGACGGGATGTCCCCTTCCCCTGGCTGTTTGCCCTATTTGGCGGATTCATCGTCTCCTGTGGCCTGACCCACGTGCTGGCAGCATGGACGCTCTGGCATCCCACTTACTGGCTATCGGGCAGCGTGAAGGCCCTCACGGCAGGGATTTCCCTCTACACCGCTGCGGTGATGGTCCCTGTAGTCCCCAAAGCGCTGGCGTTACCCAGCCCGGCCCAGCTTGAGGCGATGAACCAGACGCTGCAAACCGAGATTGAGGAGCGCAAACAGGCCGAGGCTGAGGTGCGGCGGCTAA
Organism: Elainellaceae cyanobacterium; assembly: GCA_050331615.1. Taxonomy (GTDB): domain Bacteria; phylum Cyanobacteriota; class Cyanobacteriia; order CAKZMO01; family CAKZMO01; genus JAYKGU01. The sequence goes on from JBHJGR010000238.1 coordinate 13,526, forward strand.
ATGCTGAGCTGGAGCAGCGCATTCGCGATCGCACCGCTCAGCTAGAAGCCTCTAACCTCCACATCGAAGACCTGCTGGAGCGGGAGCGGGCCGCCCGCCTACAGACGGAGAAGGCTAAGGCAGAAGTGGAGGTCTACGCCAAGCGGCTGTCTCTGGCGATGGATGCCGCCAAGATGGGGTCGTGGGACTGGGATTTGGCGTCGGGTCAGATCCACTGGTCGCCCCACCACGAATCTATTTGGGGATATGAGGTCGGCACTCCCGCACGCGGCTATGATGACTGGAAAGCTCGCGTCCATCCGGATGATCTGCCGGAGATGGAGGCTACCATTCAGGAGACGCTGGCGACCTGTCAGGATTTCCACCGCCAGCATCGGCTCCTGCGTCCTCATGACGAACTGCGATGGATTGACGTGGTGGGGCGCTGCATTTCTGATGCAGAGGGGCAGCCCATCCGCATGTTAGGCATTGTGCGAGATATTACAGATGATAAGCGGGCCGAGCAGGCTCTCCTGGAGAGCGAGGAGCGGTTTCGCGCCATCTTTGATCAGGCAGCAGTGGGGATTTCTCAAGTTTCTCTGGAGGGGCGGTGGCTCCGAGTGAACCAAAAGCTGTGTGACATTGTGGGCTACACCGGCGAAGAACTGCTCACTAAAACGTACAAGGATATTACCCATCCCGATGATTTGGACCTCAATGCCGATTATCTGCCCCGCCTGCTCACGGGCGAGATGGAGCACTATTCGGTGGAGAAGCGCTACATCCACAAGCAGGGTGAGCCGGTTTGGGCGCGGGTTACCGTATCCCTTTTGGGACCCCGTTCCCTAGTCCAGCCCCATGCCTGCTGCTGTCCTCAAGCCTTACCCTCGACCGAATTGCCCACCCACCTGATTGCCGTCATTGAGGAAATTGGCGATCGCAAACGGGTTGAATTCGCCCTGCAGGAGCGGGCCGACGAACTGATTCGGGCCAATCAGCGCCTTACTCAACTCACTACGCTACTTCAGCAGCGCAATCAGGAACTGGACCAGTTCGCCTATGTCGTCTCCCATGACCTGAAAGCGCCGCTGCGAGCCATCACCAATCTGTCAGAGTGGATCGCTGACGACCTAGGCGATCGCCTCTTAGAAGAAACTCGACAGCAGCTCGACCTGATGCGATCGCGCGTCCAGCGGATGCAGAATCTAATTGATGGCCTCCTGCAGTACTGCCGCGTGGGGCGTGAGGAGAGGCAGCTCACCCTCGTCTCCGTAGCAGACCTGCTGAAGAACGTGATGGATTCCCTACCTATCTCCCCCAGCTTCACCGTTGGGTTGGAGCCTGATCTGCCCACGCTGAAAACGACGCCACTCCCCCTCCAACAGGTCTTCGCCAACCTGATTAGCAACGCCATCAAGCACCACCACCGTCCCGATGGGCAGATTCATATTGGGGTGCAAGACTTGGGCAGCACCTACGAGTTCAGCGTTGCGGATGACGGCCCCGGCATTGCTCTCGAACACCAGGAGCGAATTTTTACCATCTTTCGCACCCTCTGCTCCAAAACCGCCAGTGACAGCACAGGCATCGGGCTGGCAATCGTCAAGAAGGTTGTGGAAGCCGAAGGGGGACGGGTTTGGGTAGAGTCGGTTCTGGGGGAAGGGGCAACGTTCTGCTTTACCTGGCCCAAGTAGGCGATCGCCCTAACTATAGGTCCAGGTCGGGAAGGCTAGAAATCCCTGCTTCAAGCGGGGAGATACAGCCGATTCAGCAAGCTTCAGCCTGCCCAACCTCATTCTCAAAAACGGTTCTCAAAAACGGGACTGACGGGGCTCGAACCCGCAACTTCCGCCGTGACAGGGCGGTGCTCTAACCAATTGAACTACAGTCCCCTACAGAGCAGGGAATCACTCTACGTTTTATAGAGCGATTCCTATTATGCTCACATTACTCATGATTTGTCAAACGCTTGGCGAACTTCGGATATCATCCCTGGGATGCTAGCGGGTGAGCAACCGAGTCCTTATGCTCTGTGAAGTTTGGGCAGAAATTGCCGATTCTCTAAGGTTGAGGTCTGCCACAATACTTCGTGAGCGTGTACGCTTAGGGCAAGATTTGATCAGTGCTTCGGGTTCACATCGCCCGACCTGTGATTGATCAGCGCCATTATCGGTTGTCGTCATCCTTAATGAATAGTGCCCCATGAATATTCGGACTGTTGCCACCCAACCCTTCTCAGATCAAAAGCCCGGCACCTCTGGCTTACGGAAGCAGGTGACCGCTTTCCAAAATCGCAATTACCTGGAGAACTTCATCCAGTCGATTTTTGACAGCTTAGAAGAGGTTCAGGGGAAAACGCTGGTTTTGGGAGGAGACGGGCGCTTCTACAACCGTGAGGCAATCCAGACGATCCTCAAAATGTCGGCAGCAAACGGCATCAGACACGTCATGGTAGGGCAGGAAGGGATTTTATCAACGCCAGCGGCGTCCTGCCTGATCCGTAAGTATAGCGCCATGGGCGGCATTATCCTCTCCGCTAGCCACAACCCTGGTGGGCCAGAAGGTGACTTTGGGGTGAAATACAACACCAGCAACGGCGGGCCAGCCCCCGAAAAGGTGACCAACGCGATCTACCAGCGCAGTCAGACCATCGATGCCTACAAAACCCTGGACGCCTCCGATATTGACCTGGCCAAAGTTGGGGAGTCGAAGCTGGGGGACATGACGGTTCAGGTGATTGACCCGGTGGCTGACTATGCAGACCTGATGCAGACCCTGTTCGATTTCGACCGCATCGGTGACCTGCTCACGTCCGGCCAGTTTCGCATGTGTATGGACTCGCTCCATGCGGTGACGGGTCCCTATGCCCGAGATATCCTGGAGGGTCGCCTCAAGGCTCCGGCAGGTACTGTCCGTAACGGTACGCCCCTAGAGGACTTCGGCGGCGGTCATCCCGACCCCAACCTGGTGTATGCCCACGAGCTGGTGGAAATCATGTACGGCGACAATCCGCCGGATTTTGGCGCGGCTTCGGACGGTGATGGCGATCGCAACATGGTTTTAGGTTCCCGCTTTTTTGTGACCCCCAGCGACAGCCTGGCAGTGATGGTAGCAAACGCCAAGCTGGTTCCTGGTTATGCAGACGGTCTGGCCGGCGTGGCTCGCTCCATGCCCACCAGTCAAGCAGCGGATCGGGTGGCGGCGCAGCTCGGCATTGACTGCTACGAAACGCCGACGGGCTGGAAGTTCTTTGGCAACCTGCTGGATGCAGATCGAGTCACCCTCTGCGGCGAGGAGAGCTTTGGTACGGGGTCAAACCACGTCCGGGAAAAAGACGGGCTGTGGGCGATTCTCTTCTGGCTGAACATTTTGGCCGCCCGCAGGCAATCAGTAGAGGCGATTGTCAAAGAGCACTGGCAAACCTATGGCCGCAACTATTACTCTCGCCACGATTACGAAGGCATTGAGAAGGATCGGGCGAATACCCTCATGGAGAAGCTGCAGGCTAAGCTGCCGGATCTGAAGGGCAAAAAGCTGGGCAGCTACCTGGTTGACTATGCTGACGACTTCAGCTACACCGACCCAGTGGATGGCAGCGTCAGCGAGCATCAGGGTGTGCGCATTGGCTTCACCGACGGTTCCCGCATGGTGTTTCGCCTATCGGGCACTGGCACCCAGGGCGCGACGCTGCGGGTTTACCTAGAAAGCTATGAACCAGACGCCGCCAAGCATGACCTCGACCCCCAGGAAGCCCTGGCACCGCTGATTCAGCTAGCTGATGAGGTAGCTCAAATCCAGGCTACTACCGGTCGGGAGCAGCCGACGGTGATTACCTAACGTAGCTATCCCGTAAGACGTCAAAAAAATTATCTTCTTGGCGGTGCGCGCCTCTGGCGGGGGTGCGCACTTCCACAAGTCGTAATCAATCGTGCTTTAGCACTTACGACCGGAACCAATGCGGTATAATACAGGATTGTAAACATCGTATTGGGTAAGGGTCTGTGGCTGATTCGGAGGTCTCTTTGGCACGATTTATTCTCAAAGTCTTGTGGTTAGACGAAAACGTGGCGATCGCCGTTGATCAGGTCGTCGGCAAGGGCACTAGTCCGCTGACGTCCTACTTCTTCTGGCCGCGCCACGATGCTTGGGAGCAGCTCAAAAACGAGCTGGAGGCCAAGCATTGGATTTCTGAAACCGACCGCATCGATTTACTCAACCAGGCCACCGAAATCATTAATTACTGGCAGGAAGAGGGCAAGCGCCGCCCCATGTCCGAAGCTCAGGCAAAGTTCCCGAACGTGGCGTTTACTGGCAGCGCCTAATACCGTTTTCCTGCGAAGCTTCATATAACGAGGGGCTTGAGCCCCTTGTCTACCCAGGCTTCTTGACTTTGTGGTGATGTGCGCCCCCGGTGGCGGCGCACATCCCTAAGAAAACGATTTCACTTAGTTGCTCAACACCAGCGGTGGCTTGTCTGATGCCTCATCCCAGTCAAGCTGGCTCTGCTGCTGAAAAAGGCTTGTGAGAACCGAAGCGGGATGTTCCTCATGATGCCAACCAAAGGCATGGCGGAAAGCTGCCGCCTGACAAGCCTGCAGTTGAGCAAAGTCGATGATGTCGTGGGTCAGTAGGTTCTCATACTCAAAAGGTAGCCGGACGTTATGCAAACCGGCGTTATCCGTACAGATAGCAATGTCTACCCCTGCCTCAAAGCAGCGATCGAAGACGACCTTGAGCTGTTGAATATCGTCTAAAGTGCCGGTCTTGATATAAGTCGTTGGGCAGACCTCCAGACACTGGTTACGAGCCGCCAGCTCTTTCAGCAGCTCCGGGTGGCGTAGGGGGATTTGGATGCCGTGGCCGATGCGCATCAGGTAGGGCAGCAGCTCAGGATAGCAGCCTTCAGTGGTTTCATAGACGTGCCCGGTGGTTTTGAGACCGAGCGATCGCGCATATTCATATAGCCCAATGAACTCATCTAGCCGTTCGGCATAGTGGGCATCGCCGCCCGCTAAGTCAATCGCGCATACATGGGGCGACATCTGGGCGGCCAGATCCACAATGGCCCGATTTACCTCGTAGGGCAGCCGGGAGTGCATACACAGAATCTGGCTCATGACGATGGGATACGCTTCCGTCTGGCTGGCCTGACTCACGATTTCCACCACCTGGGCCATCTGATCAATCCGCTCGTTTTGGCTGAGGTGGCCGGGTGTTCGCAGATAGGGCGTATAGCGGAGTTCCAGATAGGCCAGGTTTTCAAAAATGTAGGCCCCTCGCATCAGGCGGTAGACAAAGTAGGGCAGCGTCTCCGCTGTCTGGACGCCTTCTACCATCGTGTGCAGCTCTAGGTATTCATCCAGCGTATTGCGGGGACGGGTATAAAACTCCTCAAACTCTGGATAGTCTGGAAAGCGCTGTGCCAGGTCGTTCTGGCTGCGCTGGAAGTATCGCCAGAGAATGCGCGGGACGACGGATCCGCCTAAATGTCGGTGTAGTTCTGCGTAAAGTGCCACAAAGTCCTCCTAATTGCTTTGAGTCGTAAGATTTGAGTCTTAGGATTTGAGCCGTAAGATCGGTCAGCAGATTGATAGAGATTGGAATGATTTTAGGAAACAATAATTCAGTGAAAGAGCAGTAATGACAATGGCAAACGGCGCGACACTGCTCAGGGAATTTGAGGGGCAATAGCCTGGTGGGTTGGGGCGAACCGATATTGACCCTGCCGCCTGTTGAGTAGCGGCAACGGCTTAGTATGAGAAACGCCGTAGATCTTGAGTAGATTTATTGAGGGTAATTCTGGGGACAGATTAGTTGAATCATAGGATACTTATCTTTATATTTTGGACTTTCTAGGTAAATTTTGCGATCGCTTCATCAATTAAGCACTGAGGCAAATCGGGAGCGGGAAAAACCAAGTTGACAAATATGGCTCATCCTGAGATGATAGCTGTTTGTGGAAACTTTAGACAAATAGAAACCCTTGGCTAACGTCATCGTGATTGGTGCCCAGTGGGGCGACGAAGGAAAAGGAAAGATTACCGATTTGCTGAGCAAGTCGGCAGACGTCGTGGTGCGCTACCAGGGCGGGGTCAATGCTGGACATACGGTTGTGGTGCAGAACCAAACCTTGAAACTGCATCTCATTCCATCCGGTATTCTTTATCCTGACACAGCCTGCATTATTGGTGCCGGAACCGTCATCGACCCCAAAGAGCTAATTGCGGAGCTGGATCGGCTCGAAGCCCTAAACATATCCACCCACAACCTGTTGATTTCTGAGTCGGCCCACGTGACGATGCCCTATCATCGCTTGATCGACCGGGCATCTGAAGAAAAGCGGGGGAGTCAGAAAATCGGCACCACCGGTCGCGGGATTGGTCCCACCTATGCCGACAAGTCAGAGCGGACCGGCATTCGCATTGTCAATCTGATGAATCCCGAAGGGCTGAAGGAGCAACTGCACTGGACGATTAGCTATAAGAACGTCCTGCTAGAAAAGCTTTACGGCCTGCCGCCCCTCGATGCCGATGCCGTGATTGAGGAGTATCTGGCCTATGCCGAGCGGCTTCGCCCCCACGTAACCGACTCTTCCCTGCAAATTTATGAAGCTTTCCGCCAAAAGAAAAACATTCTGTTCGAAGGCGCTCAGGGCACGCTGCTAGACCTCGACCACGGCACCTATCCCTACGTGACTTCCTCTAACCCGATTGCCGGGGGAGCTTGCGTCGGGGCTGGCGTCGGTCCCACAATGATCGACCGCGTCATCGGCGTGGCCAAAGCCTACACCACGCGGGTGGGCGAGGGGCCGTTTCCGACCGAGCTGACTAATGAGCTGGGGGCGCATTTGTGCGATCGCGGCGCAGAATTTGGCACCACAACGGGGCGTCAGCGGCGCTGCGGCTGGTTTGATGCGGTGATTGGTCGCTATGCGGTGCGCATTAATGGGCTAGACTGTTTAGCTATCACCAAGCTCGACGTGCTGGACGAGCTAGACGAAATTAAGGTCTGTGTGGCCTACAAGCTAGATGGCCGGACCTGTCGGGATTTGCCCGGCGATGCCCGCCAGTTTGCCCGGTGCGAGCCAATTTACGAAACGATGCCCGGCTGGCAGCAGTCCACCGAGCACTGCCGCACCCTAGAAGATTTGCCGTCCCAGGCCCTCGACTACCTCAAGTTTTTGGCTGAGCTGATGGATGTGCCCATTGCCATCGTCTCCCTCGGGGCCAGCCGCGACCAGACTATTATTGTAGAAGACCCAATCCACGGTCCTAAGCGGGCACTCCTCCATGAGACAACAGCCTTGCGATCGGCCAAAGGGTAGCGGTGCTAGCGGGTGGGAGCCCAATGGGACAGTAGCGCTCCACCCGGTTGGACGGCTAAAAGTTTGCAGTGAAGTTATTGAGATTATCTGAGATAGACGACTCCTATGGAACTGACGGTTGAATGTAACAAGCGATCGCCCAACACCAAAGCCAAAGCCCTCCGCCGGGAAGGGCGCATTCCGGCGGTGCTGTATGGGCACGATGGGGCAGAATCTGTCTCCCTGACGATGGACGCAAAGGAGGCTGAAACCCTGCTGCGACAAGCATCGGTCAACAGTAGCCTGATTCAGCTCAACGTCCCCGATCTGCCCTGGAAAGGTCGGGTACTAATTCGTGAGGCCCACCTCCACCCGTGGCGGGGCTACCTCTATCACCTGAGCTTTTTCTCGGTGAAGGGGCAGGACACTGTAGACGTAACGATTCCGTTCAACATTGTGGGCGAAGCGGTTGGCGTCAGGGAAGAGCGCGGTATTCTAGAAACCATCCTGACGGAACTGTCCGCTAAGTGTGAACCCGCCGCCATCCCTGAGGCGATTGAAGTTGACGTTACGAATCTCAAGGTTGGCGATAACCTGCACATCAGCGACCTTTCCTTACCCAAGGGCGTAACTCCCAACATTGAGCCGGAGCGCACCATTCTCTCAATCCAGCCGCCGGCGATGGCGCAGCCAGAGCCAGCCGCCGAGGAACCCACCGATCCCGCTGTGGTAGCGGCCCTATCGGCGATGGATGCGGGTACGGAAGCGGTCGAAGCAGAAGCGGACGGCGAATAACCCCCGCGAATTTGAACAGACCAAGCGTCCATATCAACCAGGAGCACCATGACTGACCCCCAACTCCCCCCCGTCATTCAACGGATGCTCCAGCCTGACTTTTATCCCCATCCGGTGCAGGATGACATCCAGCTCATTCAAACCCACATCTCCTACGTCCTGCTCACGGGGGACTATGCCTACAAAGTCAAGAAACCGTTGAATTTCGGCTTTCTTGACTATTCCAGCCTGGAACAGCGCCAGCACTTCTGCCACGAAGAGCTGCGCCTCAACCAGCGGGGCGCGCCCCAGATCTATCTGGAAGTGCTGCCAATCACTCAGGCAGATTCCGCCTATGAGCTTGATGGCTCGGGCACTGCCGTTGAGTACACCGTGAGGATGCGCCAGTTTCCCCAGGACACCATTCTTAGCCGCCGGTTTGAGCGAGGAGAGCTGTCGGCTGAGTTATTGGAGCGGTTGGCAAAAGTCGTTGCCGATTTTCATGGGCGATCGCCCACAAATCCAGAAATTCGCAGCTACGGCCAGCCCCATAGAGTTCGGGAAGCCTTCGACGAAAATTACGAACAAACCGAAGCCTACATTGGCGGACCGCAAACGCAGCAGCAGTTTGACGAAACCCGTGCCTATACCGATCGCTTCTTTGCCGAAAAGACTGACCTGTTTACCGCCCGCATTCAGCAAGACCGGATTCGCGAGTGCCACGGCGACCTCCATTTGAACAATATTTGCCTCTGGCACGACGAGCTGATGCTGTTCGACTGCATCGAGTTCAACAAGCCCTTCCGCTTTGTCGATGTCATGTTCGACATTGCTTACCTGGTGATGGATCTGGAGGTTGGCCAGCGCCGCGACCTCAGTACACGCTTCCTCAATGCCTATGTCGAGCAAACGGGGGACTGGGACGGGCTCCAGGTGCTGCCGATCTATCTCAGCCGTCAAACCTATGTGCGAGCCAAGGTGACGTCTTTTTTGCTGGATGACCCTGGGGTTTCTGCCGCCGAAAAGGACCGGGCGCGGGAGCGGGCTGCCCTCTACTATCGACTAGCCTGGCAGTATGCCCAACCCCAGCAGGGCCAGGTCATTCTCATCAGCGGCTTGTCTGGAGCCGGGAAGAGCACCACTGCCCGTCACCTGGCTGCCCAAATCGGCGCAATCCATATCCGCTCGGATGCGGTGCGGAAGCATTTGGCGGGCCTTCCCCTGGATCAGCGAGGAGACGACAGCCTCTACACCCCAGCAATGTCAGAGAAAACCTATGACCGGCTGCTGGATCTGGGGCTCCAATTGGCGACGGCGGGCTACTCAGTCATTCTGGACGCCAAGTACGATCGCGCCCAGCGACGCCTGGCGGTGCAGACCCAGGCCGATGCTGCCGGTTTGCCTTACCGCGTCCTGTACTGCGATGCACCAGCGGAGGTGCGGCGGGAACGCCTCCAGTCACGCACGGGCGATGTAGCGGACGCCACCGCCGATATGGTGGCCAGCCAGCAGTTTGAACCGTTTACGGCGGCTGAAGAACCTCACGTGCAGCGGCTCGATGCAACTCAGCCAGTCGAGGTCCAGTTAGGGCAACTCATCCAGGACTGCAATAGCCGTAGTGGGATGATGCCGTGATCAAAACCAACGCTGCGCTCAAATACTTGCTCGTGTTCTTTGGGCTGTTTCTGCTGGCGGGCTTTTCGGTCGAGCTTAGTCTGGGGTTGGCTGGGTTAGCGGCGATCGCCGGCGGCCTCATCGTTAAATGGTGGGAGATTCAGGAAGAGCAGCCTAATTCAGCGCCAGAAACCAAAACCCCCCCAATTCTGGAAGAGCTGCCGTCGCGTTTTCTCAACCGTTTCAGTGCGAAGAAGCCCAACCTGCAGCAGCGGGCTCAGCGCAGGCGAAGTGGATTATTTGGCCGTTTTTCTGGCCAAAAAGGTAGGAGATAGGAGGTCCTCCTGATTTTCGGCAGGCTGCGGCGAGTTTCACAACCCAGGCAAAAACTTCATGAACATAGATGACGAAATCCCTTAAGGGGCGAGTGCATAGCTAGCAATTCAGAAATCTTGGCAAAGTTCCCTGCACTGCCAAGCGTTTTCCCCGCATCTCTTTCGACAAAGCCTGTGATTCAGATCAGCGATCGCAGTGACCGAAATAACGCTTAACGAGCCTTCATTATTCACGCAAACCCGCTTAGGTGCGCTAGATTTTTACCATGAGACGTGGGAACCCTGAAATTAGGAATACCAGAACCGGTTCGTGGTCTTTGAGCGATCGCTGCCTGTTCCAATCTGATCCCGGTATTCGCTAGCCATCCTAATTAATGTCAGTACAGGTGGGCATCAGGAATGTTTAATGCAACAGAGCTGCTGATCGACGATTTCGTAGTCAAGCTAAAGGACGGCTACCACCGCACCTATGGCGGCTGGAAGACCGACTACGAAGATATCATTGGCTGGGTGGGGTCAATGGCGCTGGAGAATATCGCCAATAGTGACGCCCTCTATCACAACGTCGAGCACACAATTCTCGTGACCCTGGTGGGGCAGGAAATTCTGCGGGGCAGACATATCCGCGAAGGCGGTGTCTCCTGCGAAGACTGGCTGCACTTCATTATTTCCCTAGTCTGTCACGATATTGGCTATGTCAAAGGGGTTTGTCGCTGCGATCGCGATGGCTGGTACGCCACGGGTAAAGACGACGACATGATTCAACTCAAGCCCGGAGCCTCCGACGCTAGCCTGACACCCCATCACGTCGATCGCGCCAAGCTGTTTATCGACGAGCGCTTTGGCGGTCATAAGCTGATTGACGCGGAGCGCATCAAGCACAATATCGAGCTGACCCGCTTTCCCGTGCCCAAGGCTGAAGATCACCAAGACACGGTCAACTTCCCCGGACTGGTGCGCGCCTCTGACCTGATTGGCCAGCTCAGCGACCCCCGCTACCTCAAGAAGATCGGCGCGCTGTTCTACGAATTCGAGGAAACGGGCGTCAACAAGGCCCTGGGATATCGCCATCCGGGAGATCTGCGCCTCAACTACCCCAAGTTCTACTGGAACGGCGTCTATCCCTACGTCAGAGACGGGCTGCGCTATCTGGAGCTGACCCAGCAGGGCCAGCAAATTATCGCTAATCTCTACTCCAACGTGTTTGTCGTTGAACACGAGCGGCTCGGCTTCCAAGACCCGACAGCAGAACGCAAAGCTAGCTAGGGCAGGTCACGGTTAAAAATAAGGGTAAGTCCCGCAGGGATTTACACTAACTCTGAGTCCTGACAGCCCACTAGGGCATTTGGCCTAGTTCAGCCTGTAAATGGTCGATAAACTGGCGAGCCGTGCGTCCCGATCGCCCATTGTGGCGGGTAGCCCACTGCAAGGCCCGCTTGGTTAGCTCATCATCAGGAATGGCGATGCCGGCTTGAGCTGCCAGATGGCGGACAATATCCAGATAGGTGGGCTGATCGGCGGGTTCAAACGTGAGGGTGAGGCCAAAGCGATCGCCAAACGACAGCTTCTCGTGCACCGTGTCCCAGGCGTGAATCTCATCGGCGTCTTGGGGCCGGGGGCGATCGCCGTGGAACTCCCGGATCAGGTGCCGCCGATTCGACGTAGCGTAAACCACCATGTTGGGTGGACGGGCGGTAACGCTGCCCTCCAGCACGACTTTGAGGGCCTTGAAGGCATCGTCGTCTTCCTCAAACGACAGGTCGTCTACAAATAGAATGAAGGCGAGGGGCTGGTGGCGCAGCGGCTCTACAATCTCCGGCAGGTGGTGCAGGTCAGCTTTGCCTACCTCAATGAGACGAAGGCCGCGATCGCCATACTCGTTTAGCAGCGCCTTCACCAAAGACGACTTGCCCGACCCCCGACTGCCGTAAAGCAGCACATGCAGGGCCGGATAGCCCTGTAGTAACGCTTCTGTATTCTGCACCAGGGTCTGGCGCTGGTGTTCGTAGCACGCAAGCTGATCCAGCCGGATGGGATCAGGATGGGCAATGCCCACCAACTGCCCCGCCTGCCAGCGCAGGGCGCGGTATTCGGCAAACTGACCCACGCCCCATTGGCGATGGAAAGCCGCCAGATCGGGAAGCACCTTGGCCCACTGCCGCTCCCCCAGTAGACGCATCCAAATTGGCAACGAGGATAGCTGGTGGTCGGGCAAGTCCAGTAAAGCAGTACCGTCTTCCAGGCTGTCTCCCCAGGGAATGGGAGCTTCAGCCCGAGGGGCGATCGCCTGCACCCACTGGCTCATCTGTGCTCCGGTACAGCTATAGAGGCGTTGTAACCGGGTGAGGTCAGCCCCCGCCGCCGTAACCAGACTGGTGGGCAGTTCCGTGAGCGGAGCTGCCTGAGCCTGCTGGGTAAAGGGATTATCAGCCTTGAGGATTTGGGTGAGCAGGTGAGCCTGCCAAGTTTGCTGGATGGTGGCCAAGGCGCTGAACCAGTGGCCATAGGCCGTTAAACAGGCCAGCTCATCGGCAGACCGTTCCTGCAGGTGCTGGAGCAGAGCAAGGAATGCCTGGGCTGGTTCAGACTGAAGGACTGCCTGATAGAGCAGGAGGGAGGCTGCATCACGGCGGAGTTGCTGAACGGTGTAGGTTGAAGAACTCGGGATTGATGCCAAAGGCTCAGCCATAAATGCAGGACTCTCATATCGCGCGACGCTTTCGTGTTAGGACGCTTAAAAGGTGCGGAACCCCCGCGACGCGGGGGTTCCACACTCAAACCTTAGCCCGTAGGGCCATATCACCAGCATTAGGCAAGAGGCGTGATAGGGTTAGTCTAGCGGAGCGGAGGCAACAATGGGCACTTTGGGAGTGATTGGGGCGATCGCCTACGGCATCCTCACCCTTCTGGGCGGCATTTGGGGCTATGCCAAAGCCCGCAGCAAGCCGTCCCTCATTTCAGGCGTTATCAGTGGCCTCTTGCTGATTGCTGGAGGACTGCTGTCCCTAGCGGGCATTGGCTGGGGCCAGTGGCTGGCCGTTGCCGTGACCGTCCTGCTGATGATTGTCTTTGCCATTCGCCTGGCCAGAACCCGTAAAATCATGCCCGCTGGCGTTATGGTTGTCCTGGGCGCGTTAACTCTGGTGATGATGCTGTCTTCGCCCTAGCGGAAAAACGGCAGCAGTAGCGCGGGGGGCGGCATGTATAGCCCAATCTCAAACAAATCTCGCGCCCCAGTGTAGGCTTGCCCCAGAAAGAGCAGGGTTGCGATGATGTTCAAGAAAGTGTGGGCGCGACGCCAGCGCTTTTGACGGTCTTGGTAGATGTCCGGCACAACCGCCAGAGAAAATACCATCAGCAGTACTGCCGTCATACCGTAGTAGTAGTGGGACGTGTACCAGGCAAACCCGCGCCGGAAGATTTCTGGCTGGCAGCCAATCAGCACCAGCCCCATGCCCGTTAGGGTGGCGAAGATCCCCCGCCAGGATTTCGGCTTGGCCTGGTAAAGGAAAGCGAGAGATGCCAGGGTTAGGGCAAACAGAGCCGCTACAAAAATTACCCGTCCGGGTTCATTAGCCCAGGCATTTTTTTCAATCATCTTAGTAATGGTGGGATGGGCCAGACCAATCAGGGTCAGCACCACGACCGATGTGGTCAGCCAGCGCCCTATTTGCAGGTGGGTCGGCCCCACCGTTGGCGGAATTTTGCTTTTGACCTTATCTTCGAGCTGTACCCGTCGGGCACGGGTCTGAAACGCTAGCCCGACTACGATGCCGATTAGCGGAAACACAACGCCAACCGCAAGGGCTGGATGAATGAGAGCAGTGAATTCTTCGATACCCATAGAAACCTCTTAAGATCAACGCGGTAACCCGTTGCTGACTGAGTCGGGCTAATCTCTGGATGCAATCTTCAAAATGGGGTCGTGCTCCCCGCTGAGCGCATACCCCCACAAGCCCACCACTTGTTTGAGTTTAATTTAAATGACTCGCCCATTCGGCAGATGATTTTTTTATGAGAAAGCTGGGCGATCGCCCCCGCTTTAGGCCACCTCGAATAAGTTTGCTGCGGCGAACAACTTCTCAGCATCAACTCGCTACAATAAGGGGTGCGGCAACGGCTTCGCCCATTGTCGCTGGTAAGTAGGTAGCCATAAGTAAACGACGCTATGGTGGGGCGCACTCCACTAACTTTATTTATGGCCATGTACTTCATTCAAACTTCTTGAACCTTATTGCGCATCCCGAGTTGAGCTATGACATCAGCCGCGACACCTTCCCAACCCCAAGCAACCTTGCAGGGCATGGATGATCAGAAGCATGGTTTGCCCGTCACCATCATCACCGGCTTTCTGGGCAGCGGTAAGACTACCCTGCTGAACCACATCCTGACGAATCAGGAGGGGTTGAAGACGGCGGTGCTCGTCAATGAGTTTGGCGAGATTGGCATTGATAACGACTTGCTCATCACGACGGGCGACGACAACGATATGGTCGAGCTCAGCAACGGCTGCATCTGCTGCACCATCAACAATGACCTGATGGACGCGGTCTACCGGGTGCTGGAGCGGCAGGAGCGGGTAGATTATCTAGTCGTAGAAACTACGGGCATCGCCGATCCGCTACCGGTGGCGCTGACGTTTCTGGGGACCGAGCTGCGCGACTTGACCCGCCTTGACTCCATTGTGACCGTAGTAGATGCCGAGAACTACAGCCTTGACCTATTCAACAGTGAAGCAGCGGTTAATCAAATTGCCTATGGCGATATCATCCTGCTCAACAAGGTCGATTTGGTGGACGAAGCGCGAATCCAGTACCTGGAAGACAGTATTCGCAAGGTCAAAGAGGGCGCACGCATCATCCACACCACCCAGTCCCAAGTGCCCCTGCCGCTGATCTTGAGCGTGGGGCTGTTTGAGTCTGACAAGTACTTCACCCCCGAGGCAGATGGGGCAAGCCATGACCACGGGCACGATGACCACGGGCACGATGACCATGGGCACGATCATCATGCTCACGACCATCACCACCACCATGATCATGACCACGACCATCACCACCATTCCCACCACCTGGAGAATGACGGGTTTACGTCGATTTCCTTTCAGAGCGATCGCCCCTTAGCCATTCGCAAATTCCAGTATTTTCTAGACAATCAGCTGCCGGAGAACGTTTTTCGCGCCAAGGGGATTCTCTGGTTTGACGAAAGCCCCAAGCGTCATGTTTTCCACCTCAGCGGCAAGCGGTTTACCCTCGACGACGAGGAATGGAAAGGGGAACCCAAGTCTCAACTGGTGCTAATCGGCCAGAATTTGGATCAGGAAACGCTGCGATCGCAGCTAGAAGCCTGCGTCTGCATGCCCTCCGCCAACCGTGGAAAAGGATTTGGGAAATAGCAATTTGTCGTATATCTGCGCCTATCTGCGAAATCTGCGGACCTACTTAGGCATCGCTGGCAGCACAGCAACGCTCCTAGCAATTTCCTAAGCCGCCTGCAGCAGCCAGAAACCGCTATAGGTAACGCCCGAATCATCGGGCTGGATGAGCAGGAAGTGGAGGCCCTGACTATCCTGCTGGCGCTGCTGATAGGTTTGGGCGGATTGCCGGATATCAGGATCGGTAAAGGTGGCCACCACCCAGCGATCGCACAGTCCCGCCTCTAGAATCAGCCCATCCGGTTCCCCCGACACATAGTTGAGCGCGACGGGGCGCTGCTCCTGCACCCACCGCGCCAGCCGCATGGACTGCCGTCCGCCCTCAATGATCACCCCAGGAACGGATTGGTTCGACGGGATTTGCAGGTTGACCGGCAGCAGCGCCCCCGGCATTTCCAGGATGGGGACGGGCTTTTCTCGAAAGAAGGGCTCAAGGTCGCCTGCCGCGATCGCCCCAAACTGCCAGCGATCGCCCCACAGAGATTCGGGTAGGGGAATGGGCGGGGGCTGTTCTACCTGGACCGGCTCATAGGGTTCCTGGGTGTACTGGGGCAGCGAGCGATAGAAGGAGAGGCGATCGCGCAGGTATGACTTGAGGGCGGGGGTGCGCCGGGTGGGTACGACCGGAATGTCTAGAGACTGGCCGGCGGTTTCCACCAAGCTGAGGGACTGGGGCCGAAAGACCCGCAGCTCCTTGGGACGCTCCGCTTGGGCCGCCAGGTCGGCGATTTGCTCGGCCACCCAGCGGGCGTTCACCTCCGGCTGGGGACAAAAGGCATAAGCGGCTATCTGGCGATCGCTGCTGCAAATCACTAGTTCCCACAGGGGGTGGCCTGCCTCATCCTGTAGGGGGCGGCGGTAGAGGTCAACTTCCCAGATGGTCACAGCCCTGACCCCTCCCCGGCTGGTTCAGCCCCAGCGTTCTCCCGAATCAGCGTTTCCAGGGCGTCCAATCGGTCCTGCAGGGCAAACACGTCTTGGCGAGTCTCGATTACCAGCGTGGCCAGGTTGTCGAACATCAAATCGGGCTGCAGGGACGGGTCTGCCGTAGCGTCTGCACCGGCGATGGGGGCAGGAGCGGTCATGCCTGCAGCACGGCTGAGTCGATCGATCTGGCTTTCCAGACGGTCAATGCGCGATCGCAGGTTGCGGTTTTCGGTTTCTAATCGAGAGATGCGGAAGGACACATCTCCCTGAGCCATTAGCGGGAGTTGGGTAACGTTGAGGAGGAGGGCGATCGCAACGGCAATTAAGCCAAGCCGGAGGAGGGGTTGGGGCAGCAAGCGGGAAGCCATAGGTGGGAAATGGGTCGTCAAAATTTTAGAGTAGCGCACCAGAGCGATGTAGCCTGACGCCTTGGCATGAAGGCATGAGCATGAGCAAATTCCTACCAGCAAGAGGGATACGCTCACAAACCTAAGCCCATCGGGCCATGTGCGGCTTGGCGAGGCCAATAGGGTTTGCCTCGATACACCCGCTCAGCCGCTAAATCTCGCCATAATGGAAGTGACGGGTTGTCCCATCCCCTCCATGCTGCATTATGAACGCTCTATTTTGATCAATGCCCCCCTGCCGATGGTCTGGGAGTTCCACGAACGGCCAGATATCCTTGACCTGCTCACTCCCCCTTGGCAGCCGATTGAGGTGGTGCGGCGGGAAGGGGGCCTAGGGGTAGGAGCCGAAAGCGAATTTCGCCTCTATCTTGGCTTGCTCCCGGTCCGCTGGCTGGCACGGCACACGGCCTATGACCACCACCGATTATTCACCGATGAGCAGGTTGAAGGGCCATTTGACCATTGGATTCATCGCCACGAATTTAGGGACGAACAGGGACAGACTCGCCTCACCGACGCGATCGCCTACAGCCTGCCCTTTGGCAGCGTGGCTGACCCCCTTTTTGGCTGGGCGGTGCAGGCCAATCTCGATCAGCTCTTTCAGTACCGCCACCGGGTGACCCGGCAAGAGTGCGAGCGCTGGCGCTAACGGTTAGAGTTGGGCTGCTGCTGAATAAAGGGCAGCACCATTAAGAAACCGGCCCCAAATGCCGTGATAATCACCACGATGACCGTCAAAATTAGCCAAAAGTTGCTGAGCTCGTGGGGGGCGTGGGTGGCTTGACCGTGGTGTCCCACCTCAGCCTTCCCGGCGTGGAGGGTCTTTGAAACGGTGCGAGAATTGGCGATCGCCTCACCATGAGGAGAATCCGAACCATTAGGAGAATCCGACCCCGATGCCTGAGCCACTTGGACGGCAAACACCCGATGGAGTGCTGCGGCAATCTGCTCATCCGCCGAGGGCTGGGTCTGGGGAGGGTCTCCATCTGACGCCAATTTGGAGGATGGTTCTCCACCAGCCGTCTCAACCTCTTCGAGTGAGGGAGCCGTGGGTGAAGCGGAGGGCGACGTAGAGGCAGATGCATCCGGCGTGAGCACCGGGGGAGCTACATCCGTTTGAACGAGGGCCTGCAGGGACTGGGTAGCGGCCAAAATTTGCGCGGCCTCTTGGCGGATCTGCTGGTTTTGGCTTAGGAGCTGCTGATTCTGCGCGGTGACTGCCTCCAGAAGAACTTTGGTGTTCTTCAGCTCCGCCGCTAACTCCCGGTAGACCGAAATGGGAACGGAGGACGGGCGTGCCGACCCATCGGCTGCGGACAGCTTTGCCCGAGGCTTTGAGGTCGGCGAGGTGGGTTTAGCGGACGGATTGGGCGAGGATTGGGGGGATGGGTCAGACTTGGTTTTTGCGTTCATGGCCTAACTCGGTAGGAAGACAGCGGGGCGCTACGCTGTGCAAAGCGACAGCATGAACCAGACCAACCGTTTGCAGCGCCCCAGGTTGGGAACATTATGACCCAGAACTGCTGAAACAATCGCAGTTAATTTTCGCCGTGTCAATCTTGATCACCGCAGGATTTCTGCTGCTGAGCCTACGCGGTAGGATGGGAAGCATCAGCGAAGGAATATGAAGCGAGGAAATTACAGCAATGGCGCGGCGAATGGGTTGGAAACGGTGGAGCGGATTGGCGCGCTTACAGTCCATACTGAAGCCAGGGCGGCTGTTGATCGCTGGGTTGCTGGTCATCGTGGCGATCGCCATCAGTGGCTGTAGCCTCAACTGGTTTCGTACGGAGGCGGCCCAGGTGCCCCGTTTGGTCTACAGCGAGCTGAGCGAGCCAAAGACGTTCAACCCCGTCACCAGCCAGGAAGCCACGGTCATCTTCGGGCTGATTTACGAAGGGCTGCTCTCAGAAAACGGCCTCACGGGGGAACTGGAACCAGCCCTAGCGGAGTCCTGGGAGATTTCGGCAGATCAGAAGCGCATCGTCTTCACTCTGCGGGAGGGGTTGGCCTGGTCCGACGGCGAACCGTTCACCGTGGACGATATCCTGTTCACCTATAAAGATGTTTACTTCAACCCCAACATCCCCAGCGGGGAAGCAGACATCATGCGCGTGGGTGAGGCGGGCCTGTTTCCAGAGGTGCGCAAGCTGGATGAGCGACGGGTAGAATTCACCGTGCCGGAGCCGTTTGCCCCTTTCCTCCGCTATGCGGGCGGCATCTCCATCTTGCCAAAGCACATATTGGAGCCCTTTGTGACCGAAACAGACGCTGAGGGTAATCCCCGCTTCCTAGCCGCCTGGGGCACGGACACCGACCCCCAAAACATTATCGGCAATGGTCCCTATCGCCTAATCAGCTACACCCCCAGCCAGCGCATCATTATGGAGCGCAACCCCTACTACTGGCGCAAAGATGCCGCCGGAGCTGCTCAGCCCTACATTGAGCGCTTCATCATCCAGATTGTTGAATCAACGGATGCGTCACTGCTTCAGTTTCGTTCCGGTGGGCTGGATATGATTAGCGTTTCCCCAGAAAATTTTGCCCTGCTCAAGCGCGAAGAGGATCGGGGCAACTTCAGCATTTATGAGGGCGGTCCTCGTCCGGGCACCAACTTCATCACGTTTAATCTCAATCAGGGCCGACGAGACGGTAAGCCGCTGGTGGACCCGATTAAGTCTCGCTGGTTCAATACGGTGGAATTTCGGCAGGCGATCGCCTACGCCATCAACCGCCAAGCGATGATCAACAACCTCTATCAAGGGCTGGGAGAACCCCAACACTCCCCCATCTCCGTGCAGAGTCCCTATTACCTATCCCCAGAGGAAGGGCTGAAGACCTACAGCTACGACCTCGATAAAGCCAGGGAACTATTGGCCCAAGGAGGATTCCAGTACACCGATGACGGGCAGTTGCAGGATGCCGAGGGCAATGCCGTGCGCTTTAACCTGATTACGAATGCGGGGAATAAGCTGCGGGAAGCAATGGGGGCGCAGATTAAGCAGGATTTGTCAAAAATCGGCATTCAGGTAGATTTCCAACCAATCGCATTTAATACTCTGGTCGATAAGCTCTCAAACACCCTGGACTGGGAATGCTTTCTCCTAGGGCTCACGGGGGGTGTAGAGCCCAATAGCGGTGCCAACGTCTGGCGACCCGACGGTACCCTGCACAGCTTCAACCAGGCTGCACCACCGGATGCCCCCCCTCTAGAGGGACGGGTGATCTATGACTGGGAAGCCAGAATTGGGGAACTCTATATCCAGGCGGCTCAGGAACTGGACGAGGTCGAGCGCAAGGCCCTCTATGCTCAGACTCAGCAAATCACTCAGGAATACCTACCCTTTATCTATCTGGTGAACCCTCTGTCCTTAGGGGCCGTGCGCGATCGGGTGGCTGGGGTGAAGTACTCAGCCCTGGGTGGCGTGCTGTGGAACGTGCAGGAACTGCAGCTAACGGAGCAGTAACTTGAATGCAAAGCTTTAAACAATCCCGCCCGGTTTCAAAGATTCCGTAAATACCCGATGAAGACGTGACATCTGTCCGCCTACCTCTTAATATTTCCTGTAGGTACATGAACATAGATAAAGCCAGTGGGGTGCACTCCCCGGCGGAGCACCCCACACCGTAGTGGTCTGACACAGCTAATTTGATGGAATAGGCGTAGGGTGGGCAATGCCCACCAATCAAAAGCTTGACGCGATCGCCCAATGCACTACCTTAGACTTATCAGACCAGTAGCTTCGTTTATTTATGGCTACCTACTTAGTCTCACAAATTGTTGACTCTCACTGATCTGAGATTTGCGGCAGAGCTAGCCCCCTACAATTTGTTTTTATTCACAAACCTGTGTTGCTCTTTATTGTTGAGGGATAAGTATGAGTGCAGACCAACGCGGCCTAACAGTCTGGTTCACCGGTCTCAGCGGTGCTGGCAAAACCACCATTCGCGCAGCCCTAGAGCAAAAGCTGCGGGCGATGGGGCTAAAGGTCGAAGTTCTGGACGGCGATATCGTCCGCCAGAATCTGACTAAAGGGCTGGGCTTCTCTAAGGAAGACCGGGACGAGAACATCCGCCGTATTGGGTTTGTCTCTCACCTGCTCACTCGCAATGGTGTAATCGTTCTAGTTTCGGCCATCTCTCCTTATCGGACCGTGCGCGACGAAGTGCGGGAGCGCATCGGCGACTTCATGGAAGTCTATGCCAACGCTCCCCTGGAAATTTGCGAGGAGCGCGACGTGAAGGGCCTATACAAGCGGGCACGGGCTGGCGAAATCAAGCAGTTTACGGGCATCAGCGATCCTTACGAAGCGCCCCTGAATCCTGAGGTGGAGTGCCGCACTGACCTGGAAACCCTGGAGGAGAGCGTCGCCAAGGTGCTGGCGAAGATGGAGGAAATGGGCTACATCTCCGCCGTTGCTACCAAGGCTTGACGTTTAACATCCCATCATCGCCAAATTTAACCAGGTAGGGGCAAATGGCCGTTTGCCCCTACGGTTTTTCACGACGTAATTTTTCTGCTGCCCGTAGCTTTGCCGAACGGGCGCGGGGGTTTACCTCCTGCTCATCCGGGTGGGGGGTAATAGGCTTTTTCGTCAGCACAGTCAAATCCGCGTGGTCCCGTAGACCGTGCTTAACTAGCCGATCCTCCAGGCTGTGAAAGCTAATCAGCACCAGGCGACCTCCAGGGGCAAGCCAGGTTGGAGCCTTTTGTAGCAAGGCTTCCAGAGACTCCAGCTCCCGGTTAACGGCGATGCGTAGGGCCTGAAAGGTCCGGGTCGCTGGATGGATTTTGCCGTAGCGATACTGCCGGGGGACGCTGTGAAAAATCACCTCGGCTAATTCTGTCGTAGAGTGCAGCGGGCGTTTCTCTACAATGCGTCGGGCAATCTGACGTGATAGTCGCTCCTCGCCATAGCGGTAGATGAGATTGGCGAGGTCGGTTTCGCCCCAGTAGTTTACGATCTCGGCGGCGGTGAGGGGCTGGTGCTGGTTCATGCGCATATCCAGCGGGGCCTCGTGGCGGAAGCTGAACCCCCGTTCAGGAATGTCGAACTGGGCGGAGCTGACCCCCAGATCGGCCAGAATACCGTTAAACTGCCGGGAATCTGGGTCATAGTCGGCAAAATTTCCCTGCCAGAACTGGACGCGATCGCCATATTCCTTCAACCGCTCCTGGGCCGCAGCGATCGCCTGACTATCTTGATCCACCGCCACCACCCGCGTCTCTGCCGCCGCCTCCAGGATCTGCTGGCTGTGGCCACCGCCGCCCACGGTAGCATCCAGGTAAAGCCCCCCAGGTTGGACAGCGAGATGGGCGATCGCCTCTGCTGCCAGGACTGAAACGTGCTGAAAAACCGTCAATCTTCTGCCTCCGCGTATGCTGTCTGCGCGATCGCTCCACCTCAATTCTGCCTGCACTCTGGATGAGATTTCAGCTTAGTCTATCGTCCAGTTCAGGAGTTTTGATATTTCCCGTAATCCAGGAAAAGCTCTTCGCTTCCCAATAATCCCTATAATTAAGAAGTGTAATGACTAGACGCTGACGTTACAGAGGGAAGTGCTCGGCTATGTCAATGATTGAAACCAAAACCGAACCCATGGTGATCAACATGGGGCCGCATCACCCATCGATGCACGGTGTGCTGCGGCTGATTGTCACCCTGGACGGTGAAGACGTTGTGGACGCGGAGCCAGTGATTGGCTACCTCCATCGGGGCATGGAAAAAATTGCCGAAAACCGCACCAATATCATGTTCGTTCCCTACGTCAGTCGGTGGGATTATGCTGAGGGAATGTTCAATGAAGCCATCACGGTCAACGCCCCAGAAAAGCTGGCTGATGTGGAAGTGCCGAAGCGGGCTAGCTACATCCGCGTCATCATGCTGGAGCTGAACCGCATCGCCAACCACCTGCTCTGGCTTGGCCCATTCCTGGCGGACGTGGGTGCGCAGACTCCATTTTTCTATATCTTCCGGGAGCGGGAGATGATTTACGACCTGTGGGAAGCAGCCACCGGCCAGCGGTTGATTAACAACAACTATTTCCGCATTGGTGGCGTGGCGGCAGACCTGCCCTATGGCTGGGTAGACAAGTGCTACGACTTCTGCGACTACTTCCTGCCCAAGGTGGATGAGTACGAGAAGCTGATCACCAACAACCCCATCTTCCGTCGCCGGGTGGAAGGGGTCGGCACCATTACCCGTGACCAGGCGATCAACTGGGGCCTGTCTGGTCCGATGCTGCGCGGCTCTGGCGTCAAGTGGGATCTACGCAAGGTCGATCATTATGAGTGCTACGACGACTTCGACTGGGAAGTACAGTGGGCCACCGAAGGTGACTGCTTCGCCCGCTACGTCGTCCGCATTGGGGAGATGCGCGAGTCGGTGAAAATTATCCGTCAGGCACTGAAGAGACTGCCCGGTGGCCCCTACGAGAACCTGGAGGCAAAGCGGATGTCGGCGGGACCGAAGTCGGAGTGGAACGATTTCGACTACCAGTTCATCGGCAAGAAGATTCCGCCCACCTTCAAAATTCCCGAAGGCGAGCACTACGTCCGGGTCGAAAGCGGTAAGGGCGAGCTGGGTATCTATATTATTGGTGACAACAACGTCTTCCCCTGGCGCTGGAAGATTCGGGCCGCCGATTTCAACAACCTGCAAATCCTGCCGGAACTGCTGCGGGGCGTGAAGGTGGCTGACATCATGGCGATTCTGGGCAGCATCGACATCATCATGGGATCGGTCGATCGCTAGTCTCCATTAGGGCTAAAAATTGGCTGTCTGGCGAATTTGTGCAGACCTCGCTCGCCTTTGCGTATCCTGGATCAGGAGACGCCCAAACCGTATTGCTTTGATTTCCATGACCTACCCTTCTCTGCACAATTCGCCCTTCCCAGGTTCTGAGCTGACCGCTTCAGCTCAGGTATCGCCTTCCCTCAAGATTGCGGTCATTGGCGATGTCCACGATCTTTGGGAATCTGAAGATCGGGACGCCCTGCATCACCTGGGGGTCGACCTCGCCCTATTTGTAGGGGATTTTGGCAACGAAGCGGTGGAGGTTGTGGAGGCGATCGCCCAACTGGATCTCCCAAAAGCCGCCATCATGGGCAACCACGACGCCTGGTACAACGCCACCACCTGGGGCCGACGCAAGTGTCCCTATGATCCCCAAAAGGAGAACTGGGTACAGCGCCAGCTCGACGCTCTGGGGGAAGCTCACGTTGGCTATGGCAAGCTCGATCTCCCAAAACTGGGACTCTCCGTCGTGGGAGGGCGACCCTTTAGCTGGGGCGGCCCAGAGTGGAAGCACGAAAAGTTCTACCAGGACTGGTACGGGGTCAACAATGCCCAAGAATCCATTGAGCGCATTGTCGGAGCGGTGAAATCTACTGCCTTTTTCACCGTCCTATTCATTGGGCACACTGGCCCTCAGGGGCTGGGCGATCGCCCCGAAGACCTTTGCGGTCGAGATTGGCGACCCATCGGTGGCGACTATGGTGACCCGGACCTGGCGGCGGCGATCGCCCAAGCCCGTACCCTCGGCAAGTCTGTGCCCCTGGTCACTTTTGGCCACATGCATCACAGCCTGCGCCACCGCAAAGACCGGGAGCGGGAGAAAATTGCCGTGCAGGACGGCATTGTGTATCTGAATGCAGCCAGCGTGCCGCGCATCGTGGAGAAGGGGGGCGATCGCCGCCGCAACTTCTCCATCGTGCAGCTCGAGCATGGGGTGGTCACCCAATGCTCCCTCATCTGGCTCAACCAGCAGTTTGACATCATTGCCGAAGAGCAGCTCCTCGTCCACCCGTCCCAAATGGCCCAGGCCACAAGCTGAACAGTGGGTAGAGTGGGCATTGCCCACCTACAGGTTTAGGCAAGACTTTATCGAATATTGAAGGGTTCGGGAACCGGATAAAACCCCTGGCTTTAGACATGGGGATACAGATGGTTCCCGCGCTGGGCGAAGTCCAGCAGTCTGCCCAGTGCGGTACGATAGAACTGGTTTGAACCCCCAGGGTGGGTGGAAGCATCCAAGTCAGTCTCCTCGAACCCGAAAGCAGAGTCCAGTCTGCAACCAGAGGCGCGAAAACCCTCTCTAAAAACGTATGGACTCGACAGAGTACCGAACCACCAGCGACTGTTAGTTTCAGATCTGAAATGCTGTACGGCGGGGCACGCCGGAACAGGGTAAAAAAACGCTTGGGGACACTTTTCCCGCTGGGGCTGACTGCCCAATACCTAGATAGTTTGACCATTTTGGTGCGGCTGTTTGGTGAGGGGTTGCGGAGTTTGAGATAAAACTCTCAGGTCAGTTTTAAGGATGGTGGATGAACCAAGAATCCCCTAGCTTTTAGCTATGGGGAGTGTCAAGATGAGCGAGTCTCGCAGCCAACCGCGTCGGCGATCTTTTCGAAGCCGTGGGACTGTAGCCGCTGGTCAAGGGTGGTTAAAATTCGTCTGACCATCCACGGTCCCTCGTAAATCCAGCCCGTATAGACCTGAACCAAACTGGCTCCAGCCGCGATTTTCTCCCAAGCATCATCACCACTGGCAATGCCGCCCACTCCGATAATAGGCAAGGTGCCTTGGGTTTGCCGGTAGATGAACCGAATTACCTCGGTGGCACGCTGTCGCAGGGGCGGGCCACTCAAGCCGCCGGGCTCATCTTCGACGGCATTGCCTGTGGCAGCGACGATGCGAGTTTTGAGGCCCTGGCGCTGGATCGTAGTGTTTGTGGCAATTACGCCAGCGAGGTGATGGGTCTGGGCGAGGTCAATAATGGCGGCGATCGCGTCCCAGTCTAGGTCTGGGGAAATCTTGATTAGCAGGGGCTTAGCGGGCTGGTTTTCGGCCTGGATGGCTGCCAGCAGGGGGCGCAGTTGTTCGGCGGCCTGGAGCGATCGCAAGCCCGGCGTATTCGGCGATGACACATTCACAACAAAGTAGTCTCCCCACTCCCGCAACAGCCGAAAGCTAGCCAAATAATCATCGACCGCCTGCTCAAGCGGCGTCACCTTCGATTTGCCCAGATTTACCCCAATCGGGATGTCGAATGGCTTCTGGCTCCGAGCTTCCCTGAGCTGGCTGGCCAACGCCGCTGCTCCGTCGTTATTGAATCCCATGCGATTAATGGCAGCCTGATCCTGCAGCAGGCGAAATAGTCGGGGGGGGGGATTGCCCGGCTGGGGGGAGAAGGTTACGGTTCCCAGCTCTGCAAACCCAAATCCAAGGCTGCCCCAGGCTCCTGCGGCCCTGCCGTTTTTGTCGAAACCCGCCCCCAGTCCTACTGGATGGGTAAACGTCAGCCCCCATAGGGATTGATAGAGCCGCTGGGAGTGCCAGCTGAAGGTTTGATGGAACCGTCGCAGCAGCCACTGGGTCAGAACAGACTGGCGGGAGTGGCTCAGCCAGCTTAGCCCTCGAATGGATTGTTGCTGAAGCATTTCGGGGTCTGCCCGCAGTCCCGAGAAGAGCAGTGGTCGCACCACGTTCCGGTAAACATCCGTTCCTAAGTCATTTCCCAAATGGTTCGGTTCCATTACAGTCTCTAAGTGCTCAGGCATAATTAGTTACATTTTGTAGGGATGTGCGCCCCGCTGGCCGCATCCCCCGATTTTGTCAACCACTTAGCATCTACTGTGATTGGCTTAGTGCTGCCATCCGTGACGAGCGATGCAGAATCAGTTCAAATCCTCAGGAAAGCCAGGAAGAGCAGCATAGAATAAGGGGAAAGATAAACAGGTAGAGAGAGCGCAGGACACATGTCCGTCTTTCCTGCCGGTAAATCCATTGAAATGTTACCGAATCCCACCCCCATCGTGACTCATATCGCCGTGTGGGGGTGGATAGGCTACTCAGTGAGCGTGATGGGTCAGGGCTGTATCAGATTGAATTGGGGGCAGGTGTTACAGGGCAGCACAAGGGACAAGACTCATTGCCCGACCGTACCGGGAGTTAGCAGACTATGAGTGGGCACAAGGCGGCATCCACCTATGAAAAGCAACTGGTAGCCTTAGGGCGGGCTTTACAGATGCTGCGAGAGGAAGAAAACACCGACGTCTTAATCGAAAAGACGCTGGCATTTCTTCACGCTGAGTTTGATTACGAACTGGTTTGGATTGGCCTGTATAACAGGGTTACCCATCGGCTAATGGGCCGGGGAGGCGTCACCCCAAATGGCGAGGTCGGCATCCTCGTACAGGAATTTGCCCTGGAACCAGGAGACATTTTGGAGCAGGTGGTCATTCAGCAGCGCCCGGTGGGGGTGCCCGACCTGCGGGAAGAAGCTCGGGCCGGGAAGTGGCGTAAGTTCGCCCAGAAGCTTGACATTCAGGCTTCTATTGTATTCCCCATTCGCCACCGGGATAGCTGCTTAGGGGTAGCCCTGCTGGGATCAAGGCTCTGGGGAGTTTCTGCCCAATCCAATGACAAGGCTCGGCTATCGATGCTGCTGGGAGCGTTGGGGGCGGCGCTCTACCAGACAGAGGTTAATCTCAAGCGCCAGCAGGCCACCCATCCGGCGACGCCGCTGCTGTCGCTGTTGGCCGAGCTGCGATCGCTTCCGACCGTAGACGATCGCCTGGCTAGCATTACCCAGAAAACCCATCAGTTTCTGGCTGCCGATCGCACCCACCTGTACTGGTACGAACCAGCGGGGCGGCACTTTTGGCATCGAGTGGGGCAACCGGGAAATCGGCGATCGCCCGACCGCATGGGGGGACGGGGAGTCAATCCGGCAGCTCCAGGAATCTATGTAGAGGAGGCCAACAGCTTTTACCAGGCCATGGCGGCAGGACAGCTCATCTCCGTAGGTGAGGCCGACAGCTCGCTTTCTACTGAGCTGACCCGGAAGCTGATGCAGGCCATGCAGGGACAGTCCTTTCTCGCTGCTCCGATTCTGTTTGAGGATGAGCTGCTGGGCTTCTTGGCAGTGGAGGGAAACGATGCCCGCATCTGGTCAGACGATGAAAAAACCTATATTCGCGGTGCGGCAAATCTGGCGGCGCTGGTGTCTCCTCTAGAAACGTCTGAGGCCCTGGTGCGGCAGGTGAAGCTAGACCAGGGTCTGGTGGCGGAGGTATCTCGCGCCCTTTATACCGAGGATGACTGGAATCAAGTCTTGGTCCAGTGCGGCAACCAGCTCTGCGATCGCCTCGATGCTGAACGCTTCCTGGTGCTGGCCTACGACGAGAGCCAGGAGAAATTCAGCGTCGTCTACCAGCGGTATCCCAATGGCAAGGCGGCAATTCCGGAGCTGCTGTCTACACTCAACGATATTGACTGGCAAATGCTGGAGCGCAGCAAAGATACGGTCAGCATCGAAGACCTAAGCGATAACCTGAAACTGATGGCTTGGCGCGATCGCTTCCTGGATCTGGGCATCCGCTCGCTGCTGGTGTGCAGCACCTCTCTGGGAAACCCGCTCAACGGCATTCTGGTGGTGGGTCATCGGCTGCCCCGTACCTGGAGCCGCATCGAGCGGGACTTGGTGCGCGTGGTGAGCCAGCAAATTGGTCTGGTGCTGCGCCAGTGGCAGCTCCAGGAAGATGTGCAGCAGCAGCACGGCTTCTACGACGCCATCCGCTATGGGCTAGAGGTGATGCAGCAAACGTCGGTTTTGCAGGACTTAGAGCGATCGTCGGTATCCCACGTGGCTGAGCTGCTAGAGGTTCCCCTGGTCGCCCTATTGACCTGGTCACCCGGTCATAAGGATGCCAGAATTGCCGCGGTTGCCATCTATGACCATAGATTTGCGGTCAATTCACAACAGCCCATCTCGGTCCATACCGACCAGCTCATCCAGTGGACGCTGCAAAGTGAGGGCATCTGTCCCATCAGCTCGGCTAGCCTCACCCCCGAGACGCGCCGCTGGCTCAGCGGCTCAGAAATTGGCCAGATTCTCACCATCGCTCTGCGTACCTCAGGAGACCATGCCCCCACGGGTATTCTTGTGCTCGCCGATGCCTTCGAGCGGTTTTGGTCGGAGCGGCAGCTCAACGTATTAGAAATCCTCAGCCATCAGCTGGCCTGGTCGCGGCGATACCTCATGCTGACAACCCAGCTAGCCGAGCGACAGGTGCAGCTTGAGCAGTTGAACTGGTATAAGCATCGACGCATTGAGGAATTTTGCCGCAGCCTGAATACCTACGTTAAGCGCCTAAACGATTTGAGCCATCAAAAGGACGCTCTGGCCAGTATGCGCTACCACCAAATCGTCCGTCATCTAGGCGATCTGGTAGTAACGGCCAGCCCAGTGCTGCGGCTAGAGCACTGGCAGCTTCACACCTTTGAGCAATCTATTTCGCTGGTATCGCTGCTCAAGCGGGCAATGGAGCGAGTCGAGCCCCTGATTCGTCAACGTCAGCTCTGGTATCAGGTCCACAACGACAGTAACGTCATCATCGGTGGAGACGTTGCCAAAATCGAGTTTGTACTACACGAGCTTCTTTCCCTGGCCTGTCGGCGATCGCCCCAGGGTGGACGGCTAGACGTGTGGTGTCGCCCCCTCGACTTCCACTGGCTAGAAATCTCAATCACCGATCACGGCACTGTCGAGACGCGGATGCTGGACGAGCTGCACGGGGGACAGCTTGCCGACCCGCTGATGCCGTCCACTTTGGACCATCCCCCTGGCCTGCACCTGCTGATCTGTCAGGCACTGGTACAGCAGCTCGGCGGCGACCTGGAGCTTTATCGCTTAGAGGATAGCCGCATCCTAAGCCGATTGGTGCTGGCGATCGCCACCGGAGACACCAGCTCTCCTCGACGACTACCGCCGCGCATGAGAACTTAAGGGAGCCAGTGAGAAGGGAAAGGAACGGGGCCGATCGCCCCGTTCCCCGACTCCCCAGGCAAGTCCTAAACCACCTCTGAAGAGGTCGGTTGGGCCGTGGGCTGACGCTGCGGCTGGAACTGGAAGAGGGAGTAAACCACGTTGCGGCGAATTTCCGTCATCATGTCGAGGAATAGCTCGTAGCCTTCACTCTTGTACTCGATCAGCGGATCTTTCTGACCATAGCCCCGTAGCCCCACCGACTCCCGCAGGGCATCCATGCGCTGGAGGTGCTCCCGCCAGAGCGTGTCAATCTGCTGCAGGATGAAGAAGCGTTCGGCCTGGCGCATCAGCCCTGGGGAAACCTGCTCCACCTGGGCCTCTTTCAGATCGTAGGCAATGCGCACCTGCTCGTGGAGGAAGGTCTTCATTTCGCCCATGGTCAGGTCTTCAATCTGGGACGGCTCCAGATCGGCCAGCAGATAGATGAACTCCTTGACCTTTTCCACCAGCTTGTCGAGCTGCCACTCTTCCGGCGGCAGTTCGGGGTTGACATAGGCTTCGACGATGTCGTCCATGGTCTGCTCGGCGTACTTAATGACCTGCTCCTTCAGGTCCTGCCCTTCCAGCACCCGCCGCCGCTCGGCGTAGATGGCGCGCCGCTGGTTGTTCATCACCTCGTCATACTCGAAGACCTGCTTCCGCATGTCGTAGTAGTAGGTCTCGACTTTCTTCTGGGCACCTTCGAGCGATCGCGTCAGCATACCCGACTCGATGGGCATGTCTTCTTCGACCCGGAAGGCGTTCATCAGGCCAGCGACGCGATCGCCCCCAAAAATCCGCAGCAGGTTGTCGTGCAGGCTGAGGAAGAATCGGGTTGATCCGGGGTCGCCCTGGCGTCCGGCCCGGCCCCGGAGCTGGTTGTCCACCCGGCGTGACTCATGGCGCTCAGTGCCGATGACGTGCAGGCCCCCCAGTTGCACCACCTCTTCGTGCTCCGCATCGGTAAATGCCTCATACTCAGCCCGAATGAGATTGTAGGCTTCCCGCAGCTTGAGGAGCACAGGATCCTCCGTGGGGGCTTTTTCGGCAGCGGTGGCGACTTTGTCTTCGGCAACGAGTTCGGGGAGCGATCGCTCACCATACTGCTGCACTGCGGCTTCCACTGCCTCTTTGAGCTGGTTCTCAGCTTCTGACGAGAGCTCGGTCGGGAAAATCTGCGGCGAGGCTTTCCAGGTTTTCACCTTCTGCTGGCCTGGGCCAGAGGCAAACCCTTTCCCCCCGCGCTTGCCGCCAGCGGCTCCCGCTACCCGAGTCACGGCAAAGGTATCTTCGTCTTCAGGCACAACAATGCGGGGCATCAAATACTCCCGCACCTTCAGGCGAGCCATGTAGTCAGCGTTACCCCCCAGGATGATGTCGGTTCCCCGTCCTGCCATGTTGGTGGCAATGGTAACCGCTCCCTTACGGCCAGCCTGGGCGATGATCTCAGACTCTCGCTCCACGTTCTCCGGCTTGGCGTTTAGCAGGTTATGGGGAATGTTGAGCTGGGCCAGCAGGTTGGCCAGCAGTTCTGATTTCTCAACGCTCGTGGTGCCTACCAGCACCGGACGACCCACTTCGTGCATCTCGGCACAGTCCTGGGCGACAGCGTTCCACTTGGCGGTTTCGGTCTTGTAAACCACATCTGGTAAGTCAACCCGTCCCGTAGGCCGGTTGGTGGGTACGACCGTCACCTCTAGGTTGTAGATCTTCTCAAACTCGGCCTCTTCCGTCTTGGCTGTGCCGGTCATCCCCGCCAGTTTGGGGTAGAGCAGGAAGAAGTTCTGGTAAGTAATGGTGGCCATAGTCTGGGTTTCCGGCTGAATCTCTGCCCCTTCCTTGGCCTCGATTGCCTGGTGCAGGCCATCGCTCCAGCGGCGGCCCGGCATCACCCGCCCGGTGAACTCGTCAACGATGACTACCTCGTTATTGCGCACGATGTAGTTCACGTCTTTGATGAAGAGTTCCTTCGCCTTGACGGCGTTGAAAATGTAGTGGGCCCAGGGGTCTTTCGGGTCGAACAGGTCATTGACCCCCAGCAGCCGCTCGGCCTCGATGTAGCCCTCATCCGCTAGCAAGACGTTACGGGCTTTTTCATCTACCTCGTAGTGCCCGTTCTCGTCCTCCTCGTTTTCTTTACGGGTCAGCGCTCGGGCCACTTCGGCAGCCTGGAGATATTTCTCGCTAGGATTATTGACCTGTCCAGAGATAATCAGCGGGGTGCGAGCCTCGTCGATGAGAACCGAGTCAACCTCGTCAATGACGCAGTAGTTAAAGGGGCGCTGCACCACGTCTGCCATGGAGGTAGACATATTGTCCCGCAGGTAGTCGAACCCTAGCTCGCTGTTGGTGCCGTAGGTGATGTCGCAGGCGTAGTTCTTTTGGCGCTCGGCAGGGCTCATCCCCTGCTGAATCAGCCCCACGCTCAGTCCCAAAAAGCGGTGCACCTGCCCCATCCACTCGGCGTCCCGGCGGGCCAGGTAGTCGTTCACCGTGACGACGTGAACGCCTTTACCTTCCAAGGCATTGAGGTAAGCGGGCAGGGTGGCGACCAGGGTTTTTCCCTCGCCCGTCTTCATCTCAGCAATCTGGCCGTCGTGGAGCACCATGCCGCCGATGAGCTGCACATCAAAGTGGCGCATGCCCAGCACCCGGCGGGCGGTCTCGCGCACAACGGCAAAGGCTTCTGGCAGTAGCGAATCGAGCGATTCACCGTTCTCCAAACGCTGCTTAAATTCTGCTGTTTTTCCCGCCAGCGCCTCGTCAGACAAGGGGCTGATTTCTTCTTCCAGGAGGTTAATCTCCGCAACGTCGGGTTGATATCGTTTTAGCTTTCGCGCGTTTGGATCGCCAAATAGCTTTTTTAACATGGCAAAGAAAACTACAGTTTGAGACGTTCAGATTAGGCTAGGTTGGGTAGGAACTCGGCTGCCGTCGTATCGGCAATGGGCAGCATATATGGAGCAGCAGCATTTATAGATTAAGTTAACCCACAGAACCCGCCGCCAAGTCACACAGCCTTGGACGTACCTTCATCCTATCACCTAGCTCTAGAGGGAGTGATTGGTTAGTCCGCGGCGACTGGAGGGATGCTACGGTGCATCCTGCCAGTCTGGGCTGAGCTGGCGGAAGTTAAAGGCGCTAGCGCTGGGGTGGCAGGTTGTGCAAGACCCCAACTGGACGGGTTCGGAAAACTCGACTCGGGGGTGGAGCGCCTTAAAAAAGCGGGAATTGCGGATGCGGTAGGGGGTTGCCTCCTCTTCCTGGAGCGATCGCGAAAACTGCTGCACATACTGCCAAATCAGCAGCCGGGGCGGGTCTACCAGCGGCGGGAGCTGGACGCCATAGTGGGCCGGATCTTGCAGGATCACCTCCCAAGTTTGGCGGGGCAGCACTTCTGGGGGCACACCCACATGACAGGTGGCGCAGCTCTCCAGATAGAGCTTCTGGCCTAGCTGGTACTGGGCCGGAACGGCATCGACGGTGCCGATGTCGTTTAAATCTCCCCTCGTATTGTCGATTGTATTGCTGACTACATTGCCGGTGGGCGTACCGTTAGAAACTAAGGAAGGGGCTGGGGCTTGGGCGATCGCCCGATAGGCAGTACTTTCGAGCACCAGCGAGAGGCTAATTGCCAACCCAACCAAAAAAGCGAAGAGGGTCAGCCCCGGCAACCGGCGTCCCTGGGCGAGTTTGCGGGGAAGTGAGCGAGGAAATAGGCGAGGAAGTCGGAGGATGGATTTCATTGCGGGCTTTACTGGGTTTGCTTCACTAGAATTACGGTCACGGGAGCAGAGTAAAGGGTTCAGTACATGGCTATCAATCAAGCTGGTGGGATGCGCCGCGCCATAGCGTCGTTATTTGTAGCTACCTGCTTACCAGAAAAGTATGCCAAGAACGTTCAGCCCTTTGGCGGATTGAAAACCTCTCTGTACCTCCTAGGATAGGCTTGTATCGATGATCACGCCCTGTCTGGTCACCTATGGACTGTTTTGGCAGCATTTGTCGACATGAACTCAAAGTGCAAATGTCACATCGCCCTCGTCGAGGAAAATGCAACGACTAGCCTGCTTCTGAAAGACTTTCTGGAGCTGTCCAATCACCAGGTTTTCAGCCTGCCCACCGATTGGCCAGCAGCATCTGCCTGGCTAGCTCTGGCTAGTGCTGCCCCTGATCTCATCGTCCTTGACTTGCAGCACCCCAGTATGACAGGGCTGGCCTGGCTCAGACATCTGCGCACGAGTCGATGGCGACAGACTCCGGTGATCGCGACATCAGTATCGCTGTCGCGTCACACCCAACTCTTGCTAAACACCCTGGGCGTGCACCACTGCCTCGTCAAGCCATTCTGCCTAGAGAGCCTAAAGCAGGAGATCGACGAGCAATTAGCCAAATCTGTTCACAGTGAACCGCTCCACCCATTCTGGGACACCCCTGTTCTCAGGCCAAACTGCCTGGATGTGCAGATGTCGCAGGGCTGACCAGGGCAGTTCCAATGGCATCGACCACCCGCTTGACGGTGATGATATCCAAATCTATGTCTGGGATGGCCTGCATCGGTGGCACGATCGCCCGCTGAAAGCCCAGTTTTGCCGCCTCCTTCAGCCGCGGCTCCATTTGGGAAACGGGACGCACCTGACCGCCCAGACCGACTTCACCAATGAGCACCGTGGCGGGATCGACTACGCGATCGCGAAAGCTGGCCGCCACCGCAATGGCCACCCCCAGATCGGCGGCGGGTTCCCCCACACTCAGTCCACCAGACGAAGCGACATAGGCATCTAGCTTCGAGAGAGGGATGCCCACCCGTTTTTCCAGCACGGCTAGAATTTGCAGCAGCCGGTTGTACTCAATGCCCGTAGTGGAGCGGCGAGGAGAGG
The DNA here is from genome assembly GCA_050331615.1 of Elainellaceae cyanobacterium. Taxonomy (GTDB): domain Bacteria; phylum Cyanobacteriota; class Cyanobacteriia; order CAKZMO01; family CAKZMO01; genus JAYKGU01. Next base: position 47,995 of record JBHJGR010000238.1, read on the forward strand.
CGTAGCTAGTGGCGCTCACCAGCGCCTGGAGTTCCACCACCAGAGGCCGAGTCCCCTCGCAGGCCACGATGGTGGCCGTTCCGGAAGTAAGCTCGTCCCGACTGCCCAGAAAAATCTCTGACGGGTTGAGCACTTCTGACAGCCCCTGATCCGCCATCTCGAACACCCCCAGCTCGTGGGTTGCCCCAAAGCGGTTTTTCACCGATCGCAGCAGTCGGTGGCTAGCAAAGCGATCGCCCTCAAAGTACAGAACCGTGTCCACCAGATGTTCCAGCACTTTGGGACCGGCGATCGCCCCCTCTTTGGTGACGTGGCCGACGATGAATAGGGTAATGCCCGCCCGCTTGGCCAACTGCATCAGGGCCGAGGTGCACTCCCGCACCTGGGAAACCGAGCCGGGGGCCGAGTTGAGGGCGGCAAAGTAGAGGGCTTGAATACTGTCGATAATGGCTACCTGAGGCCGCAGCGTGTCCAGCTCCTGCAGAATTGTCTCCAGATCGGTCTCCGGCAGCAGATAGAGGGCCTCATCCGGGGAATTAGCCTGAGTGATGGTGGCAGCGAGGCGCTGCCAGCGCAGCTTCACCTGCTGCCCCGACTCTTCGGCGCACACGTATAGCACCGGGAACTGACAGGCCAAATAGCCGGCCACCTGGAGCAGCAGGGTAGACTTGCCGATGCCGGGATCGCCGCCGATGAGCACCAGGGAACCGGGAACAATACCGCCCCCCAGCACCCGATCTAGTTCGCTGTAGCCGGAGGGCAGGCGCGTTTGGGGGTGATCGGAGATCTGGGGCAGGGTGAGGGCCAGCAGAGGCTGGCGCTGGGGCGACTGAGCTGAAGCGGCTGGGCTGGCAGAGGGCTGGGGCGATCGCCCCGTGAGGACGCTGCTGCGGGCCGTGGCAGCCGTGGGTACGACCTCTTCCACCAGGGAGTGCCAACTGCCACAGGCTAAACATTTGCCGTAATACTGGGCAGACTCGGCACCGCACTCGCGGCAGACGTAATGGGAACGGGACTTGGGCATAAGAAGTGAAATGGGAAGGAAAACCGCAATGAAAAGGGGCGATCGCGTCGGATCAGCGCTAGGGAAAGTAATTCTGAATTAGAGGTAAATAATTGTTAAGTGATATTAATTTATTGCAATAGTTAACAGTAAAAAATCCCTCTCGCTATATAAAGCTTAAGAAACTCTGAAATGCCTGACTGAAAAGGCATCTAGCTCCTTAGCAAATGATAGTCTAGGGTACTATCTAAGATGATAGGGTACGAAAAATTAACGATTGCTTGTCTGGCTTAACCTGGCTAATCCGCTGATAGAGCTGCTGGTGTGGCGGTTGAATATAGCTAATGGTATGGCCATCTGTTGAGTTTATGGAGCATTAGGAAAATTGGAAAATCTCAAAGAAAAGATACTTGTGGTAGACGATGAAGCCAGCATCCGGCGAATCTTGGAAACGCGCCTGTCCATGATTGGATATGACGTGGTCACTGCCGCCGATGGTGAAGAGGCACTCGACACCTTTCGCAATGCTGACCCAGACCTCGTTGTTCTAGATGTGATGATGCCAAAGCTAGATGGCTATGGCGTTTGTCAAGAGCTGCGCAAGGAATCGGATGTGCCCATCATTATGCTAACGGCCCTTGGAGATGTTGCCGATCGCATCACCGGTCTGGAGTTGGGGGCTGATGATTACGTCGTCAAGCCTTTTTCCCCCAAGGAACTGGAGGCCCGCATTCGGTCAGTGCTGCGTCGGGTTGATAAAGTAGGAAATACCGGAATTCCTAGCTCGGGTATCATCCAGGTCAGCAGTTTACGCATTGACACAAACAAGCGGCAGGTTTACAAAGGGGGTGAGCGTATCCGCCTCACCGGCATGGAATTTAGCCTTTTAGAACTCCTGGTTGGTCGATCTGGCGAGCCCTTTTCCCGCTCGGAAATCCTGCAGGAAGTCTGGGGCTACACGCCAGAGCGTCATGTTGATACCCGCGTTGTGGATGTCCACATTTCCCGTCTAAGAGCCAAGCTAGAAGAAGATCCCAGCAATCCTGAGTTGATTCTGACGGCCCGTGGCACGGGATATCTCTTTCAGAGAATCGTGGAACCCAATGAAGTTGAGTGAGATTTTCTATGGTTTGTCTTCCACCCTGTAGCGGATTCCATCTGTTAAAATTCTTTAGTTTTCTACTGCATTAATCAATGGGATCAACTCAGGCACGGATTGCAATTGATGCAATGGGGGGAGACCTAGCTCCCGATGAGATTGTTGCGGGTGCGTTGAGGGCGCGGGAAGAGCTAGATTTAGAGGTCCTGCTGGTCGGTAATCAAGAGAAGGTTGAGGCATCGGTCAAGCGCCACCACCCTCATGCCCTGGGGCAGCTAGAAATTGTGCCATCCGACGGGGTGATCGAAATGCACGAGGAACCCCTGTCGGCGCTGCGGCAAAAGCCCAAGTCATCTATCAACGTGGCCATGGATTTGGTCAAAGACAAGCGCGCCGATGCAATCGTTTCAGCCGGGCATTCGGGCGCGGCGATGGCATCAGCACTGCTGCGACTGGGCCGACTGAAGGGGATCGACCGTCCTGCCATCGGCGTTGTTCTACCCACCTTGATCGCCGGTAAATCAGTCTTGATTCTGGACGTAGGGGCAAACGTCGACTGCCGCCCCAGGTTTCTGGAGCAGTTTGCCGTTATGGGCTCGATCTACTCCCACTGCGTTTTGAGCGTTGAGGATCCCAAGGTTGGTTTGCTCAACATTGGGGAGGAGCCCTCCAAAGGTGATGAGCTGGCGGTTGAGTCCTATCAGCTACTGCAAAGAAATTCCAATGTCTCCTTCATTGGCAATGCGGAAGGGCGGGACGTGCTCTCGGGCGACTTTGACGTAGTCGTCTGCGACGGTTTTGTGGGCAACGTGCTGCTTAAATTTGCTGAAGCGATCGGCGACGCCCTGCTGCAAATTCTCCGGGAAGAGCTGCCCCAGGGCATTCGTGGTAAGCTGGGAACCGCCCTACTAAAACCTAACCTCAGGCGCATCAAGCAGCGAATTGACCATGCTGAGCATGGAGGCGGGTTACTATTGGGAGTGGCCGGCATCTGCATCATCAGCCATGGGAGCTCCCAGGCTCCTGCAATCTTCAATGCGATTCGGCTGGCCAAAGAGGCCGTAGATCACCGGATGCTCGACCAAATCCAATCTCAGTACCAGAAGGTCACCGCAGCGGCCACCGACGGAGAATAAATGCAACAGGGTTTTGAATTAGGCGTGGCGATCGCGGGTTGTGGCTCAGCGGTCCCCCAGGTCAGGCTGAGCAACCAGGATCTGAGCCAGATCGTCGACACCTCAGACGACTGGATTGGCTCCCGCACCGGCATTCGGCATCGGCATATCGCCCAGGGGCAAGAGGCTTTGGTCGCGCTGGCGACTGACGCAGCTCAGCAGGCTCTTGCCTATGCGAGTCTGAGCCCACAAGAGGTTGATTTGATTATACTGGCGACCTCAACTCCCGATGATCTGTTTGGTAGCGCTGCTAAAGTACAGGCCCACCTGGCTGCTCATCAGGCGATCGCCTTTGACCTGACCGCCGCCTGCTCGGGTTTTCTCTTCGGTATGGTGACCGCTGCCCAGTTTATCCGCACGGGCACCTATCCCACCGTGCTGCTCATCGGTGCCGACGTGCTGTCCCGCTGGACGGACTGGAGCGATCGGCGTACCTGTGTGCTGTTTGGGGATGGAGCGGGGGCAGTGGTAATGCGGGCGAGTGAGTGCGATCGCCTCCTGGGGTTTGAGCTACGCAGCGATGGGAGCATGAACGGCTGTCTCAATCTGTCCTATGGCGGCGAGCCCCGTGAACTGCTGCCCGGTACGTCGGTCAGTCAGGGAGCTTTCCAGCCTGTCACCATGAATGGGCAAGAGGTTTACCGGTTTGCCGTGAAGCAGGTGCCCGAAGTCATCGAAAAAGCCCTCTACCGGGCGGGGCTAGCGGTTGAACAAATTGACTGGCTGCTGCTGCACCAGGCGAATCAGCGCATTCTAGATGCGGTCGCTAATCGGCTTAACATCCCCAGCCACAAAGTCATCAGCAATATGGCTGCCTACGGCAATACCTCAGCCGCGTCGATTCCCCTAGCTCTGGACGAGTATGTGCGCCAGGGCAAGATCCAGCCGGGAGATACCATTGCTGCGGCGGGCTTTGGCGCGGGGCTGTCGTGGGGAGCGGCAATTTTTCAGTGGGGGATCTAGCATGAGCAAAACGGCGTGGGTTTTTCCAGGTCAGGGCTCCCAGGAAGTGGGCATGGGCCAGGGCTTGTTTGAGTCGTCGGAGACAGCGTCACGGCTACAGCAGGCCCGCGATATTCTGGGTTGGTCGGTTACTGAGGTCTGCCAAAGCCCCGACGACAAAGTATCCAACACTCTCTACACCCAGCCGTGCCTATACGTGGTCGAAACCCTGCTGGTGGATCAGCTTAAGCAGCGGGGCGGCCCCGACCTGTTAGCCGGACATAGTTTGGGAGAATATACCGCGCTGTACGCCGCTGGCGTCTTTGACTTTGAGGCGGGTCTGCGGCTGGTGCAGCGGCGGGCTGAGCTGATGAGCCAGGCTTCGGAGGGTCTGATGGCGGCGGTGATTGGCTTCGATTCAGAGCAGCTCCACCAGCTCATCGGGCAGACCGAAGGCGTCGTGCTGGCCAATGATAATAGCGCCGCCCAAGCTGTCATCTCGGGGACTTCAGAGGCGGTGGACGCCGTTTTGGAGAGGCTTAAAGCCAAGCGCAAGGTCAAGCTCAACGTCAGCGGTGCCTTTCACTCGCCCCTGATGGCGGCGGCAGCGGCAGACTTTGAGGCGATGCTGACATCCGTCCCGTTCCAGGAAGCTGAGGTGCCGGTGCTGTCCAACGTTGACCCGACGCCAGCGATCGCCCCGACCATTCTCAAAGACCGCCTGATTCGGCAGATGACTGGCTCTGTCCGCTGGCGCGAGATCGCCCTCAACCTAGAAGCCGCAGGGGTGCAGCGGATAGTTGAGGTCGGGCCAGGCAAAGTGTTGACGGGCCTGATGAAGCGCACCTGTCCGCAGATAGAGCTGCAGAACGTGAGCCGTGCCGCAGACCTCGGTTAAGTCGGTAGCCATAATTAAGTGATGCTATGGTGGGGTGGGGCGCGCCCCGCGGGGGGGGCCGCCCCCGCCCGGCGGATAATGGGGGTGGGTATGGGTGGGAAGTAGAGGG
>JBHJGR010000239.1:0-7103 GCA_050331615.1 Elainellaceae cyanobacterium
TTAGGGGGATCAAACACGCTGACCATCCAACCGAAACTTTCTAAAACCTGCTCTCATTTCACTGTTCCTAAAACCAAGAGGCTTTCTGATGATTCACTACCGCACCATTGAAATACTCCGCAGACCAGGTGGCGGCCATGATAGCTCCCCTCCGGGCTCGGATTCAGGAGCTTGAGGCCCAGCTTGCGGCGCGGGTGGACTAAGGCTAGCCAGCACTTACCCCATTAGCCAGATGCGCGATCGCCCCCCAGTTTTCTAAGCTATCAACGCTTAGTTTTAGCAGCACTGCTCCGGGGGTTTTCCATGCCGCTTAATGTCACCCAAAAGCTGATCCAGTCCCATCTCGTTTCCGGGGAAATGCAGCCGGGGGAAGAAATCGGCCTGCGCATTGACCAGTCCCTCACCCAGGACGCTACCGGCACCATGGTGATGCTGGAGCTGGAGGCCATGGGGCTGGAGCGGGTGCAGACGGAGCTGTCGGCCCAGTATGTAGACCACAACTTGCTGCAAACGGACTATAAGAACGCTGACGATCACTTATTCCTGCGATCGGCCTGTCAGCGGTTTGGCCTGTGGTATAGCCGCCCCGGTAACGGCATTTCCCATGCGGTACACATGGAGCGCTTTGGCATTCCCGGTAAGACCCTGATTGGTTCCGACAGCCACACGCCTGCGGCGGGGGCGATGGGGATGCTGGCCTTTGGCGCAGGGGGGCTAGATGTGGCCCTGGCGATCGCCGGAGAACCCATGTATTTGCCCATGCCCAAAATCCTCGGAGTCAAGCTAATGGGGGAGCTGCCCGACTGGGTGAGTGCCAAGGACGTGGTGCTGGAGATGCTGCGCCGCTACGACGTGGACGGCTGCCGGGGCAAGATTATTGAGTACTACGGGCCGGGGCTGAGCTTCCTGCGGGCCATGGATCGCCACGTGATCGCCAACATGGGCACGGAGATGGGGGCTACCACCACGGTCTTTCCCTCAGACGTGGGCGTGCAGGCGTTTCTCAATCTCCAGGGGCGGGGGCACGAGTGGGTGGAGCTGGTAGCTGATGAGGGGGCCAGCTACGACGAGACGGATGAAATCGATTTGTCCACCCTGGAGCCGCTGATTGCCTGCCCCAGCAGTCCCGGCAATGTGGTGCCAGTGCGGGAGGTGGCCGGTCGAGACGTGCATCAGGTGGTGGTGGGCTCTTCGGCCAATCCGGGGCTGCGGGACTTTTGGGTGGTAAGCGAGATCGTCAAGAGCCGCATGGCAGCGGGTGGCCTTTCGTTTGACGTCAACCCCACTTCGCGGCAGGTGATTGAAAACCTGGCGATGATGGACGATGCTTTTCTGCACCTGATCCATGCAGGTGCCCGGTTCCATCAGGCCGGATGTTTGGGCTGCATTGGCATGGGCCAGGCTCCCGCCTCCCACCAGATTTCCCTGCGCACCATGCCGCGCAACTTTCCGGGGCGATCGGGCACCGCCGATGACCAGGTCTATCTGTGCAGTCCTGAAACCGCTGCCGCCAGCGCCCTCACGGGCAAAATCACCGACCCCCGCGAGCTGGAAAAGCTCTACTACATGGGCTATCCCCAGTACGAGCCGCCCGTGCGCCAGCGCATTAACACGGAAATGCTGGTGCCGCCACCGGAGGAACATCAGGCGGTGGAGCTGGAAAAAGGGCCAAACATCAAGTCTTTCCCGGAGTTTGGCGAGCTGCTGGATGGGGCGATCGCCCCTGTCCTGCTCAAGGTCGGTGACAACATCTCCACCGATGAAATTCTGCCCGCTGGAGCCAACGTGCTGCCCTATCGCAGCAACATTCCCGCCATCAGCGACTTTGTGTTTTACCTGATGGACGACACTTTTTCGGAGCGAGCCAAAGCCGCCCAGGACAAGTTTGGCGGCCATTTCATCGTGGCTGGAGAGAACTACGCCCAAGGCTCCAGTCGAGAACACGCGGCGATCGCCCCCCGTTATCTGGGTCAAGTTGCCGTCCTGGCCAAGTCCTACGCCCGCATTGGCTGGCAAAACCTGGTGAACTTCGGCATCCTGCCCCTGGAGTTTGCCCAGCCAGAGGATTACGACACCATCGACGAAATCGACGAGCTGGAGCTGACCAACCTGCGCCAGTCCCTGGTTGAGAACAAGCCAATTCGGGTGAAGAACCTTTCCAAGGACAAAACCTATGAGATGACCCATCGGCTGAGCGATCGCCAGCGGCAAATTGTGCTAGCAGGGGGATTGATCAATGACTTCAAGCAGTCCTCGTCCAAGCGTTCATAGGGGATAATGGAAACTGTGAGGTAAGGGGGGGTAGACATATGTCAGCAAAAGCGGCCCTGCTGGAGGCGATCGCCGGATGCAACCGGGGCCTACTGGCCGATCAGCACCAAAAGCAAGCGATCGCCGATGCCGTCGTAGCGCTGGAGGCCGAGTCTCCCCATCCTCATCCCCTCAGTGCCACTGAGCAGCTCAACGGCGACTGGCGGCTGCTCTACACCACCAGCCAGGAGCTGCTGCGGATTGACTTTCTCCCGCTGTATAAGCTGGGGCAAATTTATCAGTGCATCCGCATGGACAACGCCAGGATTTACAACATTGCCGAGGTGCAGGGATTACCCTCCCTGGGAGGGCTGGTGAGCGTGGCAGCCTGCTTCATTCCCGTGTCAGAGCGGCGGGTGCAGGTCAAGTTTGAGCGGGCAATCTTTGGTCTGCAGCGCTTCGTCGGCTACCAAAGCCCCGCCAGCTTTGTTCAGGCCATCGAATCGGGCCGGTCTTTCCTGGCGATCGACTTCCCCATCACCCGCGAAGACCAGCAGGGCTGGCTGGATGTCACCTACCTCGACGACGACCTGCGCGTTGGTCGCGGCAACGCGGGCAGCCTGTTTGTGCTCACCAAGCGATAACTATGCCCACTCCACCCCGGCTGCGTCTTTCCCAAGGGCAGCTTAACCTGCTGCAAACCTGTCCCCGGAAGTTTCAGCACGTCTATCTGGACCAAATGGCGGCTCCGCCGTCTCCCGATGAGCAAGCGCGGCTAACCTGGGGGAGCCGATTTCACCTGCTGATGCAGCAGCGGGAGTTGGGGCTGCCTACCCACGCGTTTTCCAGCGAAACGGATGCTCTGCAGGCCAATGTGGAGACACTGCAGGCCACGGTTTCTGAACGGCTGAAAGCTTCTCCGACAGAAGCTCAGAACCAGTTTCGCCAGAGTGAGTATCGCCTCAGCCTGAATTTCCAGGATTATTTGCTGACGGTCATCTACGACCTGCTGATTATCGGCCCGGCAGATGCGGCGATTTTTGACTGGAAGACTTACGCCCAGCCGCCCCAGCGGGCCTGGCTAAAGGATAACTGGCAGACTCGTCTCTACCCGTTTGTGCTCACCGAGGTGATGGGAATTGATCCGGCCAGCGTTTCCCTAACCTACTGGTTCATTCCCCCCGGTGGCTCTGATGCCCAACCGCTACAGTCGATGCGGTTTGACTACGACGCCTCCCAGCATGAGGCAATTCGTGCAGAACTAACCCAGCTCCTGCAGCAGCTCACGGCCTGGCTTGAGGATTACCAGGAGGGCGTGCCCTTGCCCCAAATTCCTCCCGGTGCTCGCTGCGAGTCCTGTCAATTTAACCAACGGTGCGATCGCCACCCCGACTCATCTGATCCGCCTCGCCCTACCCTACCCCAACCGTCTGAAATCGAGGAAGTGGTGCTTTAGAGCTGCCGGGATTCGAGGGAGGCATTGCGGAACTTCCAGGCTTGCCCCAGGAGGCGCACCCAGTTGCGCTGCACCTGCTTGGGGGTGCAGTTGAGCTGCTTAGCGATTTGCTTATCCGAAGGGGGGTAGGGCTCGTTTTCGTCAAACTGCCGGGTCTTCAGCTCCAGCAAGCGGCGCTGCTGGGGAGAAAGCTGCTGCAAAAACTCGATCCACTGCTGCTGCGACATGCCCAGATTTTGGTCTAGGTCCGCCCCGAGCCACTGATGCACCATGCGCCAATGGTGAGAGCAGGCAAACTTTTCCACGTGGTACTTGAACCGCTGCTGGAGGTAGTCCCGCTGCCGGGGGGTCAGGTTCAGCAGGGTATCAATTTCTGGGGCCGACAGATCTTGAAGCTTCAGGGTCAGGTAGTTGACGCAGTCGGTTTGGCCCTGATCCTCCAGGTAGCGAATCAGCTCGGTGATGACGCGATCGCGCAGCACCGATTCCGATGGGTCAGTGGTGTTGATCACCATCTGCTCCCGCACCTGCTGCACCACGGGCGAGCGGTTGTGGAGTTCGGCCTCTTCGCTCTTGGCCGATTCGATGGCCAGCTCAATGTCCATCGACGTTTCCGCCGGTTGACGGTTGGAGAACGCCTGGGCGCGGAGTACGACTAATTGCTGGTTGCGCCGTCCAGGAAGGGTAATGCGCCGCTTGGCATATTGCTCGGTAAAGGCCATATACTCTGCCAGCTCGATGCGGGTTCTGGGCGAATAGTTATCTGGCAGCTCATTCTCCCGCCGGAAGCTCTTGAGCACTTCGATGTAGAATCCCTGGAGAAAGTCTTCAATCAAGCTGTAGCGGGCCTGGAACCCAAAGTTGCCCTGGCTGGGCGCAACATGGCGATAAACCATGGCGCTGAGGTGGCTGTGCAGCTCGACCCGACCCCGCCGCGACCCCAGCCGGTAGTAGTTCAGGCATTTTTGGACGCGATGCTGGGCCAGCGTTTGCTGCCATGCACCAATGCGGCCCGATGCCTGGATGCGATCGCTCTTGCTGCAGATACGTTCGACTTCTCGGGCCAGCCGCGCCGCGACTGCATTGACGCTAGCCGATATCGTCGAAATTTCTTTACTAAACTCCTGGGTCAAAAATTCGGTTAAAGGCGCGCCCGACGGGGTAGCTGACTCCTGGGAAGTCGATGACTCAGTCGGTACAGCAGAATTTGTAGACGCACTCAGCTCGTCGCTATGGGACTGTACGGAGTTGGTAGGTTCAGCATTCATGGTTTGACCTTTGGTGAGATGCACAAGGTAACGATGCACGACAGCCGTGGAGGAACACCGGGGCAACGAGCTTCCGGGGAAGCCCCCTCGACCGTCCCCTTGACTGTAGGAAATGGCGATCGCCACTAGGGGAAGGCGTGTGTCACTCTGCTAAGTAACTGCGAAGATCCTGCGGGTGAGCCGACTGCTCCCGGTCTGGAAGTCTGGACAAGACGATAGTTCTGAATCTCGGGCGATCGCCCCCAATAGAAACCGCTATCAGGCTTCAGCGAATTTGGCCCAGTTGGTGATCGCTCTTCTTGCCGGCCCTAGTTCACCCGCCAGTAAGAGGACGATTGGTCAACTGGTTCATCCTCAGTCACGTCAGCCCAGGCGATCGCCGCCTCCCAGCCACGGCCCTTACGGATGATGGCCGCGCTCGTCTCGGTCAAATCCAAAATGGTGGATACGTCGTACTGCATCGGCTGCCCGTCGTCGATCAGAATATCCACCTGCTTCTCGAAGGAATCGAACAGGTCTGCCTGGGAAATAGGATCGTCTTCGGGCATCACCGAGGTCAGGGCCGAGGTGGAGATGATGGGGTTGCCGAGAGTCTGCAGCAGAGCCTGACAGAGGGGATTATCGGGAACGCGAATACCGGTAGTTTTGCGTTTGGGGTTGAGCACGAGCTTGGGCACGAGCTTGGTGGCGGGCAGCAGAAATGTGTACGGTCCTGGAATTAGGCGGCGAATGATGCGGTAGGCCGTATCGCTGACCTGGGCATATTCGGAAATATTGGAGAGCGACGAGCAGAGAAACGTGAGCGGCTTGTCGCTGGATAGCTGTTTGATTTGACGAACTCGGGCGATCGCTGATTTAACATTGAGATCGCAGCCGATAGCATAGACCGTATCCGTTGGATATAACATAATGGCTCCATCGCGGAGAGCATCCCTGATTTCCTCTATTCGGCGAATCTGGGGCGTATCCGGATGAATTGTGTAGACCTTTGCCATCGTGCCCTCATCCCGCTGTTCAGCAGTTAAACAAACTTGTTTTCTTGGGGGCGCACACCCCATAAGCTGTCATTAGTTGTGCGTTAGCACTATGCTCAAGCTCCTCACCTATCTTCACGCATGACCACCAAGCTTGCCTACCTGGATTGCCCCACGGGAATTGCGGGCGACATGTGCCTGGGGGCGCTTGTCGATGGCGGCGTTCCCCTCGATTATCTAACCACTCATCTCAAGCGTCTGGACATCGACGACGAGTATCAAATCCAGGCCGAATCGGTGCAGCGCCAGGGGCAGCGGGCTACTAAGGTCTGGGTGCGGGTCGGTCCCCCGGCTCACGCCAGTCATGCCCATCGCGATCATGCCCATCACGCCCACCCCACTCGCCACCTGCCGGAGATCGAGCAAATGATCCAGGCAGCCGCCCTGCCCACCCGAGCAGAAGCCTGGAGCCTGGCGGTTTTTCGCCAGCTCGCGGCGGCAGAGGCGGCGGTGCACGGCATTGCTGTAGATCAGGTGCATTTTCACGAAGTAGGAGCCGTAGACGCCATCATTGATATCGTCGGCACTTGCCTGGGGCTAGACTGGCTGGGGATTGACCAGCTCTACTGCTCTCCCCTTCCCATCGGCGGTGGCACCGTGCGGGCAGCCCACGGGCGTCTACCCGTCCCAGCTCCTGCCGTACTCCAGCTCTGGCAGATGCGCCAGGTGCCGATTTATGACAACGGCCTCCAGCGGGAGCTGGTGACCCCTACCGGGGCGGCGATCGCCACCACTTTGGCCGCCGGCTTCACCTTCCCATCCGCGATGACGCTGCACCAGATCGGTTTAGGCGCGGGCACCCTAGACCTGCCCATTCCCAACATTCTACGGTTGTGGATTGGAGCGGCGATCGCCCCCCCCTTCCCGAAACCATCCCCCGAAACGGCCCCTCCCCCCTCCCCAAAATCAATCCCAGAACCGATTCAGAAAAATCAGCCCCACGCCCATCCGCACGCTCACCCATCCATCCATCCACCCCATCATCCCGCCGAAGAAACCATCGCCCTCCTGGAAACCCACCTAGACGCACTCACCCCCCAGGCCAATCGCTATCTGTTCGATACATAACTGCCGCCTCGCGAGCAGGATGTCTTT
>JBHJGR010000240.1:0-5151 GCA_050331615.1 Elainellaceae cyanobacterium
ATTTTTATATTTTTGTGTATTTTTGATCTTACTATTTTATGTTTTTTTTGTTTGTTTTTGTGTGGGTTTTTTTTGTGTTCCTTATTAAATGGGTAAATTTTTCGGGTTATTGGGGGGCGCGCCGCGCCCCACTTTCCTGCCTTAAGTTGAGACCCGGATGATTGAACTAGGTGCTGGGGAGCGATCGCAACTCTTCCGGTAAGTGGCAGCGATCGCCAATCACCCGAAAGAAGGGACCACGATCGCCCAGTTCAACAATGGTGAGGGCACCGACGGGCATATCGAAGCGATCGCGATACCGCCCGACATCAATGCCCAGCAGCACACACAAAATGATGCGAATCGTGGCTTTGTGCGACACCATGAGGATGTCCCCGCTTGGATGGGCTTGTTGCACCTCCTGGATTAGGCCCCAGGTGCGGAGGGCGATATCAACCGCCTTTTCGCCGCCCGGTGGGGCATTCCAGGCGGGGTCGGTAAGCCAGCGAACGTAGGCATCATGAAAGGTACGATCGACCACGCTGGGATGTAGGCCCTCCCATTCACCATAGGCAATTTCTTTGAGTCCATCCTTGAGCTGCAAGGGGACTCCGGTGATATCGCAAATCGGTTGCGCCGTCTCGATGGTGCGTCGGAGGGGGCTGGCGAAAATGGCTGTCCACGGAACGTAGGAGTACGCCAGTGCAAAGGCTTTGGCCATCTCGATGCCGTCTGGTGTAAGTCCTGGGTCATTGCCGGGCGTACCGCAGTAGCCGCCTGTTTGGGAGTAAGCCGTTTGTCCGTGACGTAACAAGTAAAGCCTTAGCATAGCGGGTAAACCTAAAAGAACATAAAGAGAGAAAGCTGGAGCGTTACCCAGGGGTCGGTGTCTTCGCTCACGGCCCGTCGGATGGCGGAACCGGGAAAGGCGATCGCCGAGATTCCCTGTAGCATGAAGTTCTGGGTGATGAAGTAGCGGCCCACAAGCTGCACTTCATGGCCAATATCGCGGGATTCAAGGACTGGCAGCGCACGGTTGCCGCCCAGGTTATTCAGTTGGTCGGCAAAGCGGTAGTAGTAATCAAGGGAAAGGGAAAGGGAAGAGGAGGGCTGGGCGGAAAAGCTGACGCGATGGGAGAAGCCGTTGGAGTTGTTGTAGACTTTGCCGAGGCTGAGCCCCTGTAACCAATCCGATAACCCGCCCGCCTGGAGGGGATCGAAACGCTCATAGTTAGAGGTATCGGGATCGTCGCCGCTGAAGCCCGCAAAGCGATAGCTGATGCTGGGTCGCCAGGATACATCTTGCGCTGTGTATCCTAACCATAGGTATCCTCCCTGGGCCGACATATCTATATCATTACTGAACTGATAGGCATACTCCCCTTCCGCCCACAGCCCATCGACGCCAAACAGTGATGACAAACGAATGCGGGGATTGACCACCTGCAAGCCTTCACGACTGACGGTTTCACCATTGGGCAAAACGTAGAGCCGTGATGACTGGGGGATGGCGACATAGGAAAAGGCGGCTTCCAGATTGCGGTTGTTGTTGTAGCTGAGGCTGGCTCCTAAATATTGAGTCTCAGAGTCGGCAACGGGTAATTCATCGGGCTGAAGAAAGAACCCCTGTAGCCTGAAGTCACCGAACCGCAGGTTTCCCAAAACCGTAGTCTCATAGGCAGTCCGGGGATTGGAGTAGCTGGCGGCTCGATCCAGGGCATTGGCAGAGCCGCTGAATTGGGAGAAGAGAAACCCCTGGTTAAGCTGAAACTTCTGCCGTCCTCCCGACAGGTTGAAGCTCACGGGGCCATCGGGTGCAGCGACCAGTACCCCACCATACAGTTGTTCAACATCGCCATAGGTGCGGGTATCATCGCGAAAGACATCAGGGGCCAGGGTGCCCGACACGGTATAGGTTGCCGCCCCATAGATGTATAGCGGTGCAGTGCCCAACTGGGTAATTCCAGAGAGTCCTGGCTCCAGATAAAACTCTGGCCAGGTGATGGTTCCCTGGGGCTGATACTCCCCCACCACAAAGTCTTCGGAACTCCCAAACCAGGGATTGGTGTCGCTAAAGACCCCAAAGCCTCCGTTTAAGATCAGGCGGATGAGGGCGCGATCGCTCTCGTACAGCACCGGAAACTCGCTAATATCTCCCGTGGGAATCAAGCCACCCGGTTCTGGGGGAGGCGCTTCCTCCGTCTGCAGCGTCACCAGCACAGCCACAATGACGGTACCGGGAAGATCTGACTCGTACACCCGGTATTCAGCCGCCTGCACAAAGGGAAGCTGGCGCACCTGATTGATGCCGCGATCGCCAAACAACGGACTGAAGGTACTTCCGGCTTGCAGACCAAAGGCATCCGCAATCTCCTGTTGCAGCACTTCGTCCTGATCCACATCCCCGGTCGGGTTTCGCAGGTGGACATAAATCCGCTCGATGGGAGTTCCCTCCGCCAGGTTGGGCGGAATGCGGATGTTGGCGTTGGGGTCATAACCGCTGTCTGCGGAGGGATCGGATGTTGCAGGAGCGGGAGGAGATGGCGTATCCGTCGAATCAGCACTCTGGGCGAGGATTTCCGGCGGTGTTGCCGCTAGTGCTGGCAGGTCTACCGCCGAGAAGGAGATTGAGGTATCCAGGGTCAAATCTGCCGCCGCTGTAGAGATAGGCAAAGGTTCGATGTTTGCCAGAGGTTGAATAGAGGGTGTGGTCTGGGCCAGTCCCTTTGAAGTACAGCCTAGAGCTGCAGCCGTTGCGGTGGCAAGACAGGTGAATAGCCAATAGTAGCGAATTGGAAACCCATTCATCCTTCAATTCCTTCTAAGATCCTGCTTGAAAGGGGTTCTAAAGCCTGGAGCGGAACTCCTCGCTGGCTTGCAGCAGCCCTTCCTGAGAGGCTTTGCTAATGAGAAACACCCCAAAGTTCTGATCCCGGCTCAAGTATTCCGTATGGGAAGCCTGCAAGTAGGGGCGATAGGCTTCGTTCCCCAGGAGCTCTACTTCAAAGAAAGCCAGGTTTAAGGATCTGCTGTAGGTGCTCAAAAGGTCAGGCGGTGGCAAGGTGAACGAGGTGACGGAAAGGAGACAGGCCCTCAGATTCCATTGCTGCCAGTAGAACCGCCGCCCGCAGGGCTGTGCTCCCATTATTCCCCACTTCTGTGCGAATGTAGGAGCCGAGTTGATTCAACAGGTCTTCACCAAGCTCGGTATAAAGAATCCGTGAAAGATAGACCGGATCAACATCGGAGCGAGCAATCAACGCCTGTTGGAAACTTTGTTGAGCCTCCTCGCTGACGTTTAGAAAATTGAAATAAAACCGCAGGTCAGAACGGACTTCTCCGGTTTCTACGAACGCTTCTAAAGAACTGATTCGCAGCGATCGCCCCAACTGCCCATACTGAAAATAGATCGTCTCCGCTGCACTCACAGGAAAGCTGGTCAACCAGGCAGAGACCAAGCTGACTGAAAAAAGAGAGTTTCTCTGCAACCAACTCAACTTCAACCAGTGTTTACCAGACACGTTTTGTAAGTTCCTAAAGAAACAAGGGATGTAGAAGCCGGCGTTTTCAAAAAAGCGCCGACTTCTGGGGTGAGCGATCGCCCATCTTTCTACTCAGGCTTGAGCTTCACCCGCTTGCCACCACCAGACACCTGAATCGTTTGACCGCTGACCCATGATCCGGCGGGAGAAGACAGCCAGAGGAAGGCGTTGGCAATGTCCTGGGGTTTACCGGCGCGTCCGGTGAGGCTGTCGGGGTGGGCCAGGGCGTATTGCGCTTTCTCGTCCAGACCAGCGGACGCATAGCCTTCGGTGATGACGGTGCCAATCAGCACGGTATTGATGCGGACCTGCTTGGCGTAATAGTGAGCCAGACCCAGCATCAGGTGGTTCAGAGCTGCCTTCGCCGCCGAGTAGGCAATGAAGTCAAACGCGGGGACTGCCCCCACCAGAGAGCCAGAGTTGGTAATAGCCACGTTCTTACCAGCTTCTTTGGCTTTGAGCATGTAGGGACGGCAGGCCGCCGTTATCTTCATGGCAGATAGAGTGTTGAGCTTGTAGCTCTCAATCATGTCTGCTTCGGGCACGGTGAGAGGGTCATCGTAGGCCCGTCCCCAACCCACATTGTTGATCAGCGTCGTAATGTCGCCAAAGGCTTCAACGGTTTTCGCCACGCACTGATCAATGTCTTCCTGGACGGTGACGTTACAACCGATGCCCAGCACCTCATTACCAGTTTCTTCCTGGATTTTGGCGGCAGTGGCTTCCGCCTTCTCCCCTTGCAGGTCGGCAATCATAACCTTGGCACCCGCTGCGGAAAAAGTGCGGGCGATCGCCTCTCCAATATTCTGAGCACCGCCCGTCACAATGGCGACATGCCCATCCATCCGAAAGTCACCAAATGCATCAAAACTCATAATGTCTCCTAAACATTCAAAAATCCAAAATCCAAAATTGGTCTAGTCCAACTCCTGAAGACCACCACCGCTGACAGTCAACACCTGACCGCTGACCCAGCTCGACGCTGGAGAACACAAGAACAGTGCAGCATAGGCAATATCATTCGGTTCACCCAACCGCGCCAGGGGCGTATTTTTTAACATCGCCTTTTCAACGTCAGGGGTCAGTACCGTTGCCAGGGCATCAGTCTTAATGGCACCAGGGGCGATCGCATTTACCCGAATATTTTTTGGCCCTAAATCAAAGGCAACGTTGCGGGTTAAATGACTTTCTGCGGCCTTTGAAGAACTGTAGGAGGCCATGTTTTTATTCTTGTTCTCTCCCGCCATTGAGGAGATATTGAGGATGGCTCCACCCCCAGCGGCTTCCATGTGGGGCGCGCAGAGTTGGCAGAGATGAAACACAGAAAAAACGTTCAATTTATATGCCCAGATAAACGTATCCATCGGCATATCAAACGGCTTGGGACCACCCCCCCCGGCATTGTTGATCAGGATGGTGATTTTTCCGAAGGTATCCAGGGCAGTCTTGACCAGGTTTTCGAGGGCCTGGTCATTGGTGACATCGCAGGCCACGGCCACGGCCTTACCGCCCTTTTCCTGAATACCGTCAGCGACCACAGCGGCGGTTTCTTCCTTCAAGTCGCTAACCACAACGGCGGCTCCAGCCTGTGCAAATAATTCGGCAATGCCGCGCCCAATACCAGCCCCTC
>JBHJGR010000241.1:0-11698 GCA_050331615.1 Elainellaceae cyanobacterium
ATTGTTATTGTGTATTTTGGTTTAGTTTCTGGTTTATTTATTTTTTGTTGTTATCTTTTTTCTTGTTCTCCTCAAATAACATTGCGCCGGTGTGTTTCCCCCCCCGCTTTTCTAGTTTCTCTCAGTTAGTTAGTCTCTCTCAGTTGCTCTACAGGGAAATCGCCAGGACCAGAGGTCGGACCTCTGGCCTGTTGGCGGACTTACTGACCGATGGACACCTTGACCACTTTATTGCGCTCTTCGGCGGCCTTCGGCAGATTCAGGTGAAGAATGCCGTCCTTGTATTCGGCTTTCACATCCGTGTTTTGCACGCGAGCCGGTAGCGGAATCACCCGCTGGAACTTGCCGTAGCGGAATTCGCTGCGGGTCACACCGTTCTCTTCGGTGCGGCTCTCGGACTTGCGCTCGCCGCTGATGGAAACCGCCTCAGCCGTCACCTCAACGTTCAGATCCTCGGGCTTCATCCCCGGAACTTCCAGCTTGAGCAGGAGGGCTTCATCGGTTTCGTGGAGTTCGGCGGCAGGAGCCATCATGCCCTCTCCGCCGTTGCGCCAGGTGGTGGGTGTTACGATTTCGTCAAACAAGCGGTTCATCTGACGCTGTAGCGTATCAATTTCCCGGAACGGTTCCCAACGTACAATAGCCATACTTCTGACCTCCAGATATGCGTGTCTCTTCTGAAGTTTGTTGACAAGGTTTCATCAACCTTTGACTTCATCATAAATGGCCCAATCCCTGACGCAGAGACGGTTCTACCACCACGGGAACGGGTGATTTCCGCACCTCATATTCCGGCAGCAGACGGTTTAGATATTCCGTTCCTGATCTGGGCAATCTAGATTTCGGGAGGTTATGGTTGTGGGAAGGAATGGCTCCCCGATCGGGATTTGTTCCTGTTTCTTTTTGTTACAGCACTTTTCAGGTGCATGAGGCACAGATTTTTTGTTGGAAGCCACGTGTTGCGTGGCTTCCAACAAAAAATCTGATTCCATCAAAGCGCGAAGCGCTGTAAGTAAGTCGCTGAACCAGAACACCGCCGTCGGCTGTGTTGTGGCGCAAGCCCAACGCACCGCCAAGGTTAATTAATTGAGCGCAGAAAACCTTTGCCCGTCCGCTCGAATGGTTGGGTACGCATGGGGGCTTATGAATTCCAACGAGAATAAGGACACAGAACTACAGAGGCGTGAGCAAGAACTGGCTCGGCGCGAGCAGGAAATTCGGCTACGGGAGCTGGAGGCCGAGCTGCACCAGCCCCAGCCGCCCGTCATGCCCACCTCCAAGCTTGAGCCCAAAAAGCGCAAACGGCCTAAGTGGCTTCGCAAGGTCGTTAACGTCAGCAAGTTCGTGGGGCTGGTGCTGGGAGCGCTGGTTTTGGTCCGGGTGGCCTCGGTGCTGGCCTGGTATGCGGTGGCGGCGATGCTGGTGGGGGCGATCGCCTTCGTTGGCTATAAGCTCTTCCTGGAAGACGGCAAAGACGACGATTGAGCTGCCCTGCCTGTCGCTTCCCTGATGGGTTTTAAGGCTTTGAATTCTGATGACTTGCTGAGTTTGTCCCCTGGATTAATCCTGTCGTTCATCCATCCAACCACTCATCTATGCAAAACTGGCCAGCCTGGATTCCCTACCCCACTGCCTGGCTCAGCGCCGTCTTCCTCACCCTGCTCACGGGCGGGCTGGGGGCGAGCGCTGCCTTTATCTGGCAGATTGCCCTGTGGCTCTCCCGCATTTCACCCCGATTGGGTCTCTTGTTTGGGGCGATCGCCATTCTCTCCCCGGTGATTCTGGTGGCGATCGCCCATCACCTGGTGCATCTGCTGATGGATCGGTTCTTTCCTGACACCCAGCTCCCCGGTATGGTGGCTCCCCCTGGCGCGTTCCCTGGCCTGATGAGCTGGTGGGAAGGGCTGTACAGTTGGCTGGTGATTCTCGTCACCACTCTGGTCAGCTTCGCCATCCTGGGCGTCTTCCCTCTGTCCGATCGCTTCCTCGCTGACATCCTCAACTGGTGGGAGGTGGCCCGTCCGTTCTTCCGCTGGTCAACTCTGCTCTGGGTTGTGGTCGCTGCCTATCTCTACCAGTTTGAGAGCCTGGTGCAGCAGCGGCTGATTGCCGTCGGCAAGGGGCAGCAGGGATGAGGCATTGATTAGGAACGCTTAGGGGGGATCTACCGCCCAGCGACTCCCGACCTGCTCTAACTTCAGCTCCCTGCCGATTCAGCCTGTTCACTCGCCTCTTCTTACGCTTCAATCCTCACCCTTCTTTCCTCCTCACTCCTCACTCTTCTTTTCTCCTATGACTTCCACCACCATGTCCGGCTTCATCAGCGACCTGGGTCGGGTCGCCTATGTCCGCTCCGAATTGGCCCATGAACTGGGGGCGATCGCCCACTCGCTGACCCAGGCTGAGACCAGCAGCGATAGTGCCTCCGGCAAGCTGAACTTTGATACCGACATCGAAGACCTCACCCGCACGAGTCAGAACCTGCGCCAGGGGGTGTTTCGCCTGCTGGTGCTGGGGGACATGAAGCGGGGCAAAAGTACGCTGCTGAATGCCCTGATTGGGGAGAATCTGCTGCCGAGCGACGTAAATCCCTGTACGGCTTTGCTGACGCTGCTGCGGTACGGTCCAGAGAAGCGGGTGACGGTTCATTTCAAGGGCGATCGCCCCGCCGAAGTCCTGGATTTCCCCACCTTCAAGCAGCGCTACACCATCGATCCGGACGAGAGCAAGCAGCTGGAGCAGCGCCATCAGGTGGCCTTTCCCGATGTGGACTATGCCGTGGTGGAATATCCCCTGCCGCTGCTGGAGAAGGGCATTGAAATTGTGGACAGCCCCGGCCTGAACGATACGGAGCTGCGCAACCAGCTCTCCCTCGGCTACATCAACAACTGCCACGCTATCCTATTTGTGCTGCGGGCTTCCCAACCCCTGACCCTGGATGAGCGGCGCTATCTCGATACTTATATTAAGGATCGGGGACTGACCGTCTTCTTTTTGATCAACGGCTGGGACGAGGTGCGCCGGGGCCTGGTGAATCCGGAGGACGAAGCGGAGCTGCGGGCCGCAGAGGAGAATCTGCGGACGGTCTTCCGCACCAACCTGGAGGAATACTGCCGGGTGGATGGCCAGCTTCTCTACGACCAGCGGGTGTTTGAGGTGTCTGCTCTGCAAGCGCTGCGCCAGCGGCTGCGGGACGGGGATGCTTCCCTCAGCGGCACGGGGCTGCCGGAGTTCATGGCGGAGCTGAATGCCTTCTTGACCCAGGAGCGGGCGATCGCCGAGTTTCGTCAGGCCCGTACTCTGGCCCGTCAGGTACTGCAGCGGGTGAATGAGGCCCTCAATCGCCGCATTCCTATGCTGGATCAGGGGGTGGAGGAGCTGAAGCAGCGCATTGCCTCGGTGGAGCCGGACTTCCAGAAGCTGACGGAGATTCGGGACCAGCTCCAGTCGATTATTCAGCAGTTGGGCGATCGCACCGCCACCCAGCTCGCTGACGACTTCCGAGACTACGTCCTCGGCCTGGAGGACACCTTCGAGCAGGACTTCCTCCGGTACCAGCCGGACATAAACTTCTGGGATTTCCTCAGCCAGGGCAAGCGAGACGCCTTCAATACCGAGTTCAAGCGGGCCTTTGAGCGCTACACTACCGAAAAGCTGGTGGAGTGGGAGCGCCAGGCAGAGCAGCAGGTGGAAACGGCCTTCTTCGAACTGGCGGAGCTGGCCCGCACCTACGGCACTAGCTATACCCAGGTGACGGACCTGATGACCGAGAAGCTCACGGGCCAGTCCCGCAGTGCTTCGGACAGTTCAGCAGGGGAAACGTCGCCAAGCTGGGCTAACTGGGCTATGGGCTTCTTCTCCCTAGCGACGGGCAACGTGGCCGGGGTGGCCCTGGCCGCCGTGGGGTTTGACTGGAAAAACATCTTTGTGAACTGGGTGGCCGTGATCGGCATCAATAGCTTTTTGTTCATCTTTACCGGAGCCTTACTCGGTCCCGTGGGCATCGCCCTGACCAGCCTGGGGGTGGGTGCCCTACAGGCAGACCAGGCCCGTCGGGAGTTCGTCAAAGCCACCCGAAAGGAGTTTGCCAAAACCCTGCCCACCGTCGCCACCGAGCAGCGGCAGCAGGTCTATCAGGCCGTGAATGAATGCTTCACCCGCTACGAGCAGGAAGTGATCCGCCGCCTCAATGAAGATATCCAGTCCCGTGAGGCAGAGCTGAGCAACCTGCTGCAGCAGAAGGAATCCCGCGAAATTGATTCGGCGGCAGAGGCCGGGCGGCTGGAAGCCCTCAAATCCGAGGTCAACGAGCGGGGGCAGCGGGTCGAGTCCATCTACGGCAGCATGTTTGTCTAAATCGGCGATCGCCCCCCGTAGGGGCAAATGGCCATTTGCCCAATCGCCCCAAAGGCAGAGGGAAGGTTTGCTCAGATTCCCCCAATTTAACGATTTATTACATCTAAGGATTTGTTAACTTTTTTGTAGATTGGCAAGGAGCGATTTCACGATTGCATCCCGCCCAATCGTTGAAGTAAGTATGGAGGTCTGATATGACTTTCTCAAGTCTCAGGACCAACACCAGCCAAGCTACAGAATTGTTTCAGCGGCAAAGCACCGACGACCAGCTTGCCCTGCTCTGGTACATCTACACCCAGATCGGCAAGTCCATTACGCCAGCCGCCCCTGACGCCGCCTCCCCCCAAATCATGGAAGGGCTGTTTAACCAGTTCAAGGCGCTGAGCCAGCAGGACCAGCTCCAGGCCATGCGAGATCTGGCAACGCGCAAGAGCAGCGAACTCAGCCGCGAGTACGGGTCGCTCAGTGCCGATACTAAGCTGGGCTTCTGGTATCGCTTGGCCCAAGGAATGGACAACGGCACCATCGTTCCCATGCCGGAAGACTACCAAATGTCTGACGAATCCAATCAGCTTCTGGCCGCTGTGGAATCCATGGAGTTCGAGCAGCAGATTACTTTCCTGCGGAATGCCATTAACCCTATGGGAGCCGAGCCTAAATCAGGCGCGGCTATTTAAGGAATCCGAAAACCAGGTTTCTGCCCCCCAGAGGCGAGCAAGAAAAAAGCGGGCGCGATCGCGTCCGCTTTTTAACGTTGAAATATTGGGTCCAGCCTGATGCTAGAAGCTCATTTCGGCTTCCTGCACCCGCTCCACCTGCTTCTTCTTGAGGACGAGGAAGATTTGGGAGAGCATTACTGCCACGACAAAGGCAATCAGGCCCTTGATCCGGTTCGGGCTTTGTAGCACGATTTCCGTATCCTTCTGGCCAAATCCGCCCACGTTGGGGTCGGCGGTGATGGCTGCTCCAGCGGTGACGGCGTCTCCCGGAGCAATAGTCAGCTCAGGGCCGGGGGGAACGGTGTCTACCACCGATTCGCCCGCTTCGGTCTGAATCGTGACCGCATAGCTGCCGTCATCGGCGGGCTCGATCTTGCTCACCATCCCAGCTTTGGAAGCGGTGTAAACGGCGTTGTTGCTCTTTTCGCCCGTGGGATAAACCTGGCCCCGGCCCCGGTTACCGCCGACATGAACCGAATACTTACCAAAGTAAGCGTCCTTATTCGTGCCAGGATCGGGAGAAAGGATGGGGAAGACAATTTCCTGGTACTGGTCTCCCGGCAGCGGGCCAACCAGCAGAATGTTGTCCTGGGTCTCACTGTAGGGCTGGAAGAGATAGCTCGGCCCCACCTCTTCCTTCATCTCTTCGGGAATGCGGTCGTCGGGAGCCAGCTTAAAGCCTTCGGGCAGCATCAGCACCGCCCCCACGTTCAGGGGACCTTTGGAGCCGTCGGCCTGTACCTGCTGGGTATCGAGATCGTAGGGGATCTTGACCACAGCCTTAAAGACGGAGTCGGGCAGGACGGACTGGGGCACTTCCACTTCGGTGGGCATGGCTCCCAGGTGGCAGTTGGCGCAGACGATGCGTCCGGTAGCCTCACGGGGCGAATCGTAGTTTTGCTGCGCCCAAAAAGGGTAGGCCGCAGCGGACTGGGGCAGCACCAGGTCGCTCGCCAGGAAGAAGGTGGCGATCGCCATCATCATCAGGAGCGACTTGACGAAAACCTGGCGGCCCAGCGATAGAAAAGGGGACCAAACTCTAAAGCTCATGGATGTCAAACAATTTAGTGTTGGCAGTGAATTGAAGGGATGGCAGCTTAAGCCCACCAGGGCTTTTCGCCAGTGCGGAAGTCAGTTTCGGTCCAGGGAGTCAGAGCAATCTTGCCGTCGTCATTAACGTCGGCATGAACCAGGGCCAGGGAGAGGGGAGCCGGTCCGCGCACCACCTTGCCTTCGCTGTTGTACTGGGAGCCGTGGCAGGGGCAGATGTACTTATTCTCAGCCGCATTCCAGGGCACGACGCAGCCCAGATGAGTACAGACGGCGTTGAGGCCGTAGCTGGCAATTTCCTTATCTTCGGTGACGACGATATAGGTTGGGTCACCCTTCAGCCCCTGAGCCAGCACGCGATCGCCCGCCAGGTGCTCAGCGAGAAATGCATCCGCAGCCACGTCCTGGCCGAGGGCATCTTTGGCGAGAACGCCGCCCCCAGCGCCACCGCTGGAGGGGGGAATAAAGTATTTCACAACGGGATAGAGGGCACCAAGAGCCGTGCCCGTAATCGTCCCGAAGGTAAGCAGATTCATAAACTGACGCCGTCCCATATCGGGGACATCAGGGGTTCCAGAAGCTTGAGCCATAGCTTAACCGAGTATCCTCTAAAGGTATTACATCCGCGGTATTTTAACGTTTGGGCTATCTCTGGGCTAATTTGAGCCAAATCGATGCAGGATTGCAGTAACGGTCTGCCATTACGGATTTGTGCATGGGGCGATCGCCAGCCAAACCCAATGGAGACGCCTATTGATAACAGACTTGGCAAAGAAGTCCAGGTGTGAGACTGCCCATTAACCACACCCTATAGAGTTTATCAGATGCTAGCTAGCCAAAGCATTGCAGCGGTCGGCGATTTGTCCGATTTGTGTTAAGCGGGGGCAGAAGTCGGGAGGCAGGAGTCAGGGGTCAGGAGTCAGGGGTCAGGAGTCAGGGTCAGAAGTTGGACTGTCTGAATGGGCAGACCGCTTTTTGTATTCACTCTTGCGGGTGCCGCCTGCCATTTCGTATTCGTCGCTGTCTTTGCCGTACTTGGCCGCCACCCCGATCAGCATCCGCTCGGACAGGAGGCGAAGCTGTCTTTCCATTTCTTCAACGGCGTTGGCGGCCCGATCGCTGTAGGATAGCGACTCGTTGTAGAGGGCAATCTGTTCGCGAAGCCGCTGAATGAGCTGGTTGTAGGTGGCCAGGGTCAGCTCGTGGCCCAGGTCGAGTTCGGTGCCGAGCGATCGCAGGGCGGCGGCGCGGCGCTCGGCCTGTGACAGAACCCTCGACCCCCGTTTTGGTCGTCCCATATTGATTTCTCCTTAACTGCTAGATGCCTCTACGGTGTCACAGCCGACCGGCCTGGGCACTCGTGAGCAATACGGAAGTTCTGGCCCAGTTTCATGAAGCACTATACAAAGTTAAGAAATTATGCGGTGCCGGGGGCCTGGTCGAAACTTTGTTGGAGTTTTTGGCATCCAAAACCCTTACAAGGGTTTGCAGACGGTTCTAGATCAAGGGCCGCAGGTTGTACCGCTCGCTGAAAACTAGATGATGGCAAGGCGTTACTTGGTTTTCAACCCGCGTTATCGACTAACGCCGATCGATCTATTGGTAACGGCAGGGCGTCACTCACTTACGGGATGGCGTTACCTAGTAACGCTTATGCTGATCCTTTTGCAGTATAGGATTTACTTATGAATGGGGCAGGTGAAGTAGGTTAGGTGAGAAAAAGGGGCGATCGCCCCTCCCCTGACCTGGAAACTTTCGCCTTCATCGGTTTCAATTTTTGATGGGGGTAGGGGCGAAGCATTCGGAATAAAGGTTTTGCCCGGGTTGACTGACAAAACTTATAAACCGCTGCCCGGAAGCCCTCACCCTAGCCCTCTCCCGAAGGGAGAGGGAACAAGAGCATTGGTTCGGCTCCCCTCGCCCTCTGGGAGAGGGGTTAGGGGTGAGGGCCACAAACTTTTGTCGGTCAATCAGGGTTTTGCCATAGACCGAGGCGTATTAGCCGAATGCTTCGCCCCTACGAGGCGTTGTGTCTGGTGGTTTCCCGTTAATTGATTATGGGGTTAATTGGTCCTGTGGAATGGCGATCGCCCCTAGTTAAGCAAATCTTACGGAATCAGGCGATCGCTTAGAGTAAGTTACAACTGGAGGGGAAAGAAAAATCGCTGTTGAGGAGGCTTACCTATGCTGGACCAATTAACGCTGGTGCTGGCAACGCCTATTGCTAAGGCAATTCTTGACAAGTTTTATGAGGGAGTGGGCGGCAAGCTGGGCGAAAAAGCTGTTGAGCTGATTCCCGATAAAGTAAAGCAGTTGGGTCAGTTTGTTTGGGACAGGTGTTTGCGGAGCAAGTTGAACACCGATAAACTGCTGGAGCGGGCGGCCAATGGGTCTACGGAAGATCAGGAAAAGCTGAAGAAGTATCTGCATAAGGTGCTGGATGCCGACCCGACCCTGAGACAAGAAGCCCAAAAGCTAGCGGAAGAAATTCGTATTGAAGTTAACAATGACTTTGGGCAAATGACCCAAATTAACAAAGACCAGAGTACTGGATACCAGACCAAAACTGGAGCAAACAACACAAACTATTTTGGCGGAACGCATCACCATCATTAGCCGAACTCGTCGGCGTCGGGAGCCGACAAAGTAAATCCCTACAATATTTTAGATATTCAGCCGCCCCTGATTGACCATTGGCAGGGGCGAGAAGAGGAGCTTGCCGAGCTGGCAGATTGGCTTGATGACTCGGACGTGCGGCTGATTGGCTTGAAGGCAGCGGGGGGATATGGAAAGTCAGCACTGGTGGCGAAGCTTTTTGAAAGCGTCATCGGGTTTGCTCAGGTTTTATGGACAAACTTTAACCAGGCCAAGGCGTTTGGGGTGTGGATTCGGGAAGTGGTGCGGCTGCTGGGAGGCCCCGATCTAGAGGCGACCCTGACGGATGAGCAGGTTGCTAACTATGGCGTTCAGTATCTATCGGATGCGCCCTACCTGGTGGTGATGGATAACTTGGAAACGTTGCTGGAAGAGGGAAGCAGTTGGAAAGACCCAGCCTATGAGCAGTTTTTGGTGAAGTGGCTGGAGAAAGGACGACAGACGACACTGCTAATCACCAAATGATTCTTGATAAAGATAGCTTTGAAAGCTGCTTGCCTTTGGGCGATCGCAACAGCGGCGGCTCTGCCTGATTGCTTTGCTATGTAAGGTGATAGGGGCGATCGCCCTGATTGAGATGCCGCCTATAATTTGAGGTAGTGACCCTGGGCCAGAAGCATGACAACCGTTGCCATCCTGCCAATCTCAGACGCTAGCGGCGAGACGTCTTATCGGGCGATCGCCGCTGCCGAGTAAAGCAGCCTGAGCATCCATACATGAAGTTACCTAATGGAAACCGTGCAATCATCCCAATGGAAAAGCTAGTTGGTTACTGCCTTAACTTTGATCATCCCTCTGGCAAGCATAAGGCTAGAGTTTTTTCATCGGCACTGGGAATTACGGTGGAGAACGCGAACGATTTGAAAGAGCTGATTGCAAAAGCTGCCGTTGAAGGGAACGTCGTGCAGCAAGATAGTACCGAATTCGGTCAGTTGTATAAGGTTGACTGGGTGATACCTGATCAAACGTCAGCGGTTTTGCGTACTCTCTGGGAAATAACTTCCAACAACCCTAATCCCCGCTTAGTTTCCGCATTTATCAGGTGATTTTTATGGCAAACTTGGCTGTTTTCGATACTATCGCCAACTTGAAACCAATTGCACGCGATCGCCTTACTCTAGTTGAACCTGAATATCAATCGGTTCAGCAGCTACCCACAGGGCAGGTTGGCACAATCCTTGAAATTTACCCTGGCGAACCCTCCCGCTACTTGGTGGAGTTTGCCGATCTTCAAGGGCGTGAATATGCCGTGGCCGTGCTAGACCCAGATGAGATTCTCGCTCTCCACTACGAGCTAACCCTGGCCAGCTAAGTCAGCGAGGAAGAGGGAGGAGGGGCGATCGCCCCAATTGAGATTCCGCCTATAATTTGGGGTAGTGACCTGGGGCCAGAAGCATGACGACCGTTGCCATCCTGCCAATCTCAGACGCTAGTGGTGGGAAATTATATCGGGCGATCGCAGGCGACAAGTACTCGGTTGGCAAAACGGCGGGTCAAGCCCTGGACGCGCTAACGGCCCAGCTGGGCGAAAATGAGCTTAGTGCGCTGCTGGTTATTCAGAGCTTTCGGCCCGACCCATTCTTTCCTAGAAACAAAGACCCCCTCGAACGATATGAGCACTCAAGCTGAATTTCAAGTGATTGTTCCGCCCTTGCGCTGGGATGAAGCAGGGGGTATTCGGATTGGGCAAAGTCGGGTCACCCTCGACAGCCTGCTTGCCGCATACCATAAAGGCTCTACCCCCGAAGAAATTGCAATTCAGTATTCAGCCCTTTCCCTGGAAGATATATACGCCACCATTGCCTATTACCTCAGCCATCGCCAACAGGTCGATGACTACCTTGAGCAGCGCCACCACCAAGCGCAGCAGCGGCGACAGCAGCTTACCCACCAGCACAACTTGGCAAACCTGAGGCAGCGTCTGCTTGCTCGACAGCAGTCTCAAGGACAATCATGAGGTTAACGCTGCGTGCGCCTTCTGACTGATGAAAACTTTAATGGAGCCATATTACGAGGTCTGACAAGACGTATCCCTGACCTAGATGTAGCTCGGGTGCAAGATGTCGGTCTCATGCACGCCGACGATCCAACGATTCTCGAATGGGCCGCCAACGAACAACGCATCTTACTGACACACGACGTCGCAACTATTATCACGTATGCCTACAGACGTGTGGAGCAAGGGCTTTCAGTGCCGGGAGTGGTTGAGGTCATTGCAACCGCTGCAATCGGACGGGTCATTGATGATTTAGAACTATTCATCCTATGTAGCCAGCCAGACGAGTATGAAAGCCAAATTATCTATATTCCATTTCCATAATGGCTGATTGAGATTCCGCCTATAATTTGAGGTAGTGACCTTGGGCCAGAAGCATGACGACCGTTGCAATCCTGCCAATCTCAGACGCTAGCGGCGAGACGTCTTATCGGGCGATCGCAGGCGACAAGTACTCGGTTGGCAAAACGGCGGGTCAAGCCCTGGACGCGCTAACGGCCCAGCTGGGCGAAAACGAGTTCAGTGCGCTGCTGGTCATTCAGAGCTTTCGGCCCGACCCATTCTTTCCTAGAAACAAAGACCCCCTCGAACGATATGAGCACTCAAGCTGAATTTCAAGTGATTGTTCCGCCCTTACGCTGGGATGAAGCAGGGGGATTCGGATTGGGCAAAGTCGGGTCACCCTCGACAGCCTGCTTGCCGCATACCATAACGGCTCTACCCCCGAAGAAATTGCAATTCAGTATCCAGTCCTTTCTCGGTAATTTCATTTCAAGAAATCACCTTATGGCCACCTAAGTAGGTCGGCACAATTAAATTCATGTTAGAAAACCGGGGGAGGGCCCCCCGCGGGGCCGCCCCCCCGTGTGTAAACATAGGTTTTTAAAGCCCTAGGAATTATTAAGCAGGGTTTGTCGTTTAC
>JBHJGR010000242.1:0-3218 GCA_050331615.1 Elainellaceae cyanobacterium
AAAACAAAAAAAAAAAACACAATATCGCCCCCCCCCACACCTTAAAACAAAAAAACCAAAAACCCTGTTTTTTTTTTTATTTTTGGTTCACAAATTAAATTTTTTTTTGGGGGGGGCCCCCCGGGGGGGGGGGCCCCACCCTACTGGCTTTTATTTTTCAAAAGCTCTAGTAAGCTTTTGGATAGACACTACATGCCGATAATTTCATAGCCCGCATCCACATACAGCACCTGTCCGGTGATGCCGCTGGACAGGTCGCTACAGAGAAACGCCGCCGTATTGCCCACCTCAATCTGGGTGACGGTGCGTCGCAGGGGCGCGGTTTCCTCCACATGGTGAATCGCGTCCAGAATGCCGCCAATGGCTGAGGAGGCCAGGGTGCGAATCGGCCCCGCCGAAATGGCGTTGACTCGGATGTTCTGCGGTCCCAGTTCTGCCGCCAGATAGCGAACGTTCATCTCCAGGGCCGCTTTAGCAATACCCATAACGTTGTAGTTAGGCACCACCCGCACGCCCCCCAGGTAGGTCATGGTGACAATGCTGCCTCCATCGGTCATCAGGGGTTTGGCGGCACGGCCCATCTGCACCAGGGAATAGGCGCTGATGTCCAGCGCTTTGGCAAACCCCTCCCGGCTGGTGTTGCTGAAGTCGCCACTGAGGTCGTCTTTGTTAGCGAAGGCGAGGCAATGGATGAGGATATCCAGCTTGCCCCACTGCTCTCGCACCGTCTCGAAAGTCGCCGCTACCTGGTCGTCATTCTGCACGTCCAGGGGCAGAAACAGGCCAGGCTGGAGCGGCTCCACCAGCTCTTTGACCTTACCTTCATTGCGTCCCCGCTCGTCAGGTAGGTAGGAGATGGCCAGCTTTGCCCCCGCTTTATGGAGCTGTTGGGCAATGCCCCAGGCAATGGAGCGATTATTGGCGATTCCGGTGACCAGAGCAGACTTTCCAGTTAAATCCAGCATGGCATCTTGGGTGGTAGCGTCTTCAGTGATAAGCGTCGTAGCCAAGCATCATACTACGACGCATTACGGCCCATGATGAGGCATCAGGGACGGCGCTTTTCCTTCTGGTGTATCTGGAGGACGAATCCGCAGATTTAAGTAATTCTTGTCGGGAAACTATCACGTTCTGTGACAGAAAAGGCGATCGCCTGGTAAATTCCTTCACCTGTTTGTATATTTGTATACAAAAGAGAGGGGCTAAATTAAGGTTAAGTAATCTGAAGTCATAGCTTTCTTACACTAAGGATCTATCCGAAAGGATCTATCCAAAAACTTATGAAGTTTTTGGAGTCCAAAATCCTAGGCGGGGTTTTCGGATAGGCACCAGGTTGATGTGCGGCCTGTGAATGCGCAGCCGCACGCGATGCAAAAAGGGCTAGTTTATATGGTGGCAACTTCCACGATTTCACTAGCAGCGCTGGGATTACGGGATGGAATCAAAGACATGATAGCGACGTCAGAGCAGCCGTTGGCGGATGTATTTCGACAGCTTAGCGGCGGGGCCTTTCCTCCCGTTATCGAGTCTTATGAGCGCAGTAAAACCATCTTCTTTCCGGGGGATCCGGCGGAGCGGGTTTACTTTCTGGTGAAGGGAGCCGTCAAGCTGTCTCGCGTGTACGAGGCGGGGGAAGAGATTACGGTGGCACTGCTCAAGGAAAACAGCGTATTTGGCGTCCTCTCCCTGATTACCGGCAATCGCTCCGATCGCTTCTATCACGCTGTCGCCTTCACCCCGGTGGAGCTGCTCTCCGTCCCCATCGAGCAGATGGAGAAGGCGCTGAAGGAGCGCCCGGAGCTGTCCATGATCATGCTGCAAGGGCTGTCATCTCGCATCCTGCAAACGGAGATGATGATCGAAACCCTGGTCCACCGCGACATGGGGTCGCGGCTGGTGAGCTTCCTGCTGATTCTATGTCGGGACTTCGGCGTGCCGACGAAGGAGGGCATCACCATTGACCTGAAGCTGTCCCACCAGGCGATCGCCGAGGCCATTGGCTCCACCCGCGTCACGGTAACGCGCCTGCTGGGGGATCTGCGCCAGGAGGACATTATTTCGATTCACAAGAAAAAAATCACGGTCCACAACCCCATCACCCTCAGCCAGCAGTTCACGTAATTTAGACGATTGGTAGGGGCAAATAGCCATTTGCCCCTACGTCGTCATTAAAAATTCTGCCCAATTCCCTGAACGTAGGTCCGTACCAGGGCATCGATTCCCGTCAGGGCAGTGCCCACCACGACACAATTGGCTCCCAGGTCGAGCGCTTTGCGGGCCATCCCCGGGGAAGCGATGCCCCCCTCGCAAACGACTGGAACCTTGAGCTGGGCCACCATTTCCTGAAGGAGTGCAAAACCAGGGGGCGTCTGGTGCTGGGTGGCGGCGGTGTAGCCATATAGGGTCGTCCCCACCAGATTGGCCCCAGCCTCGGCAGCGGCAGCGGCAGCCTCTAGCGTGTCCACGTCTGCCATGACGGGTTTTCCCAGTTGCGCGTGAATCTGGTCGATCAGCGCTGCCACCGTTTCACCCTCTGGTCGGGGACGCAGGGTGGCGTCAATGGCGATAATGTCTGCTCCGGCCTGGGCGATCGCCTCCGCGTGGTGAAACTGGGGCGTAATGTAGACCTCAGAGTCAGGGTAAACCTGCTTCCACAGGCCAATGATGGGAACGGCCACCCGCTGCCGGACGCTGGCGACGTGAGCCGGGGTATCGATGCGCACCCCCACCGCCCCCTGGTTAACGCTGGCCTGGGCGATCGCCGCAATGATCTCTGGATCGTGCAGAGGCGAGTCGGCGGGAGCTTGGCAAGAGACCACCAGACCCTGATGGAGGGGGGCGATCGCTGGATGGGAGGAAACTACCATTGGGAAGACATTCAAACACCACACTGTTAGCATATGAGGTACCCGAGCAGATTTCAGCCTTTCAGCAACCACTCAGGGCTCAAGCACAATTCATTACAGCTTATGGGGGTGTTGGCGACCCGCGGGGGGGCCCACCCCCAAGAAAAAAAAATTTTTTTAATAAACAATAGATTAGCGGCAGGGGGGAGCGGATTTTTTTCTAAAAAATAAATTTTTTTAAAATACACTTCAGTTTCCCGGCAGGTGCGAGCTTTTTTTTTACTATAAATGAAATCACCCAATCAACCCCAAATACCAACCGGGACCCCTCCCCTAAACGCGACGCCCATACCGTGATTACGCGGCTAGACC
>JBHJGR010000243.1:0-5939 GCA_050331615.1 Elainellaceae cyanobacterium
CCGCTCCCGGCGCTCCAGCTCCCGCTGCTCTTTGCGGGCCACCCGCTCGATGGCCTCATTGGGAACGTGCAGCCCTTCCACCACCAGCGGGTTGATGTAGCGTACGCCGCCTGTGGCGATCGCCCCCATCGCCAGCTCTTCGTGGCCGGGCATCCCCAGCTTGCGCACCACGTACACATCCAAGGGAGCATTCAGCGCCCTGGCGACCTCGTAGGCCACAGGAACGCCGCCCCGAGGCAGTCCCAAAACAAGGGTGTTTTGGCGGTTAGCATACGGGCGAAGGTGATCTGCTAATCGCCTACCGGCTTCAGTTCGGTCTTGAAAAATCATGTTTTTATTCCAAATGTTTGTTATTTCTTACGTTTGTTATTTCTTATTAAGTGGTTAAACAAAATTACTTTCTTGGGGGCACACCCCGCCGGGGCGCTCCCCCGGTTTTCTAACCTTCGTTTTTCAACGCAGTTCTACTTACAATCGGTTATGCTCGACCATCTGCCTAAAATCCGGGCAGCCCCCAGATAGCCCGAAATAGGCGATATTAGGAGCATCGACGAAAAAACCAGAGCAGGTCGCCAAACGTCAGGGCACGATAACACGGCCATGCGTCAGAATGGGCGAAGCGGTCGGCGATCAGACCAAAACAATCCTGGTAGCAGTTTACCTATGGCCCTAATTCAGAATTCCCCCTTCAGCCAAAAGCTCAACCATCGGGAACCCGGACGCACGGTCGGTCAGCAGTTTCAGTCGGTGGTCGGCATGGTGCTAATCTCCCTGCTGCTGCTGGGAGGGATGACCAGTCGTTTGGCGTACCTCCAGCTCATCGAAGGCCCCCGTAACCGTCAGCTTGCCGAAGACAATCGTATCCGCCTGCTGCCACGTCCACCCGAGCGGGGCAAGATTCTCGATCGCAACGGGCAGCTTCTCGTCAGCAACCGCCTCTCCTATTCCGTCTACCTCTGGCCCATCGACAACGAAGAGAGGGACTGGGAGCCAGCCATACAGCGGATTGCCAAGATTCTCAACATCCCCCCAGAAGACATTCGCCAGCGGTTAGACCAGGCGGGCTATAACTCACCGTTCCTGGTGCGGGTTGCCCGTGATATTACCCCAGCCCAGCTCACGGCCCTAATGGAGTTTAAGTCCGAGCTGCCGGGCATTCAGGTGGAGGCAGAAACGGAGCGATACTATCCCCACGGCGATCTGGCCGCCCACGTCCTCGGCTACACCGGCGAAATTACCGACGATGAACTGCAGCGGCTCAAGGATGATGGCTATCGGCTGGGGGACGTGGTTGGTCAAATGGGGGTGGAGCTGGCGTTTGAATCTCTCGTGCGGGGAGAGTGGGGCGGTCGCCAGGTAGAGGTAGACGGCATCGGTCAGGTGCTGCGCATCCTGGGAGAAAAGGAGGC
Source organism: Elainellaceae cyanobacterium (assembly GCA_050331615.1). GTDB lineage: Bacteria > Cyanobacteriota > Cyanobacteriia > CAKZMO01 > CAKZMO01 > JAYKGU01. The sequence goes on from JBHJGR010000243.1 coordinate 1,410, forward strand.
GCTGGCAGGTGACGACGTCCAGCTCACGATTGACTTGGAGCTGCAAAAGGCGGCGGAAGAAGCCCTGGGAGATACCAAAGGGGCGATCGTGGCAATGGACCCGAACAATGGTGCCGTGCTGGCAATGGTGAGTCGTCCAGCTTTCGACCCCAATGTGTTTTCAACCCACATTACTAGCGCCGAGTGGGAGCGGCTCCAGAGTCTGGAGTTTCCCTTTGTCAACCGGGCCATCCGGGTCTACCCGCCTGCCAGCACGTTTAAGTTTGTGACCACCACTGCCGCCATCGAATCGGGGGCCTATTCGCCTGATGCGGTGCTGCCCACCTTCCCCTTTGTGCAGGCAGGGGGCATCCAGTTTTGGGACTGGAACCGGGCTGGATTTGGGCCGCTGGGTTTCCGTGGGGCGATCGCCATAAGCAGCGACACCTTCTTCTACCAGACCGCCATGCGCATGGGACCCGAGCCCCTGATTCAGTGGACCCGCAACTACGGCTTCGGCGAAAAGACCGGCATTGAAATTGCCTCAGAAGAATCCGCTGGCTTGGTGCCCGACGATGCCTGGAAGCGGGAGAACATCGGCGAGATCTGGTACCAGGGTGACACCATCAACACCTCCATCGGCCAGGGGTTTCTACAGGCTTCGCCGCTGCAGGTGGCCGTCATGTTTGCCATTGTGGCCAATGGGGGCGATCGCGTCATGCCCCACCTGCTGAAAGACAACGAGAAGGCCCGCAACTGGCGCGAGTCCCTCAACATCTCCCCCACCACCATGCGCATTTTGCAAGAAGGGGCGCGGCAGGTCATCACCAGCGGCACGGGCCGGGGGCTCAATGATCCCAACCTGCCGCTCCTGGCGGGCAAGAGCGGTACGGCAGAAGACCCGCCCCGCAAGTCTCATGCCTGGTTTGGCCTCTATGCTCCCTATGAAAATCCAGAAATTGTGGTGGTGGCCTTTGCTGAAAACTCCGGCGGGGGTGGCAGTAAGGTTACGGGACCGATGACGAAGGAGGTCATTGAAGCTTACTTTAGGCTCAAGGAATCGCGATCGCCATCGGGCTAGCTTGCCCTTCGCCGCCCTGCTTCACCCTGCAACGCCACTGAGCTGGTCTAGACTGAGCTGGTCTAGATTCTTTTGCACAGTGGTTCGCAACGCTTCCGAAAGAGTGTTGACCGTGCGGCTGCGATCGCCTCGATAGGCGGTGTAGTGGTCGCGCAGGTTCATTGGAGTCCCTACTCGAATCAGCACCTGCCGATGGGCCTTTGGCGGCGGATAGTCAATTTGAAATACCTGCCGCTCCAGCCGAATCAGAGTGTCCAGAAACCGCTCGGGGGTAGGCGAGGCGGCCACATAGCCGTCATAGATGGCATCAAAGTTCAGCAGACTGGCGGCAACCCGGTGGATGGTTTCATACGTCCAGAAATCATTCACTGCTAGCGTGGCGGCACGGGATTCCAGCTCCGACTGAATCTTATACACCCGCTCCCGCACCAGCTTACCAGGGGGCGACACGATGCCCAGGGTCTTCTCACAGTGCTGCAGAAGATAGGCTTTGATGCTGGCAATCCGCTCATTCCAGGAGGAATCTGCTGCAGGGGGTGCCAGTCCGTACTCCACCTCAAACTGGACGAGCACCTTCTCCGCCACCCGCCGCAGCCGCTGGTAAAGGGTGAGGCTGGCGATCGCCCCTCCCCCAATCCCCAAGGCACTTTCGAGTCGACGCAGAGTTTGGTGAATAATGAGCGTCATGTCGCGGGTATAGCGATACTTGATGCTCAGCGGGACCACGTAAAGATTGGGAACTTCTCCCCCAGCTTTGGCCAGCTTTCCCAACGCCTGCATCGCCACCTGCACGGCCCCCGCTCGAAACGGCATCACCGTGTCGTTTTGAAAGGAGCAGCCCCCCTCTGGAAAAATCACCAGCCGCCCCTTTGGCTGCATCAGTAGCTTCACCGTTTGGGTAACGCTGGCGCGATCGCCCAGGCCCCGCCGAATGGAGTAAGCCCCCAGCCGCTGGATGAGCTGCCCCTCCAGGCCCTGAAAGCGCTCATGGGCAGCCAGGTAGTAAAAGGGCAGCCGCAGACGACCGGAGAGAAGGAAGACGGCAAACCAGTCATCATAGTAGGTGGGGTGATTGGCCAATAGCAGGAGGCGATCGCCCTTGAGTTGCTCAAGCATTTCCAGGCAAGCGGGCTGAATGCTGAGAACCATGCGATTGCGCCAGCGGGCGATCGGAGGAGCCACCCACTGGCAGCATCTCACCAGAGCAGGATTTAATTTAGGCGGATAAAAATCTAGCATTTCTACTCTTTAAAGATAAAGCAGCTGGTTGGCAATCTCTTACGAATAAAAAGATATTCCTGTAAAGCGAACGGCTGATGGCCACCCCAAGTAGAAGCGATAACCCTCTTCCACAATAACGAGCGCCCGGCCTCTCAATGATGACGATATCGAGAAAATCGCTTTGTGAGAGCTAGTGGATTGCCACAATTTGATGTGCCACAGCCTAACAACTGACCACCGCGCCACTGACCAAGGTGGCACGGGGTCCACCGGTCGGGTGATTTTTTAGCGATACCTTGACATTCTCTCTGGAAAACCGTAACAATAGATACAGAAAGTAAATCGTTCATCTTCACGACTGATCTCACACGAGGGCCTGCATAAGCAGCTCTCACAGTCAGGAAGACGGAAGTAGGGTTCATCCCGAAGGAACGCGCCTTAGTTTCTCATCAAAACGCTAAGGAGGCGAATCCATGAAACTGACTTATCGCGGTATCAGCTACGACTACAATCCTCCCGCTGTCGAATACGACAACGCTGTTGACATTGGGAAATACAGAGGGGTAGATATCCGTTTCCGCAACCCCAAGAAAGCCCCTGTCTTCCAGCCAACTCTCGATCTGGTCTACCGAAACGCTGCCTATCAGTCGATGGGCGCTGAAGCAGCACCTGTGGTGCAGCCCAAGCCCGTAGCAGTGGCGACGGTGGCCCCTGCACCTGAAATCTCCCTGGAAGACAAAGCCCGCTCCCTTTTGATGGGCCATCACCGGGCCATCAAGTCTCGTCAACAGGGGATGCTGAGCCGCTTGGCTGGAGAGGTGGGCCTCACCGCCAGTGCTGCGTCCCACTACTGGGGTCACATTCAGGGCAAAGTTCACCCGACCTTCCGCACCAACTACGATCGCAGCAAGTCTGCCCTCAGCTAACTGAAATTACCGGCTCTCCAGGAGTGGACAATCCCCTCCCGGCGGCTAGTCGGAATTGAGATGAGTTGAATTAGTAACCGGAAAGGCACCCCGACCTGGGGTGCCTTTTAATTACGGTGGTTGTTGCTATAGCGGATTCTGGCTCCAGCCCAGGCCAGCTTCTCCCGCAGCGTCTGGTAGTACGAGTAATTTTCCCGCAGAATGATGAACTGGGCGGAGCAGTCAGCAACGCGAATGTCAACCCGCTGGCCTGGCCAGATCGAGGTGGCCAGCACCCCATCCATCCAGAGCTTGGTAGTCAAGTCGCGATCGGCAAGGGGCCAGACGCTGACGACGCAGCCAGGAGGGATGACGATGGGCCGACTCGACAGACTCAGCGGACTAATGGGCGTAATCACAATGGCGTCCATGCCGGGATGGACAATGGGGCCATTGGCGGCAACGGTGTAGCAGGTTGAGCCAGTTGGAGTGGCAACGATGAGACCGTCCCCCTGATACTGGTCAACCACCTCGCCGTCGATTTCCATTTCCAGAATGGACGTGATCATCCGATCGGCAGAGGCAGGCTTGATGCACATTTCATTGAGAGCCAGGTAGCGATCGCTCACTGGCTCCAAATTAGTGCGATGACCTTCAAACGTGCCTGCCTGCAGCATCATCCGCCGCTGCACGGCAAATCGGTCTTCCTGGAGCCGATCCCACACCTTTTCCGAGTCCTGGAAGTCGTCAAGAGACTCCGTAAGAAAGCCGAGATGCCCCCCCGCATTCACCGCCAGAATGGGGATGCGGTCGGGGGCAAGATGTCGCGCTGCCGCCAGGGCCGTGCCGTCGCCGCCCAGCACCAGGGCCAGGTCGATGGGCTGGGTTACAGAAGCCAAAAACACCGGATATGGGTTGTCCTTTGGTCCGCTAGGTCCCACCATAACGCGGCAGTGGCGGGCCTCCAACTGCTTAGCGCAGGTTTCTGCCCAGCGCTTGCTCAAAGCATCGGCGGCCTTATGGACGATAATGACCTGTTTGAGCTGCACGCCGCTACCACTTCAAGAGGTTAAATTGCTCCATATCAACCGTGCCGCGGTTGCGGTAGATGGACAGCACAATGGCCAAACCGACTGCCGACTCGGCAGCCGCAATGGTGATGACAAAAACACCAAACACCTGACCCCGGATATCGGCTGGGTCAAGGTAGTTAGCAAACGCCAACAGGTTGAGGTTGACCGCATTCAGCAGCAGCTCAATCGACATGAGCACCCGAATAGCGTTGCGGCTCGTGACGAGACCGTAAATACCAATGCAGAAGAGGGCGGCGGCCAGCAGCAGAAA
>JBHJGR010000244.1:0-28316 GCA_050331615.1 Elainellaceae cyanobacterium
GTTAACCGGCTTCGTCTGGGGTCGGGCGATCGCATCGCGTTTGGTTAGGGGTTTATGGTCGCGTTCATGTTCCAATTGGACTATGTTGAACTGCGTTGAAAAACGATGGTTTGAAAACCGGGGGTGCGCCCCGCGGGGCGCTCCCACGGTTTTCTAGCATGAATTTAATTGTGCCGACCTACTTAGATCGATAAAGTATTGTTTACTCGCATGGCTGCTCAGCATTCTTCCGCCAGCTCCCTCCAGGCGGGGGGGAATTCTCGGTTGTGTCGGGCGATCGCCCAGCATATCCGCGAAACCCCGGCCCAGCGCATCCCTTTCGCCACCTTTATGGACCTGGTCCTCTACCACCCCAGCGAGGGCTACTATGCCACCAATCAAGCCCGCATCGGCGCAGAGGGCGACTTTGTCACCTCTCCTCACCTAGCCGCCGATTTTGGCGAGCTGCTGGCGGAGCAGTTTGCGGACATGTGGCGACGGCTGGGCTGTCCGCTGCCCTTCACGCTGGTGGAAATGGGGGCGGGGCAGGGCCTGATCATCCAAGACGTGCTGCGGTATCTGCATCGGCACCATTTCGAATGCTTCGAGGCCCTGGAGTACGTGGTGGTGGAGAAATCTGTCGCCCTGGTTGCCGAGCAGCAGCGCCAGCTGGCCAACCTCACCCGCACCTGGAATCGCCTGAGCTGGCGCACCTGGGATGAAATCCCCACTGGCTCAATCGTGGGTTGCTGTTTTTCGAATGAGCTGATTGACGCTTTTCCGGTGCATCGAGTGGTGGTGGACCAGGGGCGACTGCGAGAAATTTATGTGGCGATCGCCCCCGATGCTAATCCTATTCCCCGCTTCACCGAAGTCATCGATGAGCTATCCACGCCCCGGCTCCTGAACTATTTTCAGCAGGCGGGCATTGACCTCACTGCCGCCCCCTATCCGTCAGGCTATCAGACCGAGGTGAACCTGGCGGCCCTCGACTGGATGCAAACCGTGGGCGATCGCCTCCAGCGGGGATATGTGCTCACGATTGACTATGGCTATCCGGCCCAGCGCTACTACAGCCCCAGCCGCTCGGAGGGCACCCTGCAGTGCTACTACCAGCAGGCCCACCACAGCGACCCCTATCGTTTGATCGGCTACCAGGACCTCACCGCCCATGTGGACTTTACCGCTCTGGAGCGCCAGGGAGAACGCTGCGGCCTCCAGGCTCTGGGGCTGACCCAGCAGGGGCTATTCCTGATGGCGTTGGGGTTGGGCGATCGCCTAGCTGCCCTGTCGCAGCCCGATCCGGAGCAGCCCTTATCCGCCAATGACATCATCCGCCGCCGGGAAGCGCTTCATGCCCTGATAAACCCGATGGGGCTGGGAAATTTTTGCGTCTTGCTCCAGGCAAAGGGGCTGTCTGCCGCTGAGATAGAGCCGCCCCTAGCCGGGCTGCAGATTCCTCCCATGCCTACCCTGGGATAGCCGCAAATGACGTAGGATCGAGGGTGCTGTGCTTCTGCAAGTGCCATGACTCAACTGCCTAAAAGCCTCAATGACGCGATCGTCCAGGCTCGCGATGCCGCCACCGCCGCCGTTAACGATGGCTATCAGCGCCTCCAGGTGGAGATTCTGATTCCCGAACTCAAGGTCATGCCGGTGGCAGAGCAGTTTATGCCAGCCTTCGAGCATCTGGGGGAGAAGCTGCGGGTGTTTTTCCCGGACGCCGGGGCGGCGGCCCTGGCGCGGCGCGACTGGGGGGAGAAACCCTATTCTATCCGCGGTATTCAAGACCTTAAAGCCGCGATTCAGCCTGAAGAGGAACTGTTCATTTTTGTAGAGCCGTCCTCGGTCGAGGTGGCGGATGTGGAGGAATTGTGCAACCAGGCGGGCGATCGCCCCGTCATCTTCCTCAACCCCAGCCTGGAGGACGTGGCCACCATCGGCATTGGCTATGCTGGTCGGCAGCTCCGCCAGCGCTTCCTCAACACCTTCGAGTCCTGCTATTACCTTCGGCCTTTAGAGGGCAGCGCCCTGTATCGCTGCTATCCCTCTCCCTGGCAGGTGTGGCGAGAAACGGAGGGAGACTACGAGCTAGCGGGCGAACAGGCCCAGCGCCCCACCTCTGAGGAGATTGAGCGGATGCTCATCGGCGATGAGTCCACCCCTGGCGAAACGGCTTCGGCTCCGGTCTCGCGTCCCCGCAAAGGCATCCTGTCGGGTCTGCAGGACTTTCTGCGGGCGTTGAGCCAGTAGCGGTTTCCTAACGGAACGTCATGGGGGAGTGCTGATCAGCCACGTCTGATATGAGTTATCCTAAGTCGCGCTGGCTTCCAGCTTTGGCGGGACCATGCAAGCAAGCAGGATGCTTGCGCGACGGGACATTCAGTCCCCAATCCGCAACTGATGGAGCTTTATTGATGGCCCTGCATCTAGCATTCTTGTGTAAACCTTGGGTTAAGGTTTGCCATATCTTTTTTCTATGACTAGAGTCCTTTGCAGAGTTGGGCATAATGGAGTGAGTAGGGGGAAGAGGTAAATCAACAGCACTTGAGCTATGGGGGAGGCCGAAATGACCAGCTCTAGAACTGCAGCGAATTTGGGAACAGCGACAGACTGACCCCCTTCCTCAATAGCATCGGTATTGAAGCGTAAGTATTGAAGCGTAAGTATTGAATTCTACTGGAATGGCGTGACACGAAACCAAAGCTCCGTAGCTAGCTCACTGGAACAGAATCAGAATCGCCAGATTGTGATTGGCGATGTGCACGGGCACTATGATGCTCTCATGCAGGTGATGGAAGCGATCGCCCCTGCTGCTGCCGACCAGGTCTACTTTCTCGGCGACCTCATCGATCGAGGACCCCAGAGCGCCCAGGTGCTGGAATTTGTCCGTCAAAGTGGCTATGTCAGCCTCCTGGGAAATCATGAACAAATGTTGCTGGAAGCCTTCCCCGGTGGTCGGGCCAGTGCGGCAGCTCTGCAGGCCTGGCTATTCAGCGGCGGACAGACCACCGTTGCCAGCTACGACCGTCCCGGATGCTTGCTAGAGCACCTCGACTGGATCCGCACCTTCCCCCTTTACCTTGATTTGGGGGACGTTTGGCTGGTGCATGCCGGGATGCACCCCAAATTGCCGATTGCCGAACATACGCCCCAAGAGCTGTGCTGGATTCGCGAAGTCTTCCACAGCGCCCCTGAACCCTATTTCCCCGATAAGCTCATTATTACCGGGCACACCATTACCTTCACCCTGCCTGGCGTCGCACCCGGCATGATTGCTCGGGGAGCGGGTTGGCTCGACATCGACACAGGGGCCTATCATCCCAAAAGCGGTTGGCTAACGGCGCTAGATCTTTCCCAGCAGCAGGTTTACCAGGTGAAAGTGACCGACAATACAGTGCGATCGCTCCCTCTCGATGAAGTGGTGGTCACGGTTGACCCTAGCAAGGTACGGCAACGCCGCCAGCAGCTCATGAAGCTTTGACCCATCTTGACCGTAGGTCAGAACCAGCGGGGGTATGTCTTCCGAGGTACCTCAACCTGCGGGCAATTATTAGCCAAAAGGGGTGTTTGCGAATACACTTTATTCATGGTTTGATTGGGAAACCGTCTAACTTAGAAGCCCAAGTCCAATGACAGGCAGAACTCAGGCTGCCAAACTGGCATTCTGCTAGGGCATGGCAATGGCGACGCCTGTTTCGCAGGCAATTCCATAGGAGGGAGTCGGTATGAAGCGGTTCCGACCAGAGTGGCGTCGAGCGATTGTTAACCCGCTGTCGCAGCTGATCGTGCAGGCTGTCGAAGGGTTTAGCGGCAAAAAAGGCCGCCGACGGGTTCAGTCCCTAGAAATGATGCTGATGTCGGTGCAGGCAGAACGCGATCGCCTGCGCTCCGAAATTCGCGAGCTGGTGCAGTACACCGACGTAGAAATTGCAGACCTGAAGCGAGTTGCTGACCAGCTGCGGCGAGAGCGAGACGAGCTGCAAATGCAGGTTTGGCTGCTGGAAGAACAGCTAGAGCAGGCCACGGCTCCGGTAGACGAGCCTGTCAGCCAAGCCGATGCCGACGGGGAGGTGGCCAGCGCTGATCCGGGGGCGATCGCCGCTGACCTGCCGCTAGTGTCGGTAACCCTCACCACCCCAACCAACGGCGATGCCGATACAGGTGCTGCCAGCCCCGAGGTCGAGCCCGACGCCGAGACGGAGGCGGATACCTCCGAAGCGGTTTCCGCGATTCTGTCAAAGGTTGACCTGTCCAGCTTGCGGCTGGCCCTGGTGGGCGGTCACCCCTCGACGCGCCGAGGCGTCATTCAGGAGCTGCGGACCCACCACGGCCTCAAGTACTGGGTCGAAATTCCCCGGATTACTGAGTCAAATACCAATCGCACCCGCGTCAAGTCAAAAATTTGCCGCTGCAACTTGGTGGTGCTGATTACGGGCTACATGAGCCATCGGCTGACGGAAATTGTCTTTAGCCTCAAAGATGCTGGCTCGCTGGCCGGAGACGTACTTCAGCTCAACTGTCGCGGCAAGAGCGGCGTGGTGCGCGAGATTTTGAATTATGCTACCCAGGGCGGCAACTCCCTGGAGGAGTCCATCTAGCGCCCGTCATCGTATCCCGGCTTAAAGCGGTGACAGGTGAGGACGGGTGAATCTGGATTACCCTGCATTGGGCAGCCATGATTGAGGCAGCGAGTGCAGTCTGCCCGACTTGGGACCGCGATCGCCGATGCTGAGAACAAATGCACTCCCTGGTTGATGTAGCCCCGCGCCTCTATTTCAGATACGCGATCGCACACCAGCATGACTGCGGCAATCCCTAGTCGGTCGCGCCGATAGTTGATGCGCCGCAGGGTGTGGGTAAAGCTGGTCGGCTCTACCTGCACATCGATCAGCACCTGCTGGACCTGGCTGCTAAAGCAGCAGGGCTTGGTGTGGGCAAAAAAGTCTTTGTACTGGAGCGTGACGGTGCCGTCTGCCAGGCGGCGGGTGCGTATAAACCGGCGGAATGGAATGGTGAAGCGCTGGGCTTCGTCGGGCATATACCACCAGGACTTGTGCCAGCCGTCAAACGGCAGAGAGAGGATGTCGCGAATGGCAGGGGACGAGAATCCGGCGTGACTGAGGAGGGCGATCGCATCAGCCACGGGCAGACCTCGTCCCAGGGTGTGTAGCTCGGACTCGCACTGGGTCAGGCGGGAGTATTCTCGCTCCATGCAGCGAGGATCAGGCTGGGAGCCGCCTGCGCAGCGGGAGCCGCTGACCCACTGCTCAACCTGCGACTGGGGATCGGCGAGGACGCTATGGATGACCTCAACCTGTAGAACGCTATCGGCGGCCTCCGTGGCCTCGATGGGCACCCCCACCATCGAGGAGACGGCCCCGACGCGATGAGCGGGCAGCAGGGGCGGGGTGCAGTCTGTGAGCAGGGACCGCAGCAGGGACTCATTGGCTAGCGCCAGAGCCATCTGGATCTGGTCGAGCCAGTCGCAGGGAGCTGAGGCGTGGGCGCGATCGCCCATGGGCACCACAAACCCCAATTGGGATGCGGCATGGGGTGCTCTGCCAGGAATGAGGCGGTTATTTTGCATGGGGCGATCGCCTCGCGGGTATTTGAGCTAGCTGTGGAGAGACGGCCTTAGGGCCTCGTATCTGTCCGATGGTCTCCCCACAGATCTTGACCTCTATTGTGGCGGGGCATCGACCAAAATTGGAACATCCTTGGTTTCTCTTAAGGCGATCGTAAAGAAGCGTGTTCTAAGGTAACAAAATCTTAAGCCCGTATCTATGGCTCATCCTGCGGCGATCGCAGCATCTGTTCCAAGTTGGGAGTAAGCCGATGATACTCTAACTGAATGGAGCGATAGCATTCGCAGGCAGCTAACCGCAGCCTAACCGGGTCTAGCACCACAATGTGTCCTCGGCTATAGCGGATCAGATGAGCCTTTTGGAGTGAACTTGCCGCGGTGGTAATGCTGGCCCTACGAGTCCCCAGCATGGTTGCCAAAAACTCCTGGGTCAGCTTCAGCTCCTCGGTCTGCTGGTAGTCTGACGCCATTGCTAGCCAGCGAGCGAGGCGCTGCTCGATCGAGTGGAGGCGATAGCAGGCCGCCGTTTGGCTAACTTGATGGATAAACGCCTTAGTGTAGCCCAACAGGAGTTGCCTGAGCGCCACCTTTTGGTCAAACTCGGCCCGCAGCACATCCGCTTTCATGCGTATCGCTGCACCAGCAATCTGCACAACAGCGCGGCGATCGGCAATCCCATCCGCCAAATACACCGAGTAGCCGAGCATGCCAGTATTGCCGATGATGCCAACTTCTGTCGTCGTGCCATCCTCCATGACAGCCAGCAAAGAAATCATTGCCTGCAGCGGAAAATAGACGTAGTCAATGGGGTCATGGGGTTCACACAAAATTTCCCCCATCTGCAGCGAAACAGTCTCCAAGGACGGCTTGATCTCTTGGTAGTCAGTTGGTGGCAGGGCAGCAAGAAGTTGATTGAACCCAACTGAAGTTTCTTGAAAATCTGCCATTATTTGCTGTTCCCTTAGCCGTCACCTGGGCAACTTTGCTCCCTTCTCATCAAGGTCTATTTTCAGGATATTGACATCCCTCGAGCGACCGAATTTTTAGAAAATCGATGGAGCCTGGGGGGCGTGGTGGCTGAGGGCAGTGGCTACCGCCTGCTTTTGGTCACGCCGAGTCAGCCAGCGATGGTAGGTGCGAGTATGAATGGCGACCGAGTGCCCCATCATCTGAGCTGCGATGGTGTCGGGTAGGCCAAAGTGGATCGTGCGAACCGCCCAAGCATGCCGTAAGTTATAGGGAGCAAAGGGCAGACCGTAGCGCCGGAGCTGGCTGCTGACCTTTTGCCCGATGCGCTGCAGGGTGGTCTGGCTGAGGTCGGTGGTCAGGTCGGGTAGCATCACTTCCGTGAGCTGAAACTGCTGCACCCATTCTGGGTAGAAGGGCCAGACTTCGCGATCGCCCGTTTTAGTCGTTTCGAGCACATCCACCGTGGCCTCCGGATGCCCCTGCCGCAGACGACTGTAGTCACAGAAAAAAACCTCGTGATTGCGCAGACCGTAGGTTGCCATCATGCCGTAGACGAACCGCCACGCGGGGTTGGGAATAGTGTGGTAAACCGTCACAATTTCCTCATCGGAGGGGAGCTGGCGTGGACGAGTGCGGCTGGCGCTGTAAGTGCCCCAGTAGGTCTTCAAATCCGTGGGCAGGTCTAGGCGGAGGAAGGCCGCAAATGCGCCGAGGGCCGTGCAGCAAACCTGGCGACTGCGGGCGTTGGCCGGTGTAGCCTCAAGGGTCTGATAGATGGCTTCCACTAGATCCAGGCGGGGGGATGCTTGGGCGATCGCCTCCAGTTTGCGCAGATAGGGCAGATAAGCCGTTTCCCAGGTGGCTTGAGCAGAGGCGGGCACCTCTAGTCGCCGGGGCTGGCTGAAAAAATCCTGGCGAAAGGCGTCAATCTTTTGGGCCAAATCCATCTCGCTGAGGCGTTGCCCCCCCGCAATCGGCAGATAGTCCCGCCAGTCAAATGTATTCTGAATGAGCTGAGCAGCGATGATCTTGGCCTGCTGCTCGGCCTGTTTCACCCCCGCTGGCGTTGCCGGTAACCCCAGGCTGAGGCGCTGCTGGTGGGGCTTGAGCCGATGGCGATCGGGCCGCGGCGGCAGGGTTCCCCGTAGACTTAGCTTTTGGCCCCGCCGTTCGAGCTGGAGCCCAAGCTGGGCGGCTTTGAGTCGTCGATTTGCCGACTGGATGCGGGCATCGATTGGGGTTTGGCCTGACATGGCAGATCAAGTGTCGCTAGGAGGTTTTAATGGAAGTTTAACGATTTAAGATGGTAAGAAAGATGATGCTCAATTTTTGGCTGATCTGCATTTTCTGTTTAGCAATGCTTAACAGATTGATTAGGTAAACCGGTTTAGCCCTGCTCGGCACCGCCAGCAGACGCATATATCCTTGGTATATGGCCAAATTGGCAATTGGCTGCGATCGCACCCTCCTGTACGGTCAGTCCCTATCGACAACAGCCGAGGCGATCGCCAGTTTCGAGAAAGGCATGAGTTTAAGAAAAACTATCGTTACAATAAGTAAAAGATATTAAGGAACGAGGAAAGCTGTGGTCACTTCAGGTCGTGTCGGTATTTTGTTACTCAATTTGGGCGGACCCGAACAGTTAGAAGACGTTCGTCCCTTCCTGTTTAACCTATTTTCCGATCCTGAGATTATCCGACTGCCGGCGACCTGGCTGCAAAAACCGCTGGCTTGGCTGATTTCGACGACCCGTGCCCGCAAGTCCAAAGAAAACTACCGTCAAATAGGCGGCGGCTCTCCCCTACGGCACATCACCGAAGAGCAGGCCAGCGCCCTCCAGGCTGCCCTTGAGCATCGGGGCCAAGACGCCCAAGTTTATATCGGCATGCGCTACTGGTATCCCTTCACCGAAGAGGCGATCGCCCGGATTAAGCGCGACGGCATCGAGCACCTGGTCATCCTCCCCCTCTATCCCCAATTTTCTATCAGCACCAGCGGCTCCAGCTTTCGTCTGCTAGAGCAAATTTGGCAGGATGACGCCGCCCTGCAAGCGATTGATCACACCGTCATCACCTCCTGGTACGATCGCCCCGGCTACCTCCAGGCCATGGCCCAGCTCATTGCCCAAGAGCTTGACCAGCTTGACGACCCTGACAGCGCCCACGTGTTTTTCAGCGCCCACGGCGTTCCCCTGAGCTACGTAGAGGAAGCGGGTGATCCCTACCAGCGCGAAATCGAGGCGTGCGTTGACCTGATCATGAAAACCCTCGATCGCCCTAACTCCCATACCCTCGCCTATCAGAGCCGTGTCGGTCCGGTGGAGTGGCTGAAGCCCTACACCGAAGATGCCATTCAGGACTTAGCTGCTGAGGGGGTCAACACGCTGGTAGTGGTGCCGATTAGCTTTGTCTCCGAGCATATTGAGACGCTCCAGGAAATTGACATGGAGTATCGGGAGATTGCAGAGGAAGCGGGCATTGAGCACTTCCGTCGCGTCCCCGCCCTCAATACCCATCCTGTGTTTATCGACGAGTTGGCCAACCTGGTGATGGACGCGCTGGAGTCGCCCAGGCGGAGTCTGCTGGACGTCATCCGGCCACCCCGCAAAACGAAGATGTACCCCCAGGAAAAGTGGGAGTGGGGCATGACCACTGCAGCGGAAGTGTGGAACGGTCGGCTGGCCATGCTGGGCTTCATCGCTCTGCTGGTAGAGCTGATCAGCGGGCACGGACCGCTGCATTTCGTGGGCCTCCTCTAGAGGAGCGACCTGCGCTGAGGCGGCGCACACCCCATCGGTTGTAATTGACTGCGCTTGAGCACTTACTCCACTAGGGAATAGACCTGGCCGTCAAACAGGAGCCGGGTGATTCCCTTCGCCTGCAGGTAGGATGTGGTCTTCTGCAGCAGGTGGCTATCCGGCACCTTGATAATGCGCTGGGTGCGCCGATTGGAGAAGCGTTTGGCGACTCGGTGATTATCGAAAATCGGCAGCGTCTTTGCCTGCTCATCATCGGAAGGGACATGTCCCAACTCCGTAAAATCACTCAGGGGACGAGTAATCAGCTCGGCGGCTCGGTCAATGACTAGATAGCAGGTTTTGGGTAGCTGGGCCTCCGAGAAGGGCAGTACGCTGAGAAAATTCTCCGCCTGGAACTGGAGCTGGCGAAACTCCTCGTCCCGGTCGGCGATCGCCCCCTCATCGTCTAGGCCGTCGTCGTCCTCTAGGTCGTCAAAATCGTCGTCGTCGTCCTCATCCCCATCGAGCATTTCATCCTCAAAGGGATGGGCCAAACCGCCCTCGTGCTCGTGGTAATCCTCCTCTTCGTCAGCTTCCCCATAGGGCTCTGATGCAGGAAACCAATCCTCATCGTCTGCCCTGGGAGCAAAGTCATCGACGCTGGCGCTGACGACGGGATTAGCCTTGGATATCTTAACTGGCGGAGGTTTGGGCGCAGTCGGTATCGGCTCGGCAACGTCATCTGTATCTGTGACGGTATCGAGAACGGCAGGGTGCGATCGCCGCCGTCGCCGTCTGGGCTGCGGCTTGCCTTCAAAATCTTGATTGGGTGACTCCTCATCCTCTTGGTCGGCGGCTTCGTCGGCAGTAATATCCCCAGCGAAGATGTCTTCCACCGGAGCAACGGAGGTGCGGGCTGCCGTACCCTCAGACAGAGACTCGGCAGCAGGATTAGGGGCGGCACTGGGTTGGGGCTTGGGCACCCCAGAACGCTTTTGCTGCACCAGGGCCTCATAGTCATCAGCCTCTAGCCCATTTTTCAGAATGCGGCTGATGGTGCTATTGCTCACTCCGTATCGACTCGCCAGGGTTGACGTCGTTTCTTCTGGATTGCGATATAGACTGAGAATTTCTTTCTTTTCAGAATTAGTTAGTCGTCTAGAAGCCATAAAATACCCGCCTGTAAGCAGCACCAGACTCGGCCCGGAACTCAATACTAACAGGTGTACGCGCTATCCATCCGGCTAAGCAGGTAGCCATAAATAAACGACGCTATGGTGGGATGCACCCCCCGGCGGGGCGCACCCCACTGGCTTTACTGATGTCCAGATACTTAACGCTGGCTCGAAAAGCGAGCTAAGCACCACGCCGCCGTGCCCCTCGGCGAGAGCGGGTTGACAGGTCATATTCTAGTACTGCACCAACGCCAAACAGCACTCCGCTGAAAATCCAAAATACCTCCGGAAGGGCACCCGTCTCGTAGTTTTCAATCCGCTCGATGGCATAGGCAAACCACATATCAGCGATGTAAAAGGAGAACGCCGCCGCTGCAATAAATCGCCAGGACTGGGAAAATCGACCGCCCCAAAATGCTAGCAGGAGCGTAGTTGCCATCACCAGAAGGAAAATGTCGCCCACGACGTAAAGCAGGCCAACTGGACCTGCCAAAGGTGCCAGCGAATTGTCGAGAGCCACCACCCATTGAGGGGCGTTACTGGCCTCGCCAACGGGCTCTGTGGCCGCCTCTATTTCCGGCGTGGCAGGTACCGCCTCAGGCGAGACGGGCTCGGTCGCGGGGGCAGTGCCCGCTGCAGGATCGGCGGGTGGAGCAGTTGCCAGCCAAAATTCGCTGCTATAGCTAGCAACTACCGACTCAAGCGGCTGATAGCGAACGGGCATACCGCCCTGGGGGGGATGGGAGATGGGAGCGATCGCCCCTAATGCGCCCGAATTATGGGACACTGGCGGATCAGACACCAGAACCACTGCGGCTGGTGAAGATGCCCGATAGGAATTGGGAGTGGCGGCGACCTCTTCACCCCCGGCGTAGGAAATGAAATAGGCCAGGAGGGTGCCAAATACAGCGATGCCCGCAACGATTAGCCACTGTAGCGGCGTGAGGTTGAGGCGCTTGGAAATCACCGCCAGGAGCATCCCAGTACCCAGCAGCAGGTAGGTCAGCAGGTAAAACAGGTCGGCAGGCGACACGTCTGGGGAGAGCCCCCAAACCAGTTCCCACCATCCCAGCAGAATATTGCCCAGAAAATAAGATGAAATTCCTAGGCCGAACAAAAGCCAGACTAGCCTGCCACTGACAATTTGTGGACTTTTCCAATTTCGAAAGCACAGAAGCGCCGCCGCGAGCATGGCCGTATTTTCTAGAACATAGGTCGTGATGCCATACCACTGGGGGCGGGGCGTAATCGGGCTACCGAGTAAGAAAATTAACAGGGAGATGAAGCCCCAGGCGATCGCGGCGGCAATAACGGTTTGAACAGATATCAGAGAGCTTGACTTCGAGGGGTTCTTATTCACAGCTCAGGTCCTCATGCAGATGCATCATCAACTGGCGCAACTCTTTCAGCTAGATTCTAGGAGTCGGATGGGTGAGTTGTAACCATCACGACCGCTCCTAATCGCTGGGGAGGTTGAATACTTAGCCAGTGCCGAGCAGTCATTGTTCTTTTTAGGATCTAGACATTAATAAAGCTAGCAGGGGGCGCACCCCGACGATAGCTTCGTTTAATTGTGACCACTCACTTAATATGCTGGCAATATACCCCTATGCATCCCATTTCTCTGTAGTGCAGCGGCTCAAATGGCGCTTTCCACACAAAACTTATAATACGCTGGCGGAGCCGGACTGGCGAGTTACTGCCACACTTTGCCCGTTGGGGACTGCTGCAGCCAGGTGAGAAAATGGCGGCGATCGCTGTCCGGCATATCCTGTAGCGCATCCATCACCCGTCCAGTGAAGTTGGCGTTGCCAAAGTGGTCTTTACCGATGCGATATAGCTCCTGGAGCAGCGTGTTTAGGTGGTGCTCCTCCCAGGGGGGCATTTGCAGGGTTGCCAGCGGGTCAATTGTGAGCAACTGGTTGATATCGCCGGGGGATTCTGCCTTGGGAAAGCGCCACCGCTGAAAAACTTCCATAATTTCCTTCTCAAAGAGGCTGAGCTGTCGCGCCCCCAGTAGGTCTTCAATATCAATGTAAACGGCTTGAAGCAGCAGCAGGGATGCCTGGATGAAGGCTGGCGCAATATCGGCATCGTCTTCCCGACCCTCAGACTCGCTGCCCGTTAGGTGGGTGAGCCGCACCTTGCCCCACACGCTATACCGTTCGGGCTCCTCCAGAAGCACACAAGCCTTGCCACGGTTATCAGTGAGGTCGCGCCAAAATGTTCTCGCCTCGTCTTCTTGAGTGGCGCTGAAAACGCTGATGAGCCGAAATGTTTGCCCCTGATAGGTTAGAATCGGGACCTTTTGATCCCGCTTTGGGTGCTGAATACTGGAGATTTCAACATCCTGCCGTTTTAAGATAAACATGGCACTGCCAACTGACTCCTATCGAGGCTGATGATAAACAAAACGGGCGGGGAAAGGGCGATCGCCCGGCATCCAATTTTGATGACCTGGTCCAGCTAGGCTGATATTGTGCTAACCCTGATAGTATATAGGGGCTTGGATAGTATACAGGGGCTTAGAGATAGATTCTCGGAGAGCCTGATCCCAGTTGGGGAGGCTGATCTAGTGCTGGTGGTCGTGCCATGGCCACAGCTCGGGTGGCTGAAATGGGGACATCCCTATCCGGGTCTATCCGTAAAAGTGCTGCGTTTAGTTTTCCCAATCTCTATGCTTTAAGAACCGTCTGAGTAATTTTCGCGAGTCCCGTGGGCACCATGGTAACAGCAGCCTCAAGCCTGCACCTGCCCATCGCCCAGTGTCATCGCCCTGCTCCAGTAGCTCAGTGGATAGAGCATCTGCCTTCTAAGCAGCCGGTCGCAGGTTCGAATCCTGCCTGGGGCGTTCTAAATTCTCTGCCTCCTAATAAATTGATCCTTAAATTGATATCTATAGATTGATCTGATCCGTCTGTTTTGCTCACCATCTAGGGTCACGCGCCACCATCGCCGCCCGATTCTTCGTAAAAAATCTCTGACAAATATGTGGCGATCGCCCCCATCCCCGATTCAATTCTTCTTCTACACTAAAGAAGTAGCGTTCCATTGGGCAACGGCGCTGTTCTCCAAGTCTTTCATCGATTGACTGACCCCCTGGCTTAGCTAAATCTGCCTAGCCGACCGAACCGACTCTCGTGAAATTCGTCAACACTCCTGTTCCACCCTTGCCCCTCTGAGCCTGTTCGCCATGCTGCATCCTTCTGAACTGCCTGATACCTATGGTTGAACTTCTTGCCGCCCTTTCTGCATCGGCTGCGGTGGGGATGCGGGTGATGCTCCCCCTGCTGCTGATCGGTCTGCTCTCCGGGACTGATCTCTGGCAGCATGTGCCCATCCTGTCCCACCTGTCGTCACCGCTGCTGTTCGGCATTCTGTTGAGCGGGTCTATCTTTGAAATTCTGGTCTTAAAAGAGCGGCTGGGGCGGCGGCTGGTGCAAATTCTGGAGCTGCTAGTGAGCCCGTTTATTGGGGCGATCGCCAGTATTGCCGTCATTGCCCAAGCCGCCGACCTACCTATCGCTACTTTGTGGCTCCTGGGGCTGGTGGGCGGGCTGCTTTCCCTCGTGCTCCATCTCGTTCAGGTTGGCTGGTTCTATCGCCTCCGGGGGCTTCCCACCTGGTACGTCTTTATTCAGGACGGGCTTTGCGTCTTGCTCATCTTTATGGCGTTTGGTGCGCCTCGACAGGGCGGACTGATGGCGCTAGTGCTCCTCTGGTTAGCCATCCGCAGCTCAACCTCCTGGCGGCACTGGCAGGTTCAGGGGCATCGCCTCAAGCACTATCCCGAAGAAGAAAATCTAGAGCTTTCCTCGCCGCCCCACTGCTCTTCCTAAATAAGTAGAACTGCGTTGAAAAACGAAGGTTAGAAAACCGGAGGGCTCCCCCGGTTTTCTAACCTGAATTTAATTGTGCCGACCGACTTAGTTAAACAAAACTGTTTTCTGGGAGTGCGCCCTCTGCTAGGGGACACACCGCCAAAAGATGTGTGGGGATATCTGAGGAAAATGGCCGTTTGCCCCTACCGATTGTCGCTCCTGACTCGATGCTACCTGCAGAACCTAGCTCGTGAAATTAGCTGCCTTTAGCATGTGGTAAGTGATTAGAAGCTGGGTAAGCGCTAGGGGATAGCTTTGCAGGGTTTCCCCGGTGGTGCCGATCACCTTACCCAGGTTTTCGTTGCCCTCCAGGCTGCAAAACTGGCCGAGGTAAGGCACCTCGTTGCACAGCACATGCTCCAGCTCTTTCACCTGCTCGCTAGTGGCGTGGCCATCAATTTCTAGGACATCGACGGGCTTGCCCATGTCCCGATCGAGCCCGAGGCGAATGGCTTCACCAAGATGGTTGCCATCGGGGGCGAGGATGTGGGTGAAGTCGGGGTGGGGAATCGTGGGGCGCAAAATTAGCCGAGCATTGAGCAAAACTTCGCTCTGCTCGGAGTCATCATCGGAGGGATAGAACGAGACCACGACGTCGGCCCACTGCCGCTGTGGCCGAATAAATGCGTCCGAGTCTGGCTCGCGCCGCCGCAGCTGCTCCACCACCTGATCGGGGTGATAACCCCGCTTGCGGGTATCGCGCCGTACTTTCCACTCGGTGCGCAGGGACTCGGGAGGGGCCAGATAGACCTTGACATCGTAGGTATCTCGCATGCCTCGGGTGGAGTAGCCCAGCAGCCCTTCCACGATGACAAAGCGGTTGGGTTTAATATACTCGGGCGGATCAAACGTGCCGGTTGAGTGGTTGTAGATGGGCTTGAGGATCGGCTGGCCGGTGCGCAATAGCGATAGGTGCTGCTGGATAATGTCTAGGTAGTTGCAGTCAGGATGCAGGGCAGAAATTCCTAGCTCGGCCCGCTGCTTGCGATCGTAGCGGTGGTAGTCGTCGGTGCAGATGATGGTGACCGTGTCTTCGCCCAGAATCTGGGCTACCCCTCGGGTCAGGGTGGTTTTCCCCGCCGCGCTGTCTCCTACGATGCCCAGAATAATTGGACGAGCTGCCATGGTCCCTCCTGCTTAGTGACGATAATTTGGGTAGCAACAATCAATGGCGATTAAATAACTAGGGCGAAATTAGCTCCATCCAATCAACACTCTTCTAGTCAAGAACCATCCGATGAGAGACGGGCGCACCTGCAATTAGTTATTCAAATCGTTTCCACATTGTAGACAGGAAGGGGCATCAACTCAAGAAATCAGGCAAGAGTTCGCAATATTTATAGTACTTACAGCGCTTTGCGCTTTGATGGAATCAGATTTTTTGTTGGAAGCCTCGCAGCGTGCGGCTTCCAATAAAAAATCTGTACCTCATGCATCTGAAAAGTGCTGTAAGTACATGGCCATAAATAAAAGCCAGTGGGATGCGCCCCCCGCCCTGCATGAGGGCGTACCCCACCATAGCTACGTTTACCTATAACCACCTACTTAAACAAAATTATTTTCTTTGGGGTGTACCCCTCGCGGAGAGCGCACCCAAAGACAATATCTCAAAGACAATATAAAAAAATTGCTCAAGCACTCATGCTTGGGCGATCGCCCGGCTCCTCTCTCAAAGTTACTAACCAATTAGAGATACCCTGTTCATCCTGCCTGAATTTTCGTTCATTCCAAAGTCAGAGCAGTTCTCTTTCAACTGCGGGATATGGGCGGCCTCTAGTTCGGATAATCTAAAAGCCATGGGTTTGTCTCTGATGAGGTGAAAGGTTGCGCAAACCCTGTCGAGTTGACCTTTTACTTGAGAGGCTTATGGTTTTTAGGCAAAGAAACCGGGACGATTTTGTCAATTCTGCTAGTCAAACTGCTGGAATAGACAAAGTTGAATCCGATGATTATCAAGTACCGGTACTGCCCCAGCAGGTCGATATTTTGGGCGTTCCTATTGATAATTTGCTTATTCAAGACCTGCTGGCCCAGTTGAAATCGGGGGGAATTGTGTTCACCCCTAACGTGGACCATATTATTGAGTTGAACCAAAATCCTCAGTTTCGGGAGGCGTATGCGATCGCCACCCACCGCACCTGCGACAGCCAAATTTTGATGTATGCGTCGCGTTTTCTGGGTACTCCCATTCGGGAAAAGATCTCCGGCTCGGATCTATTTCCGGCCTTCTATCACAATTACCGCCACGACGAAGACGTGCGGATTTTTCTGTTAGGAGGCAAAGAAGGGGTGGCCCAACGGGCCAGAGAGCGCATCAATGACAAAGTGGGGCGTGAAATGGTGGTGGGTGCCCACTCTCCTTCCTTTGGCTTTGAAACCCATGCGGACGAGTGCGAGTCGATTGTTGCAAGAATCAACCGATCCAACGCCACGGTGCTAGCGGTTGGGGTCGGGGCTCCCAAGCAAGAGCAGTGGATTTGTCGATACAAAGATCGGTTTGACCGAATTCGACTCTTCTTTGCCTTAGGGGCCACCCTCGACTTTGAGGCGGGCAGTCGGCGTCGGGCTCCCAAGTGGGTCAGCAACCTCGGTGTGGAGTGGCTGTATCGCATGGTTCAGGAGCCCGGTCGCCTGTATAAGCGCTACCTGATCAAAGACACGCGCTTCTTCTGGCTGTTGCTCCAGCATCGATTAACTGGCTCGTCTAAACTGTGAGGATAGTATGTCCCAGATTTCTCAAGCTCAAAGGCTCGGAGCGGTGTTTGGTAGCGCCCGCAGCGGTTCCACCTGGCTAGGGGCAATCGTGTCTAGCCACCCCGAAGTGGCCTATCGTTTTGAACCCTTCCACCGGCTCAAGCAGAACCCCCAGATTCGGGCGGCTGCCAATCCCGACTCCACCGAAGCGACCGCCGACATTGATGCCATCTATCACGCGCTGCTGCCGGCCCATCCCCTGGCTGAAAAGCCGCCTTTCTTCACCAAATCCTACACCACTCCCATGGCGGCTGGGCGATCGCTCACCTGGCCTCTGGCCCGGAAAGTTCCCCTGGGAGCCTGGCTGTTTCGTCAGTGCTACACGCCCAAGTCTCTGCCGCCTGTAGTTTTCAAAGAGATTGGCCTGGTACATTTATTGACGAAGCTTGTCCCCCACATTCCTGTGATCTACCTGATGCGCCATCCCTGTGCGGTGGTGTGGTCCATGCTACGGGGTCAGGAACAGTCGCTCATGCCCAGCGATCGCCGCCAGTACCTCCAAAAAATCCTTCAGCAGCGCCGTCCTGATCTAATGGACGAATTCCAAGGCCACGAAGATCGGTCTGCCGCCGAACAGGAAGCCCTGCTGTGGCGCATCGATACGGAAGCTGCCCTCGACCAGATCCAGTCCCAGCCCAACGGGCTTCTCGTTCTCTATGAAGATTTGGTGGAGCAGCCGCTGGTGGTGGCAGCGCGCATCTTTCGCCACCTGGGATTGCCCCTCTCCGCCGAGTCGAGAATGTTCATCGAGGAAAGCACCCTGCAGGCTTCAGCCAGTCCGGCGCAGCGAGGAGAAGTGGGCATCGATCGCTACTTCACCGTCTTTCGTGACCCCAAGGCGGCCTGCAACAAGTGGAAGCACCAGATGCCTGTGGAGATGCGCGATCGCGTCATGGCAGTTGTCGGCCCCAGCCGCTCCTTCACCGTAGGGCAGCAGCAGGGCCTGTGGGAATAGCGCCATAGCCGCCGGGCAGCGATTACGCTAAATTGGGAGGACACTGTCCACCAGATCCGGATGGAAGCTGCCCAATCTCCCACCGCCGCCCCTCAACCCGCGGATCAGATTGCCCGTTCCAAATCTGATCAAAAAGCTTCCGTGCTGGCGCAGCTCCGTCAGTCCCTGCGACCGGGGCAGCAGCAGCTGGCGGACTGGCGCAGCGGACCGCTGGCGGTTTCAGCCGTACCGGGGTCTGGCAAGTCTACGGGGATGGCGATCGCCGCTGCCCTGCTGCTGGCCGAGCGCTACTGGCACCCCGACACCCTCAGCTTCTCCACCGACCAGCAGATCATCCTGGTCACCTTCACCCGGTCGGCAGCCACCAACCTCAAGTCCAAAGTTCGCTACTATTTGCGCCAGTTGGCGGTACCGCCTACGGGCTTCGCGGTATACACCCTGCACGGTCTGGCCCTCAACATCGCCACCCGCCACACCGAAGCGTCGGGGCTGGCCCTCGACCAGATGACGCTCATCACCCCTAATCAAAGCCATCGGCTAGTTCGCACCTGCGTCGAGCAGTGGGTCGCCGCTTATCCTCGGCTCTATCAGTCGCTGCTGGAAGGGCAGCAGTTCGATGGTGAAGAAACTGAGCGTCTGCGTCGCCAGTCGGTTCTGCGGACGGAAGTGCTTCCCAGCCTGGCGCTGACCGCCATCCACGAAGCCAAAAGCTCGGGGCTACAGCCTGCCGACCTCTACCGCATCAGCGAGACCGTGGTGCAGCGCATCGGTCTGTCCCCCGATGGCGAGGGCAGCGGGCCGGACTATAGCGTACTGGCGATCGCCGCCGGGCTATACGAGCGCTATCGCCAGCTCAAGCACCAGCGCAACCTTCTGGACTATGACGATATGATTTTGGCAGCGCTGCGGGTGCTTGGCGACCAGACGATTCGGCAAATCTGGCAGTCTCAGGTCTATGCCGTCTTCGAGGACGAAGCGCAGGACTCTTCGCCGCTACAGTCCACCCTGCTGGAAATTCTGGCCACTCAGCCTGATGCCGCTGCTCCACTCAACCTAGTGCGGGTAGGCGACCCCAACCAGGCCATCAACTCCACTTTCACTCCGGCTGACCCCATCTATTTCCGGCGGTTCTGCGAGCGCTGCCAGCATCAGAACCGGCTGGCCGAAATGAACCAGGCCGGGCGCAGTGCTTCCGTTATTATGGATGCCGCCAATTTTCTGGTGGAGTGGGTGAATCGCAGCTACTCCCTGTTAGAAGACCCCTTTCGACCCCAAAAGATTTTTCCAGTCGCTGACGGTGACCCTACCGCTGGCGTTAACCCAGAGCCCGAGGCGACTGGGCTGGAAATTCATCAGCCCCCCGATGTTTATCACACCGTCAGTCACATCGCCCAGCGCACCTTGGCCCTTTTCACCCGCAATCCCCAAGCATCAGCAGCGGTGCTCGTCCGAGAGAACAAGCAGGGTCAGTTTGTGGAAACCCTGCTGCAGCATCCCGAACGCTACCGCATCCCGGTGAATCTAGCCGAGCACGACATTGCCATCTACAACGTGGGGCGGCGCGATCGCCAGTCGTCCATTCCCGCCGAGATGCTCACGCTGCTGCGGTTCATCGACCGGCCCCATTCTCCCGATTACCTTAAGGCCGTGCTCACCACCCTGGCCCAGCGTCAGCTCATCACCCGACAAGACTTCAACCGCTTCAGCAGTCAGCCCGAGCAGTTTCTCTACCCCGGTCCTTTGGACTCGCCGCTTCCCGATGTTGGGCGCACCGCCCGGCGCTACTGCGTCAGCCTGCTGCGGGCCAGGCTAGAGCTGCCTCAATATCAGCTCATTCCCTTTCTGGCGCTGACGCTGCAGTATAACCAGGCAGAACTTGCCACCCTCGATAAGCTGGCCGACCGGGTAGCTCAGCAGACCTCCTTTGACCCGTCCCTAAGCGCGGCGATCGCTGCCCTTGACGAAATCGTGGCGTCTGAGCGGTTTGAACCCGTGGAGACGGAGGACATCGAATCGCGCTACACGCGCCCCCGCCAGCTCACCATCATGACCATGCACAAGGCCAAAGGGCTGGACTGGGACTTTGTCTTCCTGCCGTTTCTCCACGAGGCCGTAATTCCTGGGCGGCTATGGGTGCCGCCTCAGGCAAAGTTTTTGGGGGATTTCAATCTAGCGGACGTGGCCCGTGCCCAAATTCGGGCGACGACTCACCACGACCCCACTATCCCCGATGTGCAGCAGGCTTGGCAGCGTGCTGACCAGCTCAAGGTCGCCGAGGAGTTTCGGCTGCTTTACGTGGCGATGACCCGCGCAAAGCGTCTGCTGTGGCTGGCGGCGGCAAAGCAGGCCCCGTTTAGCTGGAATAAGCCCGAAAACTTGGAGGAGAAGCAAATTTGTCCGGCGATCGCGGCCCTATCTCGCCGCTTTCCAGCCTGCTCGAGCTGAGCGATTCTAAGCGCGCCAGCGCCAGCGCCACAAATAAATGAGCCATAAGAGCTGTGGGGACCCAACACCTTGCAAACGACCTTGAAGCAATCCCAAGGCGGTCTACAAAATGCCGCGTCCCCACTTTGGATGCCGATAGGACATCCAGAAGCACCTGTGGATGGATTTAGGCCACTAGGGTAGTCGTAAGAGGCCGTCCCCATACCTAACCAGAAACCTGAGCCAATGGGCGGCGCAAACGCCAGAGCGGAGAACTGCAGAGAAACTAGGAATTGGTTGCTTGAGCTGCCAGCAGCTCCTTAAGCTTTTCTAGTTCCTGCGCCCACCGGGGGTCGGGCTGTACCGCTTGAGAATCAGACGAACCGCTGGTGCGCTTCGACTTGCTGCTGCTACCCTTCTTCTTGGCTGGGTTTGCGGCAGCGGTAGCGGTGCCACCCTCTTCACCCTTGCCTTTCGACCGGGGCTGGGCTTTCTCAACTTTCAGGGGATTGTCTTTAAAGACAAAGCCGTTGTACTTTTCGATCAGCTGATCGGCTTGCTCGTCGGTTTTAACCGTGACAAAGGCAAACCCCCGACATTTGCCGGTTTTGCGGTCAGTAATCAGCTTGGTGCTGACGGAGTCGTCAAATTCGGAAAAGACGGCTTCCAGTTCTTGGCGCTCCAGCTCCTTTGGCAGGTTACCAACGTATAGACGAATAGACATAAAAGCGAATACCTCCAAACTCCAGCTTGACGTGGTCAGATTTTAGGACGTGCCCCAATAGCTTCTATCAAAAGTTAACTTAGAGAATCAGCGATGATCGAGGAATCAGCCGGTTTCCCGGCATTCCCTTAGCAAAGATGAAACTTTTCAACATTTCAATGACGCATCCCAGCGCTTCAGCAAATATGGCTGTGCAAAATTTATAATCAAATGCCGAGGGGTGCGCAATGACCGTGTCGCTTTCAACGTTATCTCTAGGTGCAGAACAGCGCCCCACAACGTGACCCGTCCCAGCATGGTGTACGTTGCTAGCTACACCGTTGTGGTGTGCGTTGCCAGTTGCGAAGTTTGTCATCTGAAAACGGACAACATCTACTAACTTAACACGGAATCCAGACCTTATCCTAGCGCACTCCCGCCACCGAAAAACATAGCCAAAAGCAGTACTAGTGAGGAGCAGTTTGACGCCGCCGCAGCCATTCTGAGCTGACGCCAACTGCCCTAGCCTGGGCCAAAGGGGCTTTGTTAAGAAAGGTAACACTTCCCGCTCAGACAGTCAATTTTCCAGCTCCCCTTTGCCCCTCGTAGGAGAAGAGGTTGGGGGATGAGGGGGAGTAAGATTTGTCAGTCAACCAGGCGCACAAACAGAGCTAGTGAGGCGCACCCACAATAGCTGAGTTGAGAACTGTAGTCCCTGGCTAATTTGCCTGGATGAGTGCGTCTTTTAAGGCATAGGCGATCGCTTCCTGCTGCTGGGGAGT
The DNA here is from genome assembly GCA_050331615.1 of Elainellaceae cyanobacterium. Lineage (GTDB taxonomy): Bacteria > Cyanobacteriota > Cyanobacteriia > CAKZMO01 > CAKZMO01 > JAYKGU01. The sequence goes on from JBHJGR010000244.1 coordinate 21,947, forward strand.
CAGTTCAGGAAACATGGGGAGTGAGAGAACGCCCTGCGCCGCCTGTTCGGCAGCGGGGTAGGCGTTGAGCGTGCCGCTGGATGGCCGGTAGGCGGGCTGGTGGTGCAGCGGTACCGGGTAGTAAACCATTGAGCCTACCCCCCGCTGGTTGAGATATTGACGAATGCGATCGCGATAGCCCGAACCACTGGCTTCTGCCTGGTGTAGCCGAATCGTGTACTGGTGCCAGACGTGCTGACCCTGCTGGGAAGAGACGGGTAGCGTGATGCCAGGGACCCGGCCCAGCAAATCGCCGTAGCGATGGGCAATGGCCTGCCGCTGCTGGTTCCACCGGTCTAGATACCGGAGCTTGATGGACAGAATCACCGCCTGGATAGCGTCTAGGCGACTATTGATGCCAATGGCTTCATGGACATAGCCGGTTGTTCTGCCGTGGTCGCCCAGCACCCTGACCCGGCGCGCGATCGCCTCATCCCGAGTGGTCACGGCCCCGCCATCGCCACAGGCTCCCAGGTTCTTGGTGGGGTAGAAGCTAAAGCAGCCCGCATGGCCGATGCTGCCCACCTTTTGCCCCTGCCACTCGGCCCCAATGGCCTGGGCACAATCTTCAATCACAGTGAGGTTATGGGCTTGGGCGATCGCCATCAGGGCCGTCATATCGACCGGCTGGCCAAACAGGTGGACGGGAATAATGGCGCGGGTGCGATCGGTAATCGCAGGCTCCACCCGGCTAATATCCAGATTAAAGGTGTGGGGGTCGATATCGACAAAGACGGGGGTAGCCCCAACCGCGCTGATCGTTTCTGCCGTGGCGATGAAGGTGAACGGTGTGGTGATCACCTCATCCCCATGGCCAATACCGAAGGCCCGGAGAGCAAGGTAGAGGGCATCCGTACCAGAGTTGCAGGCGATGCAGGCAGCGGTACCGACATAGTGGGCAAACTGCTGCTCAAATTGCTCAACGCTTGGCCCTTTGATATAGCGCCCCGAGCAGAGCACCTCATTGACGGCAGCGCTGACTTCGTCCTGAATGGAGCTGTATTGGGTTTTAAGGTCGAGGGGAGGGATAAAATTCACTCGCTTACACCAGGCTTGACAAATTAGCGGTAGACAGATTTGGTGATGATTAAGTATGTGGCCATGAACAAGGCTAGTGGGCTGCAGCCCCTGCTGGTGGACGTACCCCACCATAGCGTCGTTTACTTATGGCTACCTACTGACGTAAGGAGATTTTTGAAGATGATCCTACCCGATGACGTCGGGGCAAATGGCCATTTGCCCCCCCCGACCGTTTAATTGGGGGTAGAATTTTTCCCAGAAATCGCCTAAGTGCTCGATCACAATCAAATTACATCTTATGAGGGGATGCGCCTCCACCGGGGGCGCATAGCCCCAGGAAAATAATTTTGTTTCACTCCTTAAATAAATGGTCAGGTGAGTATGGAGCCACTCATAGAACTGAATGATATCACCCGATTGGGCTGGGCTTTTGGCCTCATGGCGATCGCCCTGGGGCTCACCACCTGGCAGAATCTGGGGCTGACCAGAAACCTGGCGATCGCCACCGTGCGCACTGCCGTCCAACTGCTGGTGGTGGGCTACTTCCTCACTGTGGTGTTTGACCTGGAAAGTCCCTGGGCGGTGCTAGCGGTTCTCGCCGTGATGCTGAGCGTGGCGACCCTGGTAGCCCGCAACCGTATCAGCAAGAAGCTGCCCCTCCTGCCCTGGTTGGGAGGCACGTTGGCCTTTGTAACCGCCCTCACCCTCAGCTACGTTAATCTGCTGGTGATTCGCCCCGATACCTGGTACGAGCCCCAGTACGTCATCCCCCTGGCCGGAATTTTGCTGGGAAACGCGATGAATGCTGGGGCGATCGCCGGAGAACGACTGGTGAGCCTACTCACCTCCAGCCAGCTCGAAATTGAGACCCACCTCAGTCTCGGGGCATCGCCACAGCAGGCCAGCCTTTTCTACCGCAAGGAGGCCGTTAGAGCCGGAATGATTCCCATCATTAACTCCATGATGGTGGTGGGTTTGGTGACCCTGCCGGGCATCATTACTGGGCAAATCCTCAGTGGCGTAAGTCCTTTCAACGCGGCGCTGTATCAGATCTTGATTATGTTTATGCTGGCGTTTACCGACCTGGTGGCCATCCTGCTGGTTGTGTGGGGCATCCAGCGCCAGTTTTTCAACAGCGCGGCCCAGCTTACTCTGCCTTGACCGGCTCGGCGGCGATGGTCGACTGGGGCTGAACAAACCCGGCAGTCTCAGGCTTGTAAGTACCAAAGAGCGAGCCATCGGCGTGGTAGAGCTCCACCGGCACCTGGGAGTCTGCCCCGACCTGGGCCACCCAGCTCAGTAGGTAGTTAATGCGGTTGATCAGCTCGGCGGGTCTGCTGGTCTCGGGAAGGAAGCCCCCCGCCACCATGGCCCGTTCAACGATCGGGCCATAGCTGTCAGAAATCTCTAGCCGCAGGCTGTCTGGCGTCGAGGTGTAGCTACAGAGTTCTGGCGGTATGCGGCAAACCCGATCCAGATCTGCCCCCATTGACTGGAGCACCAGCGCTAGCCGTAGTCCCTGTTGCGATCGCTCCAATGCGGTGTGATAGGAGCTGATCAGCGGTCGGGCCTGGTCGTAGAAGGACGTGTCCTGGGGCACCTGCTCCACCGAATCTAAAGCGTCTCGCCAGTAGGTGACGGCCTGGGTCCACTGGGCATCCTGCTCATACACCAAAGCCCGATTAGCCAACTGTAGGGCCTGGCTGTAGGCATCTTCAGAAATGCCTTCATGGAGCCGCCGCTCGCTAGCCACCGCCAGGCGGGGGCGGTAAATCGCCACCAGTTGCTGGGCCTCGGCATAGGCCATAGTTTCAGCAGGAACCTCAGCTAGATGATCTAGGGCCATTTGCCAAGCTGATTCGGCTGACTGCCAGCTTTCGTGAGAATCGGCAACTTCCTCCTGGGTTTCTGCCAGGTGAGCCGCCTGCCGCGCCTCCAGAACCCGATTCTGAGCCTGCTGCTCCATAACGATGCGCTGCTCGATCAGGTCTAGGTTGGCCTGATATTCTGCCAGTTTCGTCTGGGCGATGGCAGCGATGACCGTGTCTGGCGGCACTTCCACCAGCCTGGCGATCGCCTCCTGCCAGATTTGCCGAATGTCTTCCCAGGTTTCCAGCGGATGGGGCGGATCTTGACTCGCCTGGGCCGCCTCGTGACCCTTGCGCTGGGCCGAGACAACGGCAGCAACGGCATCCGCCTGCTGTTCGTAATTGGTCAGCAGGGTCTGGGCCTGCTGGTGGTGGGATGACCAAAAGGGAATTTGGCGGAGCTGATCGGTGGCATCGATCAGCTTTTCATGAGCCGTCATCGCCGCCTTGGGCGTGGGATCGGGAGCGGTAAGCAGGGACCGGGCCGTTTGATTGAGCGTCTGCGCCTCGCCAATAATCGGGCAGGTTTCTGTGAGAACGCAGGGGCGAGTCAGACCATAGATCCCGGCCCCTATTGCCGCGATCGCCAGGCAAGCCGCTGAAATTAGGGCCGGCTGTCGCCAGCGGGTACCCGTTCGCCGTGGAGGGAGGGCTGATGGTTCGGTTCCTGGCTGCGCCGCTGCGTTCCTCGTCGGTTTGGATGGCCCGTCGGCTGGTGCGGCTGCCGATGGTTGGGGGGACTGATCAGCAGACTGGCTAGAAACGGCCTGGAGCGGAGATGACGGGTTGGCATCAGCGGGGGCGCTGCCCGTGGCGATCACCCAACGAGAGGACCAATAGGGCTTCGACTGGCCATGCACTCGCAGAAAGAGACAAACGGGGAGCATGGATGACGGTGAATGAGTAAATGCATCTAGGGGAGGATGACGATCAGGCTGGGCTGCCAGTTCCTGTAGGTGAGCCCGAACGATTTGTGCGATCGCCGATGGCTCTGGAGATGGAGCAGCGGCGTGATCAATCATTACCAGCAATATTTCTCGCTGCTGTGCACACTGCACCGTCAGTGGCAGTTTGGGTAAAGTTGGGAAAATTCCTTCCTGCTGGAGCGTGTTAAGCAGTGATTGTTCTAAATCAGGAAGCTTGATGCGTTGTGCTGTTTCCATTGCCCATGGCGTCAGCGACATAAAGTTGGCGGTGCGGAGAAGCAACGCAACCGCACCAGGATGAGACGTGAGAGCACAGCCTGAAGCTGGTCGTCTCTACGCGTAAGTAATTCTATCCCGACGGCAGTTCGAGTACCCTCGGAGGATTTCCGGAATTTGTCGTTATTTCATCAAAAACAGGGGAAATATTGAGAAGCCGTCTGTATTTGCGCCAAGCTGGAACTACTTTTCCTCAGGTACTAGCTCGGTGTTCACTTCGTTCACGGGTCGCCGCCGCCGCTCCACCGACTCAGACCGAGGCACGAGATTGAAAACTTCACGGAAAGCGTCGTCTAGTGCTTCAAAGGAGGTAACCCCGGTGCGATTGAGCACGACCTTGCCCCCCTGGTCAAAGATCACGGTCTGAGGCACAAACCCCTTGAAGTAGTAGCCTGGCTCGGTGGGCTCATAGGATTCCTTGACCGGCAGCGAGTCTGCCAGCAGAAAGATGAAATCTGCCGCTCTGCCATAGAAGGCATCAAGCTGGGAAAGCACTGAGGCATATTCCTTACAGTCTTTGCTGTCATCCGCGTATAGCACTAGCAAGGTAGGCTTCTCGCGCTGTAGTGACTGCTTCAGGGACAGGCGGGGGGGCACTAGGGAACCGTTGCCGGCATAGAGCGGAAAGATATTGCCGTCGTAGCGATCGTCCGTCAGGGACGCTTGGGCCGGGAGGGCGTAGCTCAATACCAGGGCAGCTACCGTGAGCAGCAGCAGCAGCAGCCCTGCCAGCCTGGCGGTAAAGCGCTGCCAGTGGGGAAAGGGGGCGATCGCAGACCAGAGCATAGACATAGCCTTAGCTTGATACCTCAACTTCGATCATCAGCATTACCGTACAGCCTTAAAACCAATCTGCAAACCCGGTAGGGATTTTGATTCTCAAAAGTCCGGCGAGTTTCAGATAGGCGCTAAATTAAATGAATCAAAGCCTCGATCAGACTCTGATTTTGATCGTCTGTGCCTACCGTAATCCGCAGCTTATCCGCCAGGCGGGGCTGCTTGAAGTAGCGGACCAGGATGCCCCGCTCCTTCAGCGCCAGGTAGATAGCTTCGGCGTTGCCCTGGGGCGGCGTGACGAACAGGAAGTTGGCCTGGGAGTCGGGCACCTGAAAGCCAAGCTGCTTCAATTCCTGCGCCAGCTTAGTGCGGCTGGCTTTTACCCGGTTGGCGCACTCGTTCTTGTAGGTCTGGTCCCGCATGGCGGCGGCCCCAACAGCACAGGCGATCGCGTCTACGTTGTAGCTGTCTTTGACTTTAAACAACCCCTTGAGCAAGCTGGGCTGAGCAATGCCGAACCCCAGCCGCAGCCCTGCCAGGGAATAGCCCTTTGATAGTGTGCGGCTAATCAGCACGTTATCAAACTCGTGTACCAGGGAGAGGGCCGTTTCCGCGGCAAAGTCTACGTAGGCTTCGTCCACCACCACAATACCTGATGTGCGGCTGGCGAGTTGGCGCACGTCCTCAGTCGATACCACATGGCCCGAGGGACTGTTGGGAGAAGCGATGAAGGTAACGGCTCCGTTTGCCGCCACCAGCTCATCAATGGGTAGTTGGTAGCGATCGCCATAGGGCACCTCCACCACCTCCGCAGGCTGGATTTCCGCCAGGGTGTGATACAGCACATAGGTAGGCGTGGGATACACCACCCGCCGCTGTCCGTCAGCACAGGCACGGATGATCACGTTTAGGATCTCATCACTGCCGTTGCCCACTATAATCCAGTCCATCGGCACCGCCAGCACCTCGCTGATGGCTCGGCGAAACTCGTCAGCAAAGGGCGTCGGGTAGCGCCGCAGCCACTCGCTATCCAAATTCCGCAGCACAGCCATAGCCTCGGGCGAGGGCGGATAAGGATTTTCGTTCGTGTTGAGCTTGATGATGCGGGTGCCTGGCTTGGGCTGTTCGCCAGGAATATACCCGGTCATGGCCTCCACGTTGGGGCGAAAATAGCTGCTCATATCGCGCTTATCAATAAATTAATAAAAGGTCACCGGAATATACGGGACAGCAGAAAGCCCGTCCTCTATCTTAATGCTCCTAAGCCATCTTGATTCAACGCCCAAGGATTCCTAGCCGTAACCTGTGCGTGACATCCTCCCGACGCTGACCCTACGGGTACAGCGCGGGCTTCCCAACCTCACGATTGGGTATTCCTGCCCCACGCCACTTGTCTAGGTCATAGACCCCCGACAGACCGACTTGACAGGCTGTTTCCGTTCCCCAGAGTCCCTGGGCTACTAC